>REEJ01000290.1 GCA_007695125.1 Trueperaceae bacterium | reverse complement strand
GGCGTGCCGACCGCGTGGCGGGGCCTCGGCGGCGAGGACCACGGCCCGGCCCGGCCGGTCGATGCCCAGTTGCCGAGGCGCTTCGGCGAGGGGTACGACGAGCGCGTTCGGCGCGTCGAGGCCGAGCGCGTCACGCGCAGGCGCACGGGCATGCTCATCGCGCTCGCGGTCGCGCTCGGCCTGTTCGTCCTGGCGCAAGCGTGGGTGGCGGGTCGCGCCGCGCCGGCGTTCGACGCGGGTCTGCACCGCTTCCGCGACGCCGACTTCGGCGCCGCGCAGCGCGTCTGGACGCAGCTCGCCGGGGCGGGTGACGCCAACGCGCAGTTCATGCTCGGCTACCTGAGCGAGGCTGGGCTCGGCCGGCCCTGGAGCGCACGCGCGGCGGCGGCGTGGTACCGCCTGGCCGCCGACGCGGGCCACGCCGAGGCGCAATGGCGACTGGGGCTCTTGTACGACATGGGCCTGGGCGTGCCGTACGAGCCTGCGGCGGCGCTCCGCTGGTGGGCCGCCGCCGCGAGCGGAGGGCACGGCGAGGCGGCGTACCGGCTCGCTCGCGCGAGGCTCGAGGGGGCCGCCGGCCCGACGGACGTGGACGGGGCCCTCGCAGCGTTCGAGCGCGCGTTCGACCTCGGATGGCCTGCTGCGCGCCCGTACCGTGATGCCCTCTTGGTCGCGTCCTCAGGGCGCCCCCATCCGGGTGCGCTACCCTGACGCATATGAAGCACACGTCTCGCCGTTCGCTCCGCGGCCTCGTCGGCCGCTGTCTCGCCCTTGTGCTCGCGCTCTCGCTCGTCGCCGGGCACGCCGTGGCGCAGGACGACCCGCTCGCCTACCGCATCGAGATCTTCGTCGTCAGCCACGTGACCCGTGACGACGGCACGCGCGAGGAGCGCTACAGCGAGACGACCGAGGCCAGGCCCGGCCAGACGGTCGAGTACCGCGTTTTCATCCAGAACGTCTCGGACACCACGCTCCCCGCAGGCCTGGTGCAGATCCGCTTGCCGGTCCCCGAGGGGACCGAGTACGTCGCCAACTCCGCCACGCCGAGCTCGGACGACCTGCTGACGGAGTTCTCCGCCGATCGCGGCCTCACGTTCTCGGAGCCGCCGGTGATCATCGGCGACGACGAGCAGCGCCGCGTGGCCGAGCCGAGCAGTTACGACGAGATCCGCTGGACGTTCTTCATCGAGCTCGAGCCTGGGCAGGAAGAGGCGCTGGTCTACCGCGTCATCGTGCGCTGAGCATCGCCCTCGGTTGCGCCACGATCGCTGTCGCGGCACGCCTCGATCGGCAGTGCTCCGGCATCGACCAGCGGCTCGCAGGCGTCGCGCAAGGGTCCGACCAGGGTGGCGTCGCCGATGCGTCGGGCGTACCGCCAGCCGTCCAGCGCCCAGGCGTGCGCCGCGTCCGTCTCGCCGGTCGCGAGCGAGCACGACACCAGTCGGGCGTACGCCTCGATCGCGCCGCCGTGCTCTCCGTTCGCCCGCTTCTGGTCGACACACGTCGTGAAGTGCTCGATGGCGCGACCGAGATCGCCGGCACGGTACGCGAGCTCGCCCAAGTTGGTGTGGGCTCGCGCCATCGCGACACGGTCGTCGATGAGCGCCGCGACGCGCATGCTCTCGCGGTGGTAGTGCTCGGAGGCGGTGACGTCCCCCGCTCGTGCCCGTAGGTTGCCCAGGTTCGCGTAGGTGCTCGTCAACCCACGGTGGTCGCCGATGCCATGCTTGATGGCGATGCTCTCGAGCAGCAGCGCCTCGGCACGGCGCGGATCGCCGCGCCGCGTGTGGACCGTGGCGAGGTTGTTCAGCACCTGCGAGCAGATCGCGTCGTCGCAGCGACGCGCGAGTGCGAGGGCCAGGTCGAGGTGCTCCAGGGCGGCCTCGAGCCGTCCCTGCGCCTTGGCGAGGAGCCCCAGGTTGTTGTGGCAGCCGGCGATGAGCCGATTGTCGGCCACTCGCTGCGCCGAGGCGAGGGCGGCAGCGAAGCTCGCCTCGGCCGTGGCCAGGTCGCCGCGCTGGTATGCGACGTTGCCGCGGACCCGCAGCGCGACGCACCGCTCCACCACGGCCGCATCGCCCTGGAGCAGCGCGAGGCTGGTGTTGACGTCGGTGTCCGCCTCGTCGAGGCGACCGAGGCGATGGAGGCAACCGGCGCGCTGAGCCAGGATGCGGGCGTGCAGCTCGTGCGGCCGTGGCCCGGCGTCGAGCGCGACGAGGGCGTCGTCGAGCCACTGCAGGTAGCGGTCGCTGCGCGCGCTCAGGTCGTGGGCCAGCGACAGGTTCGCGAGCATGGTCTGGAGGGCGTCCCACTCGGCCCGCTCGAGGGCGCAGCGCCACGCTTGGTCGACCTCGCCGAGGTCGCGTTGCAGGCTCGCGAGGAGCTCGCTCGGGTCGCGCCCGTACGACCACTGCGCGACCCGGTCCGCGTAGAAGCGCAGGTGACGCAGCCGCAACGTCTCCGCCAGGCCGTCGTGCCCGTCGAGGCGTTCTCGCACGTACTGACGCACCAGGGCGTGCATGGCGAAGCGGCCGTCGGCGCTGCGCAACAGGAGCGAGCGTTTCGCCAGGCCGAGGACGGTCGGGAGCGCAGCGTCGGCGACGGCGTGCAGCGCAGCGGCGTCGACGTCGCCGGCGAACACCGCCGTGCGTACCAGGGCCGCACGTTCGCTTCCGTCGAGGCGAGCCCAGGACGCCTCGAACACGGTGCGGAGGTTGTGGTGTCGTTCCGGGCGGTCGGTGTCGGTTGCGCCGAGGAAGTCGAGATCGTCCGCGGTGGCGCGTGCGATCTCGCTCGGGCTGAGCAGTTGCGTCCAGCTCGCGGCCAGTTCGATCGCGAGGGGTACCCCCGCCACGAGCCTGCACACCCGCGCCGCCCCACGCCGGTCGCCGCTCCGTAGGCTGAAGCCGGGTGACACCCGCTGCGCGGCGTCCTCGAACAGCCGCAGGCTGCTCACGTCGGCGGTGTCGTGGTCGCTGGTGGGCACCTCGAGCCCGGCGAGGGGGACCACCCACTCGAGGGCGAGGCCGAGCGGCTCGCGGCTCGTGACCAGCACGGTGAGCAGCGGCGCCCGCGTCAGCAGGTGCGCCAGCCGGCCGCCTGCCTCGAGCACCTGCTCCATGCCGTCGAGCACGATGAGGAGCTCACGCTCACGCAGGCGCTGCGCCAGGACCGACCATGGTTCGTCGCGCGTGGGCGAGGTGAGCTCGAGCGCCTCTGCGATGGCGATGGCGACGCCGGTGTGTGTGACGACGGTGGTGAGCGGCACCAGGTAGACGCCGTGGCGGTAGGCGCCGATGTGGTCCGCCGCGCTCTGCAGCGCGAGGCGCGTCTTGCCGATGCCGCCGGGTCCGACCAGCGTCACCAGGCGGCACTCGGGTCGACGCAACCGTTCCGCGAGGGCCTCGAGTTCGCTCTCACGCCCGACGAAGCTGGTCGTCTGGCTGGGAAGGTTGTGGGGTCGCGCCTCGATGGGGTCGCCCCGGCGGATGCGCTCGATGAGGGTTCGCGTGGCGACGCTCGGGCCCGCGTCGAGGTGGGTCGCGAGCGCTGTCTCGAAGCGTGCGAAGCACAGGTCGGCCGCGCTGCGTTCGCCGGCCAGCGCGAGGCACCGGAGCAGCGCCTGCACCACGTCCTCGGCCGACGGGTCGCGTTCGTGTGCGGCGCGCAGCGTCTCGATCGCCTCGCGGTACCTCCGGCGGAGCTCCAGGGCCGCCGCGGCCCTGAGGGACGCCTCCAGGTAGCGCTCGTGCAGGTCGCTGCGCACGGTGTCGCGCCAGGCCTCGAACGCGGGTGCGTCGGCGACGTCGACCCCGTCGAGGAAGGTGCCACCGTACGCGCCGACGGCCGCCGACCAATCGCCCGCAGCGTGCAGGTTGCGGAAACGTCGGACGTCGGTGTCGACCAACCACCGAAGCAGGCCGTCCCGGAGTTCGAGCTCGTGTGCCCACGGGAAGGCACGCGCTCGGTAGAGGAGTTGCCGCAGTGCGTGGCGGGCGCTGGCCTCGTCGCTGTCGGGCCAGAAGAGCAGCGCCAGCTCGTCACGCCTGACCCAGTCGGCGCGAACGGCGAGGAACGCGAGCAGACACGCCGCTTTGCCGACGGGGAGCAGGCGTTCCTCGCCCTCATCGTCGACGTGCGGCACGCCCAGCAGCCGGAACGACGCTGGCATACCGCTATTGTGCCACTCTTCACGATGCGGGAGCATTGTGCCTGCCGCGCGCGGAACGCGCCGCTCCCGGGTGCGGCCGCGCTCGCCGCGGCGCTCAGCGTCGGCGCCGTGACCGCCTCTGGGCGCGGGCCAGGGCGCGCTCGCGGATGGCGGCCATGCAGGCGTCGAACGAGGCGAAGCGCCGATGCTCACCGCTCGCCAGGTCGTGCAGCGTCAGCGACCAGCGCCAACCGTCGAACTCCACGCGGACGATGAAAGCGAGCGTCACGTGACCTCCTCGAACGGCGATCGCCACGGGAGCGCCGAGCCGGCGCCGCGCGCCTCGTCCACGTCCACGAGACGCGCGGCGCCGTGTCGTCGATGGGTCAGCGAACGGGGATGCGCACGGGCCGCTTGCCTCCTTCGGTCCCGTCAGGCAGCGTGACGCTCACGTAGTAGTACATCTCGTGCACGCCGGGCGCGACGCGAAGGGACGCTCGGAACGACTCGCCCGTCCCGCGCTGGTTGAAGGTTCCATCGGAGCGGCGCTCGAACCAGGTGATGGTCCCCTCGCCGCTCGTGAGCCGAGCGCCGAGCTCGACGTCGACCGAGACCGAGCTCGACCCCGTCGGCCCGTCGATCGGCTCGACCGGGTCCACCACCAAGGCGTGGTTCGGGTCGAGGATCCGAGTCGGGTCGTACATGGCGATGTAGTTCGACGGCACCGGTGCGGCGTGCAGCGCGTTGGCGTTGACGCCGGCGTGGTCGAAGTAGCCCGCGAACCAGAGCTCGTCGCCGCGCACCGCATGCACCACCTCGGACGCGATCACGTGCGATGCCCCACCGAGCAGCAGGCCGCCGCCGACGGGCATCAGCTCGCCCGTGGCCGTGT
>REEJ01000329.1 GCA_007695125.1 Trueperaceae bacterium | reverse complement strand
CGCAGGGTGGCTGTTCGGTGCCATCGGCGCCGTCTTCGCCTGGCTCGCGGGGCTGCTCTGGGCGTTGCTCAGGTTCATCGTCCCGGTCGCGTTGATCGCAGCGGTGGTCGTGCTGGTGGTGCGCCTGGTCCGCTCCAACGCCCAGTCCGGCACCAGCGCGCCCACCACGAGCCCGGCGCCGGCACCCGTGCCACCCGCGCCCGTGCCGCCGGCAGCGCCGCAGGCGAGCGACCCGACGCCACCTCCCCCCGCCGCTCCCGCCGAGCCGACCGCAGCCCAGGGCGACAGCACACCCGCAGCGGGCACGAGCGACGACACCGCCGTCGGTGGCGAGGGCGCGAGCAGTGAGGGCACGAGCAGCGAGGGCGCCGTCGCCGATGGCGACGCCGACGACGCCGACGAGCGCACCACCTGAACGCCCAGGGGCACGTCGCCGGCGTGCCGGCGGGCTTCTCGGCGACGGCACGATGAGCGTGCGTGGTGTAGATTGCCCGGCATGAAGCGCTCTTCGCGCCGCACGCCGCTTGCCCTGCTGTTGATCTTCCTCGCCGTGGTCCTCGCCGGCGTCGGCTGCGTCCAACGCAGCGACGCCGTCGCCCCGATGTTGAGCATTCGCGAGCCGCGCTCCGGCGCCACCAGCACCAGCGCCAACTTGCGCATCGCCGGCTACGCCATGGACGACGATGGCATCGCCGCGATCCGGGTCGACGGGGTCGACCTGCTCGCCACCCCCGCGTACGCGGGGGAGCGTGGCAAGCGCCTGGTGGAGTTCTTCTTCACCATCCGCGACCTCAGCGACGGCGACGTGACGGTGACGATCGAGGCCGAGGACACGACCGGACGCGTCACCGTCCTGCCCTACCGCTTGCGCCTCGACGGCACGCCCCCCACGCTCGAGCTCGGCTCGGTCACGGCGCTCGGGGGCGGGCGGTTGCGCGTCGAGGGTGTGGTGCGCGACAACACCGCCATCACCAGCGTGCGCATCAACGACGTGCCATTGCAGTTCACGCCAGGCCCCGAAGTCGCCTTCCGGGTCGACGTGGCTGACGTTCCCGGGGGTGAGATCGTGGTCGAGGACGCGGCAGGCAACGTGACCCGGCAGGCGCTCCGATGAAGGACGCGGTGCTCGGCGCCGCCCCTACGCCCCCCACGGCCCCGGTCGACAAGCGGCCGAGGGAACTCCGACACCGCACCAGCGCACTGCTCGACGGCAGCCTGACGCCGGACGAAGCGATCCGGATCGATACCCTGCGCGGCAACCACGACTTGCTCCAACTCATCACGCTCTTGCGCCTCGAGGGACCGTTGCGGCCCGTCAACCCGTGGGAGCTCGAGGACCCGCGTGGCACGCACCTGATCAACGCCGGCTCCTACGCGGCGCTGCCGTTCGGCGAGGCGTACCCGCCGCTGCTCGAGTTCGTCCAGCGCTTCCTGGCCACACCTCCCTCGACGGTCGGCTTCGCGCAGCAGAGCGCCTCGGCCTGGCGCGGCGCGCTGAACGACACGTTGATCGGGATCCTCTCCGAGCATGCTCCGAGCCACGCCGACAGCCAGGTGTTCCTGAGCAACAGCGGCGCCGAGGCGATCGAGACGGCGGTGAAGTTCGTGCGCGCCGCCCGGCCCAAGGCCACGACGCTCATCAACTTCAAGCGCGGCTACCACGGCAAGACGCTCGGGGCGCTGTCGCTGACCCCGAACGAGGAGTACCAGGCGCCGTTCCGGCCCTTGCTCGGACCGGTGCGGACGATCCCGTTCGGCGACATCGACATGCTCGCGAGCGCCGTGCGCGAGATCGGCCCGGACAAGGTCCAGGCGATCGTGGTGGAGCCCATCCAAGGCGAGGCGGGGGTGATCACGCCGCCACCCGGTTACCTGCGAGCCCTCGGCGCGCTGGCCCAGGAGCACGGCATCATCGTGGTCGCCGACGAGATCCAGTCCGGACTCGGGCGCACCGGTCACTGGTTCGCGAGCGTGTCGGCCGGGCTCGATCCCGACATCATCACGCTCGCCAAGCCGCTCGGCGGTGGCATCGTCCCGATCGGCGCGGTCATCGCGCGGCGCTCGATCTACCGCGCCATGCTGTCGGGCGTGAAGTCGAAGCTGCACTCCAACACGTTCGGCGGCGGGGCCCTCGCCTGCGCCGTCGCGCTGCGCTCGCTGGAGCTCATCAACGACGAAGGGCTCGTGAAGAAGGCCCGGGACGACGGCGCCTACGGTCTGGAGCGGTTGCGCGCCATCCGGGACGCGCACCCGCAGCTGATCGGCGACGTGCGCGCGGCGGGCATGCTGTTCGCCATCACGATCAAGCCGGTGTTGCCGGGCCGGTTGCTGCCGATCGATCCGGCGCTGGTGCCGCAGCTGTCGGCGTTCCTGGGCATCGCCGCGCTGCATCGCGCTGGCGTGCACGCCTGCTACTCGGAGAACGCCGAGGGCATCGTGCGCTTCACGCCGCCGCTCACGATCCCACGGGCGACGCTGGCGACGATGTTCGACCGGGTCGAGGCGATGGCAGAGCAACACAAGCGGCCCGTCAACCTGCTCAGGCTGTTGAGCGGCGGCGAGATGGCCCGGCTCGTGCGCATGGCGTTCTGATGTGATCCCGTTGATGTGATCCGCGTGGCGATCGTACCCACGACGTAGGGACGACAGGAACGTGACGGAGCACGCAACACACCGCTAAACCTGGACGCCTTTCTCCAGGAAGCTTCTCACGCCACCCCCATATGTGACTCATGCTACACTCACCGATATCGATGTGACTTGGCTGCCGGGGCCCGTTCACTTCACGACGCAACCGCGCGGTCGGCATCTTCGGAGGTGGCGGCATGCAGTACCGAGCGTTCATCCCAGCGCTGCTCGTGATCGGGCTGTTCGTCGCGATGATCGCGCTGGACGGTACGTCACAGGCGCCGGGCCTCACGACCACGGTCAGCGCACAAGCCGAGCGGATCCCGTTCGGGTTCGACACCTTCCGCATCCCGTTCTTCCAGGAGTGGGTGGGCAGCCCCCACGCCGACGTGACCTCGCGCTCGTTCACCAACTGGAGCGGCAACGACCCGGCCGTCGTGCCCATATCGTGCGCGAAGTGCCACAGCGGTGACGGCTACCACGACTTCCTCGGGCTCGACGGCTCCGAGGCGGGCGTCGTGAGCGAAGCGGCGCACCCCGGCGTGATCACCTGCGTCACCTGCCACAACGACGTCAGCGTCGCCCAGACGGAAGTGCTCATGCCCTCGGGCGACATGCTCACCGGGCTCGGCCGCGAGGCCGTCTGCATGGAGTGCCACCAGGGCCGCCAGAGCGGCGCCTCGGTCGCGGCCGCCATCGAGCGCTCCGGCGTCGACCACGACGCCGTCATGGACGCCCAAGGCTTCCTCAACATCCACTACTACGCCGCCGCCGCGACGCTCTACGGCAGCGAAGCCCACGGCGGGTTCCAGTACCCCGGCAAGCGCTACGAGCCGCGCTTCGAGCACGTGCAGGGCTACGCCACCTGCCAGTCGTGCCACGACCCGCACAGCCTGCAGATCGACGTCGTCACGTGCGCGACCTGTCACATCGGCGTCGAGACGCTCGCCGACCTGCGCGACATCCGCATGCCCGGCTCGCTC
Source organism: Trueperaceae bacterium (assembly GCA_007695125.1). Classification (GTDB taxonomy): domain Bacteria; phylum Deinococcota; class Deinococci; order Deinococcales; family Trueperaceae; genus CSSed10-48. The sequence continues at coordinate 1,438 of REEJ01000329.1, read as the reverse complement.
GCCGACTTCGACGGCGATGGCGACGTCACCACCGGCATCTACTACGAGATCTACAACCTCCGCTCGCTGCTGTTCGACCTGATCCAGGCCTACGCCAGCGACGTGGTCGGTGCGCCGATCGGCTACGCCGACGGTCACCCCTACTGGTTCAACGACCTCGACGGCGACGGCATGATCTCGGCCGACGAGTGGAACCGCGGCAACGCCTACGGCTCGTTCACCCCGCGCCTGCTGGCGGCGACCTACAACTACCAGGTCACCAAGAAGGACCCGGGTGCCTACAGCCACAACCCGAAGTACACGATCCAGTTGATCTACGACTCGATCGAGGACCTCGCGAACGCGCTCGACGCGAACGTGATGGCAGGCATCGTGCGACCCGGCGACGAGCCCGCCCTCGCGGCGAGCGGCGGCTACGACCTCGACACCGCCACGTCGAGCCTCCTCGCCGGTGCGGCGCGCTCGAACGGCATGCTGCACGTCAGCGACATGCGCCAGCTGCGCTCCGCCGTCCAGGTCGCCGACTTCGGCGTCATCGAGCGGCTCCATCGCAACGACACCGGCCACTTCGACGGCACCTCGCAGTCGTGGCGCTACTGGGACGCCGCGGGCGTCGTGCCCGCGAGCTGCTCGACCTGCCACACCGCGACCGGCCTCGAGTTCTTCATCCGACACGGCGTGCAGATCGCGCACGAGCCGAGCCAGGGCATGGCCTGCCTCACCTGCCACACCGACGAGGTCGAGTTCGGCCTGATCGAGCTCGAGAACGTGACCTTCCCCAGCGGCGAAGTCCTCAGCTTCGGCACCTCGGGCGACAACATGTGCGCGGTGTGCCATATGGGCCGCGCCTCGGGCGACACGGTCGACCAGCGCATCGGCGCCACCGGCGACGACGTCATCAACGATCGCCTCGGCTTCGTCAACATCCACTACTTCTCGTCTGCCGCGACGCGCTTCGGCAACGAGGCGCGCGGTGGCTACCAGTACGCCGGCCAGGACTACGTCGGCTTCTTCGAGCACGACATGGACGTCATGACCTGCACGCAGTGCCACGATGCGCACAGCGGCCGCATCGACGTCGTCAACAGCTGCTCGGACTGCCACAGCGGCGTGGTGACGATCGCCGACATCCGTGACCTGCGCTGGTTCGACGGCGACTTCGACGGCACCGGCAACCTGTCGATCGGCACCTACTACGCCATCAAGAACCTGCAGGAGATGCTGTACGAGGCGATCCAGTCCCATGCGCGCGACGAGATCGGCACGCCCATCGGCTACTTCGACGCGCACCCGTACTTCTTCATCGACACCGATGGGGACGGCGTCATCTCGCGCGAAGAGGCCGTGCGTCCGAACCTCTACAACCAGTTCACGCCGCGCCTGCTGCGCGCCGCCTACAACTACCAGTACGCCAAGAAGGACACGGGCTCCTACGCCC
>REEJ01000065.1 GCA_007695125.1 Trueperaceae bacterium | reverse complement strand
ACGAACTGCGAGCGACCAGCCATGACGACCTCCCCATCCGGGAGAGCAACACCCGGGAGACCACCATGAACAGGCCATCAACCCGAACGCAACCACTCCCTACGGGCTCTCATTAGGCGTACTCCCACGAGCTCAGCAGCGCAGGCTTCTGGGCGGGTGGCGAGTCCCATCCTCAGCCGATCTTCTACTCGTACGCGTACCCGAGTCCCCCCGGCTTCGCGCACGCCGAGGTCCGTCCGGACGCCGCGCGGTGGGATGTGGACCTAGGGGAGTTCGTCTTGCCGTACGACGCGGTGCGTATGGCCCGATCGCCGCGTGAGGCGCTGCTGGCGTTCCTGGAGTCGACGTACGTGGCCGCGGCGGAGCTGGGGGGTTGGGACCGAGGGCAGCTGGAGTGGCGACCCGGAGAGCGCCCGCCGGTCGGGGGGGTCGGTCGCGACGAGGACGACGCGGCGGCCGAGGAGCGCACGATCGAGGCCGGCGATGGCTGAACGCACAAGGCTACGGATGGCGAGGGCGCGTACGATCGAGTGACGATGCTGCCGGCCGCGGTGGATCGAAGGCCCCCGAACGCGCCGGTCGCGTGACGGTGGCGACGGGGCGGTCGGCCCTCGGTGTACCAGTCGAGTACACCGGAACGAGCGCTCGCGACGGGAGTACGCATGGCTCACTACATCGATGGTTTCGTCCTGCCCGTTCCACGCAACCGCTTGGAGGCGTACAGGCGCCTCGTCGAAGCCGTCTCCAAGATCTGGAAGGAACACGGTGCACTCGACTACCGGGAGTACGTTGGCGACGACGTGGTGGTCGAGGGAACGCGCTCGTTCACGGATGTCGTCGCTGCGAGCGCGGATGAAGCCATCGTGTTCGGGTGGGTGGTCTTCGAGTCCCGTGAGGCGCGCGATTCGGCGAATCAGAGGGTGGCCGCTGACCCTCGAATGGCGAGTCTGATCGACGCATCGAACACGGGTTTCGAGGCGCGTCGGATGGCGTACGGGGGATTCCAGTCGTTCGTTCCAAGCGTGGACGCCAACGCCGGATAGAGGACCGCTCCGTCACGCACGCACGACGAGGCATGAGAAGCACCCCTGCTTGGCGTTGTGCAGGTGGACGTAGGCCGCGTCAGGATCCGCGAACCGGGCGACGATCTCGTCCCCGACCTCGGGCCCGTCGCACACGCTGGCCGCCACCATCATGTGGCCGGCGTCGTAGGCGCGCACGGAGATGAGCCGGCGCGTGACGTACGCCGGCACCTCGCCGGGCGCGAGCGTGCGCTGCTGCACGCCGCGGCGCACGTAGATCTGGCCGGACGCCCGATAGGGCGAGTCGACCGGATGGTGCGCGTGCGGCAGGAGCAGCAGCTCCTCGCCTTCGCGGGCGTCCTCGAGGCTGACGCGGCAGGGGTAGCCCGTGCTGGCGTTGGCGATGCGGCGGACGGCGTGCCTCGTCCGCAGCTGCTCGTCGGTGAGCTCGAAGAGGGGTGTGAGGGGCACGTGGTCGATGCCGACGAGGCGGAAGCCGGTGTGCGTGGCGGTCGGCGCGCTCACGTCGGTGTCGCGAAGACGCGGGTGGCGCCGCGCTCCAGCTCGAGCAGGTAGGCCTTGCGGGCCTTGCCGCCGCCGTAGCCGGTGAGGGCGCCGTCGGCGGCGACGACGCGGTGGCAGGGGATGGCGATGGCGATGCGGTTGCGGCCGCAGGCCCAGCCGGCGATGCGGGCGCCGCCGGGCTTGCCGACGTCCGACGCGAGCTCGCCGTAGCTCAGCGTCTCGCCGTAGGGGATGTCGAGCAGGCGCCGCCACACGTCCCGGTCGAAGGGTCGGCCGCGCGGTGCGAGGGGGACGTCGAAGCGCTGGCGTCGTCCGTCGAAGTACTCGGCGAGCTCGCGCGCGAGCTGATCGAAGTGCGCGTGGTCGCCGGGCGCGGCGGCGTACCGGTAGCGGGTCGTCAGCTCCTCGAGCTCGGCGGTGAGCGCGGGGCGGTCGAGGAACTCGAGCAGCACGACGCCGGCCTCCTCGGCCATGGCCAGCATCGGCCCGAGCGGCGTGACGAGTCGTCGGTAGGCGAGCGGCGTCGCGTCGCGCAGCGCCGCCGCGTTGGCGCCGAAGGTGGTGCCGAGCGCCGCACGGAAGCCGCTGCTCGACTCGTACCCGTGATCGAAGGCGACGGCGTCGACGCTCTCGCCGTCCCTGAGGCTGCCGAGGGCGCGGCCGAGGCGCCGCGAGCGCACCCAGGCGTGGAAGCTCATGCCGAGGTGCTGCTTGCACCAGCGGCGCAGCCGCACCGGGTCGACGCCGCGCTCGGTGAGCATCGCGTCCGACCAGCGGCGGTCCACGCGATCGGCCTCGTCGAGTACGCGCTGCACCCAGTCCGGCGCGTCGGCGACCTCGAGGGGTCGGCAGCGCTTGCAGGGGCGGAAGCCGGCGGCGAGAGCGTCGTCGGCGCTGCGGTAGAAGTCGACGTTCTCGGGCTTGGGCTTGCGCGCGCTGCAGGTGGGCCGGCAGAAGATGCCGGTGGTGCGCACCGCGGTGTAGAAGAGGCCCTCGTAGCTGGTGTCCGAGGCCATGAAGGCGCGCAGCATCTCGTCGCGGGGCGGCAGGGTGGCGTGGGCCGGAGGCATGCGCGCACGCTAGCAACCGGGCCGAACTCGCGCCACCGGTGAACGGACGTCGAACTCTCGCGTACCACTGCGTGTACGCCGCCCACGAGCGCGGCGACCGTCGCCGGGCCCCGATACCGTGCGACGGCTGTCGAGTGTCGAGGCCCACCGCGTGTCGGTCGCCCGCCGCGTCGCGCTGACCGTACACGAGATCGTGGCCGTTCTGCGGAGCCGACTCCGCTAGCATCAACGCAACCGAGTGTTCCAGAAGCCTGGCCGGCGCCGATCGTGTGCCACGGCCAGAATGCGCAACTCCTCGTCGGCGACGAGATAGACGACGTGATACGGGAAACGTGTCGTCGCGAGCCGCCGTACGGCAAGGTCGGGGGGAAGGCGTGGAACCGTGGCTCCGCTGAAGGGCGCTTCGAGCACCCGGCGTATGGTGGCGTCGACGTCGTCGAGGAACTCGATTCCGAGGCCTTCGCGCTGACGCTCGTACCACCGAAACGCCTGGAGATACTCGACCTCGGCTTCGGCTTCGAAGTGAACGCGGAGGTTCAAGACTCGCGCAGATTCGACTCGGCTCTGGCGCGAACGTCCTTCCACGAGGTTCCCGCTGGACCCCCGGCCAGAACGCGCCGCGCCCGCTGCTCGATCTCTGCCGCCCAGGCGGCTTCGACGGCGGACGGGTCCTCGCTTCCGTCGTCGAGGCTCGCGAGGAGTTGCGCCGCCACGTCGGCGCGCTCCTCGACGGGCAAGGCAAGGGCTTCGCGAAGGAGGTCTCGCACCCGAGTGGCCATGGCGTAAGTCTAGGCCCCGGTGCGGTGGCCCATCAAGCGATGTTGGTCCAGGCCAACGGGACGCCCACCGTCACGGAGTTGAGGTCGTTGCCGTTGCCGAGGTCTTTGGTCGAGAGCTCGTGCCAGCCGCTGCGTCGACCCGCCACCACGATCCCGGCGTCCCACGGCGAGTGGCGGTGACGGCGAGCGACGGCGCTCGCGTCGGCGACGAGGTCACCGCCCGCGGTCCTCGGACGACTCCTCGCGCGACCAGTCGCGGCCGGAGCCCGTTCGACCGAAGCTCGACGACCGCGCTAACGCCGCCACCATCATGCGGGCGTCGAGCACCCGTTCGTCAGCGGCGTATCTCGCCAGCAACTCGCACACCATGACGTCGAGAGACGTGCCCCCAGCCAGGGCGCGTCAGCGAGCGCGTTGGAGGAGTTCGTCGTCGATCGTGAGCGTCAGCTGGGCCACGGGTACGGTCTAGCACGGCCACTGCGTGTTCGTCGCCTGCCCACCGCCGATCACCGACCGGCCGAATGCTCACCGTCATCGCGATCGGAAAGGGGACCGCCGATGCAGGCGCAGCTGCAGCACATTGCCGAGGGCTTCGAACGGGCGCGCGAGCACCTTCGCAGGCTGGCCGATCACGACGAGGCGCGCTGGGCCGAGCGGCCCGAGCCCGGCCGCTGGTCGGCGGTGGAGTGCGTGGCGCACCTGAACCTGACCTCGGAGGCGTACCTCGGCGTGATCGACGACGGCCTGGCGCGCGCCGAGCGCCTGCCGGCGGGAGCGAACGTTCGGTACCGCCTCGATCCCGTCGGCTGGATGCTCATCGCGAGCATGGCGCCGTGGCTGCGACTTCGCGTGCGGACGGCGGCGCCCTTCGTCCCGGCCGCGCAGGTCGGCCGCGACGCGGTGCTGGAGACGTTCGAGCGCCTGCAGGACGAGCAGCTCCGCCGCGTCGAGCGCTCCGACGGGCTCGCGCTGGACCGCGTGCGCGTCACCTCGAGCTTCAACGAGCGGGTGCGCTACAACCTCTTCGCGTGCCTCAGCTTCTTGCCGCGCCATCAGGAGCGGCACCTGCTGCAGGCGGAGCGAGCGCTCGGCGCGGGCGCCCCGGACTGACGCGCGGCTTCGGGCGCGTCGCCGCGCGTGCTCAGGCCGCCTCGAGCAGCGACGCGATCGAGACGCGGCGGTGCGTCTCGGCACTCTCGATCGCGGCGAACACCATCACGAGGCTGCGGACGTTGTCGGTCCCCACCGTCTCGGGGGAGCGGCCAGCGCGCACGGCCTGCAGGTACGCGTGGATAGCCGCCGTGTGCCACTGCGCCGAGTCGGTGCGCCGCATCGTGGGCGTCGGCACCGCCGCGTGCGCGTAGAGCAGCCCTTCGGAGCCGGTCACGACCTCGCACCGGAGCGACTCGCCACCGTCCCAGACGACGCTCCCCCGCGTACCGACGATCCGCCACTGGCTCTCCCACGGCGTCGGCAGGCCCTCCGCGCACCAGCTGCCGCGGTACGTGAAGACCACGCCGCCGGTCATCTCGAAGGTGACGGCCGCCGAGGCGCCGTGCGCGTACCACGATCCCTCTGGGTTCCACGACGTGCCGAAGGCCGTGAGCGCCTCCTCGCCGGCGAGGAACCGGGCGCCGTCGAAGGTGTGGATCGCCATGTCGCGCAGCAGGACGTGC
>REEJ01000228.1 GCA_007695125.1 Trueperaceae bacterium | reverse complement strand
CGAGCGGCTTCGGCCAGCGCGCGAGGAACGCACGGCGGACGACGTACGCTGGCTGCTCGACCTGATCGAGCGGACGGGGTCGCTGCGCTACGCCCAAGCGCGGGCGGAGGCGCTCGCGAGCGCCGCGTTGCGCGAACTCGAGAGCGTGCTCGCCGACCTTCCCGGTCGTGCGGCGGCCGAGTCCCTGCTGGACGGCTTGCGCGACCTGACGAACCGGACCACCTGACGGAGCGCCCGGCCACGCAGCCGGCGTCGGCACCGCCACGTGCGCACGTGGGGCGGCTGGTGCCGACGGCGGAGCGTTCGCGGCCCACGCCGGCCGCCTGCGCCCCGGGCGCTCCTGGCATGCTGGTGCGCATGGCGCCTCATCGCTGGCGACGGATGTGCACCACGGCCCTGGCCCGCTGCGCGGCGCCACTGCTGGACGCGTTGGCGGCGTTGGCGCCGTGTCCGGCGTGCGGAGAGCGGCCGGCGCGAGCTCACGGTTGTTGTGATGCCTGCCTGGCTCGGGGGTGGTGGGCACGCCGCGATGGCGACGTCGTGTCGCTCGGTGGCTACCGCGATGGGCTGGGCGAGCTCATCCGGTCGGCCAAGTTCGGCGGCGCGATGCGCGTGCTCGACGTCCTCGGCGCCGCGTTGGCCGACGGCGTGTGCAGGGCGCTGGCCGACATGCCGGAGCACCGGCACCTCTGGCTCGTGCCGGTGCCGAGCCACCCTCGTAGACGCGCGGCACGCGGTGACGACCCCTCGCTCCGGTTGGCTCGTGCGTTGGCGCGGCGCGCCAGCGACGGCGACCACGAGCGCGCTGGCTGTGCCGTCCGTGCCAGGGTCGCCGAGGTGCTGCGGCGCAGCGGCATGGGTCCACCCCAGTCGCGGTTGCGTCCCGCGCAACGCGCCTCGAACGTCGCCGACGCGTTCGAGCTCGAGCCGCGTTGGCGCGCGCGTGTCGACGGTGCCGACGTCGTGCTCGTCGACGACGTCCTGACCAGCGGGGCGACGATCCGGTCGGCCGCCGAGCCGCTGCACTCGGCGGGTGCGGTCGTTCGACTGGTCGCGGTGGTGGCGGTCGCGCGCGCCTAGAGCGCGATCAACAGGCCGGTGACACCGCCGAGCACGCTGCCGACGATCACCTGTGGGTACGTGTGCCCGAGGAGCGTCTTCAACGCCGTCGGCTGGAACCCCTCGTCGAACAGGTGCGCGAGCTCCTGCACGAGGTCGTTGATCAACTGGGCGTGCATGCCCGCCGCTCGACGGATGCCGCTCGCGTCGTACATGACGATGCCTGCGAACACGATCGCGAGCGCGAAGATCGTCGAGTCGAAGCCCTCGACCATGCCGATCGTGATGGCGAGCGCGGTGACCGTGGCCGAGTGCGACGACGGCATGCCGCCGGTCTCGAGCATCCGGTCGAACGCCCAGCGCCGCTCCGTCAAGAGGACGAGGATCACCTTCAGGACTTGTGCCGCGAGCGTCGCCGTCACGGCCGAGATGAGTGGGAGGTTGTCGAGCAGGCTCATCGCGCGGCTGCGATACGCCGTTCTGCTGCTGAGACGGTGTTCTGCACGACCATGGCGACGGTCACGAGTCCGGTACCGCCCGGCATCGGGGTCACGGCTCCGGCCACGTCCCACACGTCCGGGGCGACGTCGCCCACGATCTTCCCGTCGACGCGGCTCATCCCGACATCGAGTACGGCAGCGCCTGGCTTGACCATCGCGCCCTGCACGATCCCCGCCCGCCCGACGGCGGCCACGACCACGTCGGCCTCCCTGACCACGTCCCCCAGGTCACGTGTGCGGGAATGGGCGAGCGTCACCGTCGCGTGGCGACGCAAGAAGAGCGCCGCTGCGGGCTTGCCGACGAGGTTCGAGCGCCCGACGATCACAACGCGTTGCCCCTGCAGCGTGATGCCGTAGTGGTCGCAGATCGCCTCGAGTCCCAACGGCGTGCAGGGGACGAGCCCGGGCAGCCCCGACCAGAGCCTGCCTACGTTGACGGCATGGAAGCCGTCGACGTCCTTGTCGGGGTCGATCGCCTCCAAGACGGGCGCCTCGTCGAGGTGCGCCGGCAGCGGCAACTGGACCAACACACCGTCGACGCCCTCGTCTTCGACGACGGCGACGACGCTCGCCATCAACGTGGCTTGGTCGGTCTCCTCCGGGAGCACGAGCGTCTCCGCCTCGACGCCCACGCGTCGAGCGAGGCGCTGCTTGCTGCGGACGTAGGACGCGCTCGCCGGGTCCTCGCCGACGCGGACGAACACCAGCTTCGGTGGCCGCGGCAACGCCGCGACCCGCGCCGACACGCGCTCCGCGATGGCGTCGGCGACGGCGCGACCGTCGAGCGATGTGGCTCGCATGTCCGGCATCACACCACGACGGCGCCGTGCGGAGGCGCCTGTCGCAAGACCTTCGCCAGCACACCGTTGACGAACCGACCCGAGTCCTCGCCGCCGTACTTCTTGGCCAAGCGCACGGCCATCTCCACCGTCACCTCTCCGGGCACGTCGAGCGCCGAACGCTCCGCCAGCGCGAGCCGCAACACGTTCAGGTCCGTCTGCGCCATCTGGCCGAACGTCCAACCCTCGATGAGCTGCTCGAGCTCGGCATCGATGCTGACGCGACGCTCGGCGAACGTCCGCACGAGCCGTTCGGCCAGTTGCACGGTCTCGGCGTCGAGACCTTCGCCGTACGTGTCGTCGCCATCGTCGAGAACGAGTTCGGTCCGCAACTCGTCCCACACGTCGAGCACGTCGAAACCCCCACGCTCGGACTGGAACAGCGCCTGGAAGGCGAGCTCGCGGGCGCGGCGCCTAGCCACGCGACCGTGCCTTCGTGGACCTGGGCTTCGCACCGCTCTTGGGCTTCTCCGCCGCCGCGGCCCTGTCCGCCGCCACGATCGCCGGCGGCACGTCGACCGCCTCGACGAACACGTCGACGCTGCGCACGTGCAAGCCCGTCATGCTCGCGACGGCCTCACGCACCGACTTCTGTGCCCGTTTCGCCACCTTCGGGATCTCCGCGCCGTACGACATCGCCACGGTCAACGAGACGTCGACCTCGTTGCCTTCGCGCTCGATCTGGATCCCCTTGGCGCGGCGACCGGTGAGGAACTCACCGACGCGCGCTGGTGGTGCGATGGGCCGTACGCCCTCGACCTCGTCGAGTGCGAGTTGGGCGATGCCGTAGAGCACGTCATGCGAGAGCTCGAGTTGCGGTTTCGGGTCGGTCACGACGTCATCCTCCTTGCGATGAAACTGGTGGTCACCGCACCACGGCGATAGAAGGCGTTGTCCAACACCCGCAGATGGAAGGGGACGGTCGTGGACACCCCCTCGATCACGGTCTCACGCAGCGCCCGGTCCATGCGCGCGATGGCCTCGAGCCGGGTCGGTGCCCACGCGATGATCTTGGCGATCAAGCTGTCGTAGTGCGGCGGGATGCGGTAGCCGGCGTAGACGTGGCTGTCGACGCGGATGCCGGGGCCACCCGGCCAGTGAACGTCGGTGACGGTGCCCGCCGACGGCCGGAAGTCCTTGTCCGGGTCCTCGGCGTTGATGCGGACCTCGATCGCGTGCCCCCGCACCGCGATGTCCTGTTGCCGGAAGGCGAGCCCCTCCCCGGCGGCGAGCAGCAGCTGCGCTTGCACGAGATCGACGCCCGTGACCATCTCCGTCACCGGGTGCTCGACCTGGATGCGGGTGTTCATCTCGGAGAAGTAGAAGCGCCCCTCGCGATCGACCAGGTACTCGCAGGTACCGGCACCGCGGTACTGGATCGAAGCCGCGAGCGCGACGGCCGACTCGGCGATCGCAGCACGCGTCTGGTCGTCGAGCATGGACGGCGCCTCCTCGAGCATCTTCTGGTAGCGGCGCTGGATCGAACAGTCGCGATCGAACAGGTGCACCACGTTCCCCTCGCCGTCGCCGAAGACCTGGATCTCGACGTGGCGGGGTTCCTCGAGGTACTTCTCCATGTACATGGCGGGATCGCCGAACGCCGAGCGCGCTTCCTCCTGAGCGTTCACGAACGAGCGCTCGAGATCGACGGGCGACTGCACCACCCGCATGCCTCGGCCGCCACCGCCGGCGGACGCCTTCAGGATGACCGGATACGCGATCTTCGTCGCGAACGCGGCCGCGGCCTCGAGGTCGGCCAAGGGCTCGGACCCCGGCGTGACGGGGACACCGGCCTCGACGGCCAAGCGCCGCGCGTTCGCCTTGTCGCCGATGCGCTCGATCGTCTCGGGACGGGGTCCGATGAACACCAGGTTGTGCTCCTCGCACTTCTCGGCGAACTCGGCGTTCTCGGCCAGGAAGCCGTAGCCAGGGTGCACGGCCTCCGCACCCGTCACGATCGCCGCCGACAGGATGTTGCGGATGTTGCGGTACGACCCGCCGGACGCCGCCGGGCCGATGCAGATCGCCTCGTCTGCGAGCAGCACCGGCAGCGAGGTCTCGTCGGCCTCCGAGTAGGCCACCACGCACTTCACACCGAGCTCGCGAGCGGCGCGCAGGACGCGGAGCGCGATCTCACCGCGGTTGGCGATCAGGATCTTCTTGAACATGCAGCTCCCCGGCCGCTCAGCTCGGATCGATCCGGAACAGCACCTGGCCGTACTCGACCGGGTCCTCGTTCTTGACCAAGACCTCGACCACGGTGCCGGCGACGTCGGCCTCGATCTCGTTCATGAGCTTCATCGCTTCGATGATGCACAGGACCGCGCCGACCTGGACCCGATCACCAGGCTTGACGTAGTTCGGCACGTCGGGTGCAGGGGCGGCGTAGAAGGTGCCGACGATCGGGGCGGTGACGTCCACCAAGCGCGAGGCGGCGACGGGTTCCGCCGTCGGCGCGGCCGGGGTCGACGTAGCGCTCGCAGCGAGCGGCGCGGCCACGCTCTGGGCAGGGGCCGACGGCGTGGCTGCGGGCGCGCCGGCGTCCACGTGTGCCGATCGTACTGGCACACCGCCGCGCACCAAGCGCACGCGTTCCACGACGCCGTGTTCGTCGCGCCGCTCGACCTCCACCTCCTGGACGTCGGCCACACGCATGGCGTCCATCAGGCGTTTGACGTCGGCCGGCCGCATCAGGCGCGTCCCAGGTACTCACCCGAACGCGTGTCGACCCGAATCGTCTCGCCCGGCGAGACGAAGAGCGGTACCTGGACCATCGCCCCGCTCTCGAGCTTGGCCGGCTTGCTGCCACCGGAGACGGTGTCGCCCTTGACGCCGGGATCGGTCTCGACGATCTTCAACTCGATCACGTTCGGCAGCGTGACCTTCAGCGCTCGCCCCTGGTAATAGTCGACCGTCACCTCGACGTTCTCCTTCAAGAACCGTACGCCATCGCCGATCTGACCGCGATCGAGGGTCGGTTGCTCGAACGTCTCGAGATCCATGAACGTGACGGTATCGCCGTCGGCGTAGAGGTACTGCATCGGCCGGTAGTCGATGAAGATGTCTTGCAGCTTCTCGCCACTGTTGAACGTGCGTTCCACGATCGACAGCGTCTCGAGGTTGCGGAACTTCGCGACGACCTTCGCGCCGCCGCGCCCGATCTTCTGATGCTGGTACCCGAGACACTCCCACAGGCCGCCGTCCATCTCGACCTTGGTTCCGTTGCGCAGATCCGTCACGCTGATCATCGTCAGTCTTCCTCCGGAGGTGGTGGGCCGGCCCTTGCGCTCGCTGCCGGCCTTATCGGCCGCCCTGTGGGCCGCCCTGTGGGTCGCCCTGGGGGCCCGCAGCACGTCGGGGCCCGGCTGGAGCGGTACCGGCACAGTCTAGCACCGGCTCCCCTCGTGTCGGTCCGCTTCACGCTTCGTCGAAGGCGATCTCCGTCGGAGCGTACGCCATGGCGTCGAGCGCGGACGCGAACGCGGCGTCGTCGAGGTGTCCGCCCGTGACCGCCACCAGCGCCGCCTCGAGCAGGTTCGTGGCGAGGCTGCGGCCTCCGTACCGCGGCGTCGTCGTGACGAGCCGCGCAGCACCCGCGTCGCGGAGGAAGGCGACGTCCTCCCGCGTCGTCGTGTTGGTGAGCACCGTCACACCGTCCATCCGGGCCGGTGCGAAACGCCGGATCATGTGCCAGTCGCCGGCGATCACCTGGGCCCAGTGGTACTGCGCCGCATAGCGCTCGGTGGTCTCCCCGCGGTCCTGCGCGCCACCCGTCGAGTAGATCCACTTGACCGGCAGTTGGACCGCCACCGGCCCCACGGTGCGCGCCACCGCATCGAGGGCACGCGCCGACCTGAGGAACAGCGGCACGCCGAACGCGAACGCGAGGTCGCCGAAGCGGAGGTCGGCCCCATGCCGCATCAGCGCCTCGGCCATGCCGAAGCGGTCCACGGCACTGGTCAGGAGCACGCGACGTGCTCGCCAACCGACGCTGGCGTCGAGCATGTCGATCGTCCGGCGCTCGAGGGTGTGCTTGAGGCCGGCGCCGCAGACCACGGGCGTGCGCGGGGCTGCCGCAGCCAGGTGTCGCGCCTCGCGGAAGTGGTAGCGCCGCGAGCCCCAGCGCAGGTACAGGTCGATGCCGCCGAGACCGATCGCGTCGACGTGCCCGTCGAGCGACGCGATCAACGCGCGCGCCGCGCGCACGTCGCCATCGACGCCCCGCCGCTCGATCCTGACCTCTTCGCCCAGGAGCGTGATCACCTGATCCGTGTTGCGGCGCTTCGAGCCGAGCGACACGCTGACCGCGTGCTTCACGCCGCCCGCCGCACCGTTGCGAGGCGAGCGACGCTCCAGGTCACGGCAGCGTCTTCCCGTACCACTCGACCACCGGCCTGGCGTCGATCGCGTAGCGGTATCCCAGCCCCTCCCAGAAGCGCCGGGCGCCGACGTTGCGACCGTAGATGCTCGCCAAGAGGCGCTTGGCACGCCCGGCGAGGCGCGCCTCGAGACGCTGGACGACCGTGCGACCGAGACCGCGGTCGCGCACCGCCTGGTGCACCAAGAGGAGGTTGACCGTGGCGTCCCCCTCTTCGGGGTAATCGAGCTTGTAGTCCAGGTAACCGACGACCCAGCGGCCGCATCCCGCGTCGAGCAGGGCGTCGTCCAGCGCCACACCCACGACCTCGGGGACGCACACCAGCTCGATCACGCGGCGCTCGTCGCGCTCCGCGGCCGAGAGCTCGGTCGCCACTTCGTCTTGCGTCGGCAGGGGGATGCTGATGGTGTCGAAGTATTGGGGGTTGTTGACGTAGAGCGCGTGGACGATGGCAGCGTCTTCAGCAGTCGCGGTGCGCAGGCTGCAGTCGATTTCGGCCGGCACCACGCCCACGACGCTGTGGGGCGACGTAGGTTCGCCTGACATCAGGGCGAGGCTACCATGGGCCGGATCGCCCTACGTCGTGCCGTACACTCTGAACCGTGACCGACGCAGCCCCCACTCCGACCCACGCGCCCATCGTCGACGCCCATCTCGACCTGGCGCACAACGCCGTGGCGTCTGGCCGCGACCTGCGGCTTCCGCTCGACGCCCTGCGGCAACGCGAACGACGGACCTCGGAGACCGCCATGGTGACCTGGCCGGAGCTGCGCGACGCCGGCATCGACCTCGTGTTCGGGACGCTCTACGCGTCGCCGGCGGCGCGCGTGCCCATGCAGGCCGCCGGGCCCGCCGAGGCACCCGCCAGCGCGGCGCAGCGGACCGACCGCGCGGCCGGGTACGTCGATGCCGAGGGAGCGCATGCGCAAGCGCTGGCGCAGCTGCGCTGGTACGAGAGCATGGCCAGCGAGGGCTGGATCCGGATCGTCCGAAACCGCAGCGATCTCGGCGCCCTGCAGCGCGAGCGCTCCGCCTCCCCCAGCGGGCCCATCGGCGTGGTCCTGCTCATGGAGGGGGCCGACCCCGTGCGCACGCCCGACGAGGTGCAGTGGTGGTGGCAACAGGGCGTTCGCATCATCGGACCCGCCTGGCAGGGCACGCGCTACGCGGGCGGGACGCGCGCACCGGGGCCCTTGACGGCGCTCGGTCGTGACCTCGTCGACGCCATGTCGAGCATCGGCATGGCGCTCGACGTCAGCCACCTGGCCGACGAGTCGCTGTGGCAGGCACTCGAGCGGCATCGTGGCGCCGTCCTCGCCAGCCACAGCAACGCCCGGTCGCTCACACCGACCGATCGCCACCTGAGCGACGACGCACTGGTCGCCCTCGGCGAGCGCGACGCCGTGGTCGGACTGGTGCTCGGCAACGCCTTCCTCGACGCCAGCGTGGGGCGCGGCGGCGACGTCGATGTGGCCCGCGTCGGTGAGCACTTCGAGCACGTTCGAGGCCTCGTCGGCGACGGCCGGGTCGGCATAGGGAGCGACCTGGACGGCGGGTTCGGCGCCGAGGAGACGCCCGTCGAACTCAGCCGTGGGCGGGACTTCGTCCGCTTGGCCGAGGCGGTCGCGGCCGAGCAGCGAGCGAGCTTCCTCGGAGCCGCCTGGTGGTCGTGGCTGGAGCGGTCGCTGCCCGAGACATGAGTGTCGCCTCGCCACCCGAGCGCGTCGGTGACAGCCCGCAGCCGGCACGCGCGCGCGTATCGTGGTTCGCGGCACGCGTCGGTCACGGCGCGGTCCTGGCCCCGATGGCCGGCTTCAGCGACGCGCCGTTCCGGCGTGTGGCGCGCCACTTCGGTGCCGCCTGGGCCGTGAGCGAGATGGTCTCGGCCAACGGCCTGGCTCGCGCGATCCAAGACGAGCGGGGTCTCCAGATCTCCGCCCCGTACGAAGGCGAGCCCTACGTCGTGGTCCAGCTCTTCGCTGCGGACCCCGACCTGGCCGCTCGGGCCGTGGTCCGCCTCGAGCGGGCCTACCGACCCGACGCGTTCGACCTCAACCTCGGCTGTCCTGCGAAGAAGGTGATCAACCGCGGTTGCGGCAGCGAGCTGCTCCGTGATCCCGAGCACGCTGCGGCGGTCCTCGGCGCGATGGTGCGTGCCGCGACCGTGCCGGTGAGCGCGAAGCTGCGCCTCGGGGTCGACACCGACGTGTCGGTGGAGGTGGCGCAGGCGCTGGCGTCCGCCGGGGCGGCGGCGCTCGCCGTCCATGGCCGTACGGCAGCCCAGCGCTATCAGGGTCGGGCCGACTGGGGCGCCATCGCGCGGGTCGCCGCGGCCGTCGACGTGCCCGTGTTGGGTTCGGGCGACGTGAGCGACGCTTCCGGTTACCGCCACGCACGCGCCGCAGGCGTCGGTGTGATGATCGCCCGCGCGGCCGTCGGCCGCCCTTGGCTGTTCTCGAGCGTCTTGGGTGGCGAGCCGCCGACGGCGGACGAGATCGTCACGGTGATGTGGCGGCACGCCCGCGACCACGTCGCCTGGTACCGAGGCGAGCACCCCCTGCGCAGCATGCGCGGACACCTCGCGGCCTACGCGCGCGAGCTGAACGCCGCGTACGGCGAACCCACGTGGGCGGACGCGCTTCGCGCGGCGCTGGTGCGGGTCGATTCGCTCGCCGACCTGCGCGACGCCCTGCGAGCGCTCGCCGGTGTCGACGTCGAGCGGAGCCACGTGCACCTCGGCGACGAGTGGCGGCGGCTGGCCGAGGCCGGCGCAGCCCGTGCTCGGCAGGTGGCTGGGTAGACTGACGCGATGCCGATGCTGGCGCGCCTCGCGCTGAGAAACCTCCTGAGACATCCCTGGCGATCCGTGGCGACCATCCTCGGTGTGGCGCTGGGCGTGGCCGCCGTGCTCGCCACGCTGTCGGTCGGCGCGAACGTCGACGCCAACGTGCGGCGGACCCTCCAGGCGGTCGCCGGACCCGCCGACCTGATCGTCACGCCCGGAGCCACGGGTCGCGCCGTGATCGAGACCGCGGCGCTCGAGGCCACCGTGCGTGCCGACCCGGACGTCGCCTGGGCCGTACCCGTGCTCAACACCCGAGCCGAACCCGATCGTGGCGGCGACGCCGTGTCGGCGTCGCTCCTGCCCGGCGTCGACAGCGGCTTCCAACTCGGCGGCCGCCTCACCGAACGACCCGAGACGTTGCCGCTGAGCCTCAGCAGCGGCCGGCTGCC
Organism: Trueperaceae bacterium; assembly: GCA_007695125.1. GTDB lineage: Bacteria > Deinococcota > Deinococci > Deinococcales > Trueperaceae > CSSed10-48. The sequence continues at coordinate 14,053 of REEJ01000228.1, read as the reverse complement.
TGTCGCCGGTGCAGATGAGGTCGTCGTCGGCGAGGGCTTCATGCGCAGCCGCGGCATCGAGATCGGCGCGGTCGTCGTCTTCGCCAGCCAGGCGGGACCTCTGCCCCTCACCGTCGTGGGCGCGATGGACGAGCGCGTCGCCCTGGCGACCACGAACGGCGGGCGCGTCGGCGTCACGCATCTCAGCGATCTGCAAGCGGGCCTGGGACTGTCCGGGAGGGCCAGCCACGTCGAGGTCCAACTGCGCTCGGGCGCCGATGTCGACGCCGCCCGGGCGCGCCTGCAGGAGGCGGTTGGGGACGCGTTCACCGTCACCTACCCGGCCGGTGCCGGCGACGTCACGAGCGGCATCGTGCAGACGCTGCAGGCTGGGTTGTTGATCCTGGCGGCCACCCTGATGGCGCTCGGTGGGTTCATGGCCTACAACACCTTCATGGCGGGTGTGGTCGAGCGCACGCGCGAGTTCGCGCTCCTGCGTACCGTGTGCCTCAGGAGCCGCGACATCCGCAACCTGGCCCTCCTGGAGGCCCTCTGGGTCAGCCTCGCGGGGGTGGTCGGAGGGCTCCTGCTCGGCATCGTGCTCTCCTACGGCATCACCCGCCTGAACGCCCTCGTGGTCGGCTACGAGTTCAGTGGCGTGGTCGTTCCGCTCGGGCCCGCGCTCGCCGCGGCCGCGATCGGCGTCTCGGTCGCGCTGCTCGCCGCCACGCTGCCCGCACTCGCCGCCTCGCGCACCTCGCCGCTGGCCGCGTTGCGCTCGGTCGACGAGCGACGACCTGGTGCGCACGCGCGGCTCGGCTGGGTGCTGGTGGTGATGGGTGTGATCGCGACGCAGCTCCCGTGGACCGGGTTGTGGGCGCTGTTCGGCACCGGGCTGGCGATGGCGACCTTCTTCGTCGGCGTGGCGCTGGCGGCCGAGAGCTTGATCCAACCGGCGGTCAGGGTGGCGCGTCCGCTGCTGGTGCGCGTGTTCGGCACGCCCGGGCGCCTCGGCGCAGGCTTCGCCCGGCGCAACGGTGCGCGCAACGGCGTGGCCATCGGAACCGTGATCGTCGGCGTCGGCCTGATCGTCGGCGTGGCATCGATGACGTCGGGGATCAACCGCGAGATCGCTTCGTGGGTCGACACGACGGTCGTCGGCGACCTGTTCGTGACGTCGCCCGTGCCGTTCGCCGACGACTTCGAGACCCGCGCCAGCGCCGTACCCGGGATCGACGCCGTGTCGGGCGTCGGCTTGCGCGTGGTTCGCTACGAGCCCGAGGGCGTTCCGCGAGGCCGGAGCGTGGTCCTGGTGTTGGTCGATCCCGCCCGCTTCGACCCAGACGCCGGCTTCGGCACGCTCCAGTACCTCAGCGGCCAGGGCGACGACCGACGCGGCTTCGAGGCGCTCTCGCGCGGTGGCACCGTGCTGGCCGCCAACACGATCCGCGACCGTTTCGACGTCGGCGTCGGCGACACAGCGCGCTTGCGGACCGACGACGGCTTCGCCGAGTTCCCCATCGAAGGCGTCGTGGTGGACTTCACGAGCGGTGGCGAGACGTTCATCGCGTCGATCCTCGACCTGGAACGCTTCGGCGGTGGCTCGCCCGACTTGTTCGTCATGACCGTGCTGCCGGGGTTCGAGCCCGAAGCGGTTCGCGACGCGCTCCTGAGCGCCTTCGCCGACACGCTGCTCGACGTGACGCTGAACGCCGAGTATCGTGCCGCGATCCTCGACCTGATCCAGCAGACCTTCACGACGACCAACATGCTGCTGCTGCTCGCGGCGCTGATCGCCGCGCTCGGCGTGACCAACACGCTGGGCATGAACCTCTCCCGCCGCGCTTTCGAGATCGCCGTGTTGCGCACGCTGGGGCTGCGGCGCCGCGACGTCCAGGCGATGGTCGTGGCCGAGGGACTGGTCGTCCTGTCGATCGGCGCCGTCCTGGGCGTCGCCTTCGGTCTCTTGCTCGCCGGGGTGATCACCTCGGGCGCCGAAGCCCTGACGGGGTACTCCATCCGGCCCGTCGTTCCGTGGCGCTTGCTCGTCGCCGCCGTCGTCCTGACGCCCGCTCTCGGCCTACTCGCGTCGCTCGCACCCGCGCGCCGCGCCGCCCGCCTGCCTCCACGCGTCGCTCTCGGCGCCGCGGAGCGCGCATGACCCTCGGAGGAGCATGACCCAGACCGCACCCATCAGCCGCCCGACCGACGGTCGTCCCGACGCCGACCCGATGGCCCTGGTCGCGACCGGCCTGCACAAGCGCTACAAGCTCGGCAGCGAGACGGTCCACGCCCTGCGTGGCGTGGACCTCGCGGTCGGTCGCGGCGAGTTCGTGGCCGTCATGGGGGCGTCCGGGTCGGGCAAGAGCACGCTGCTCCATCTGCTCGGCCTGCTCGAAACGCCCGACGAGGGCCACATCTCGATCGGCGGCACGGCTACGGTCGGCCTCGACGACGACGCGTTGACGGAGATGCGCCGCCGCAGCCTCGGGTTCGTGTTCCAGAGCTTCGAACTCATCCCCAACCTGACCGCGGCCGAGAACGTGCTGCTGCCCGCCGACATGGTCGGCGACGGGGTCGCTGGCCGTGAGCGTTTGGCTCGGCTCGCCGGCATCCTCGGCATCGACGATCGCCTCGGCCATCGCCCCGACCAGCTCTCGGGCGGGCAGCGCCAACGTGTGGCGCTGGCGCGGGCTCTGATCAACGACCCGGTCATGGTGCTGGCAGACGAACCGACCGGCAACCTCGACAGCCGCACCGGTCGCGAGGTCTTGAGGCTGCTGTCGCACGGCGTCGCCGAGCTCGGCTGGACCGTCGTCATGGTCACGCACGACGCCCGCGCAGCGATGGAGGCGCAGCGCATCGTGTTCTTGCGCGACGGCCTGCTCGTGGGCAGCGTCGACGCTCGCGACGTCGACGTCCAGACGATCATCGAGCGCACCCTGGCGGAGTGACCGTCGCCGCAGGCTCGCGACACCGCGAGGCGCGGGCCGTTCACTCGATCAGGACGTCCAGCAGTTGGGCCGCCTCGATTCGACGCGACACGACCCCGGGCACCTCGAGGTCCCACGCGCCGTCGAGGGTGATGCGCAACGACGCCGCCTGTCCCGCGGCGAGGCGCGTCAGCTCGGCGACGACGGCAGCGCCGAGCTGCGTCGGGTTGATCACGAGTTCCTGCACGACCCGAGCGCTGCCGCCGGCGGGCAGCGGCGTGGCCGGGACTTGGAGGCTCACGACGGTGCGCCCGCCGAGGGCGACGCGCACGTCCGGTGCCCGGACGATCATCCCGACGGCGCCCGTGTTGTCGACGTGGAACGCGAGGTCGAGGACGACGCGGTCGAACGCGACCGAACGGACCCCACTCGCTGCGGCGTCATACCGCACGCTGGGTGCGCTGAGCGTCAGCCCGGAGCGCACCTCGCCCGCGGCGACGGTGGTCCGAGGGAAGCGTTGCAGCACGCCGAAGACCTCGACACCGATGTCCGCATCGAGCCGGTAGGCCACCGGTCGGCCGAGCAGCGCGTCGGCGAACACGCCAGCCAGGGCCGGTACGGCGTCGGCCGCGATCGTCACGTCGAGCTCGAGCTGCGCCTGACCTCGGGCCGGCAGGTCGATGCCGTCGACGAAGCGCACACGCGCGCTCGGGACCGACGCCAACACCAGCTCGCCCTCGAGGAGGGCCAGTCTGACGGGTACGGGGTTCGGGTTCACGACGTCCAGCGCCACGCGGAAGGTGGCACTCGGGGCCGTGACGGCGGCCACGTCGAGCCGGACGAAGCCGCTCCCCTCGCTCTGGAGCCTGAACGTCGGGGGGTTGAGGGCGCCATCCGCGCCTGGGACGCAGGCGCCGAGGACCACGAGGGCGGCGGCGAGCGTGATGGTGATCCGTAGGGGGCGCTGGCTGCGCTGCATCGTCGACCTCCGAGGGGCGGTGGCCCGTGACCACCAGCTTACGGGCTGCGTGCCGACCCAGTCCTGTTCCTTCGTGACTCATGATGTGTAGGATAGGGACGATGCAGCAGATACGGCATGTCTCCGCTGCCGTCGGCGCCGGCACCCTCGTCGTGCTCTGCGGCGGTATGTCCGACGAGCACGAGGTATCGCTCGCCTCGGCGCGCTCGGTCATCGGCGCCATCGGCGGAAGGCGCTCCGTGCGACCGGTGGTGATCACACGCCGCGGCACGCTGCTCTCGGACCGAGCCAGCCGCGCGCTCTTGGACGGCGCCCGTGACCCCGTGGGAGATGCCGACGAGCGCGACCTCGCGAGCCTCGAGCTCGCACCCGAAGACGTCGTGTTCCCGCTCCTCCACGGGCCGTTCGGCGAGGACGGCAGCGTCCAGGGGTGGCTTCGCATGCTCGGCATCGCGCACGTCGGCTCTGGCGTCCACGCCAGCGCCGTCGGCATGGACAAGCTGAGCATGAAGGCCGTCTTCGCGTCCAACGCCCTCCCGCAGGTCGCGTATCGCGGCCTCACGTGGCGTCGCTATCAGCCTGCCCCTGACGCGATGGTCGCCTCGCTGGCCAGCCTGGGGTTCCCGCTCTTCGTGAAGCCCGCCAACCTCGGCTCGTCCGTCGGCATCCACAAGGCGGCCGACGAACCCGCACTGCGCGACGCGCTCGACGACGCCTTCCGCTACGACCGGCGCGTGATCGTGGAGGCCGCGGTGCGCGAGGTGCGCGAGCTCGAGGTCGCGGTCCTCGGGAACGACGACCCGCAGGTCTCACCGGTCGGCGAGATCCGCTACGACGGAGCGTTCTACGACTATCACGCGAAGTACACGCCGGGCGCCGCGCACCTGCTCATCCCTGCACCCATCCCCGCCGCGGTCGCCGAACGAGCCCTTCGCCTCGCTCGGGCCGCCTTCGAGGCCATCGACGCAGCGGGCCTCGCCCGCGTCGACCTCTTCTACGAAGCCTCCGCGGATCGTCTCCTGGTGAACGAGATCAACACCATGCCCGGCTTCACGGCGACGTCGATGTACCCACGCCTCTGGGCCGCCGCCGGCATCGCGTACGACGACCTCGTCGAACGGCTCGTGACGCTGGCACTGACTCGCTGCGCCACCTGAGCCGCAGCCCTCACAGCGTTCGCGGCGGGTCCGCTGCGGTATCCTGCTCCGGACGGAGGTGGTTGCGGCCAAGACCGACCGGGACAGGTCGATGCCGGCCCCAGCGCAGCCTGGAGCGAGCAGCGATGGCGATCGCGTCGACGACGACGCGGTGTACGACGCCGTGTTCGCTCCCGACCCCGAGACATCCGTCGCCCCGACGGCGTTGACGGACCTCTCGGCAGCCCGCGTCCTCATCCTGAACGCGAGCTTCGAGCCGCTCCACGTCTGCTCCATCAAGCGCGCCGTGAACCTGCTGATGCACGACGTCGTCGAGCGCGTCGAGGACTCGCGGCACGTGCTCCGTACCCCGAGCACGCTCTTCCCCGTCCCGAGCGTGGTCCGCCTCAAGCGCTACGTGCGCAGGCCACACCGTCAACGGGTCGCGTTCAACCGACGCAACGTGTTCCGCCGCGACGACCAGCGCTGCCAGTACTGCGGTGAGCGTGCCCACGACCTGACGCTCGACCACGTCGTTCCGCGCTCGCGCGGCGGTCCGACCAGCTGGGAGAACGTGGTGGCGTGCTGCCGCAGTTGCAACGCCCGCAAGCGCGACCGAACGCCGGAAGAGGCACGCATGGCGCTGCGCCGGGCGCCGCTGGCGCCGGCGTTCCTGTTCACGGCCGCGTACGGCATCCTGCCCGACGTCGATCCGGCCTGGGAAGCGTACCTACCGCGCACCCGTTGAACCGAGCCATACGACGGTTCGCGACGCCTGCGCGGTCGGGTCGCGAGCGCCGCCCCGATCCCTACGTCAGCGCGCGGAGTCTCGGAACACGCGGCTGAGCAGCGCCGAGATCACCGATAGGACGAGCGCGCCGAACACCGCTCCCCAGAAGCCGGCGACCTCCAGCGGCGACAGCACCGACGCCAACGCGAGGGCGAGGCCGTTCACCACGAGGAGGAACAGGCCGAAGGTCACGATGGTGATGGGCAGCGTGAGGATCACCATCACCGGCCGCACCACCGCGTTCACCAGACCGACCACCAAGGCGGCGATGAGCAGCGGCCCCAGGCCGGGCTGTGCCATCGACACGCCGACGCCGATCTGCACCGTCAGCCACAGGGCGAGTGCGTTGAGGGCCCAACGGATCAGCAGGTTCATATCGAGAGGATAGCAGAGCGCGCCGCGAACCCGCACGGCACGGTCGCGTCAGGACGGGAGTCGGCGCAGCTGCGCACGCGGCGACTCGGCATCGAAGCCGAGCGAGCGCATGATCTCGATCAGCTTCGGATCACGCCCCGACAGCGTGGTCTCGAGCCGGCCGAGGGGGTGGGCGCCCGCCAGCTCGTGCAACAGCGTCAACACCAGACGCTTGAGCATCTCCGTGGACGTGCGATGCTCGGGGGCCACGCCCGCAGCGATCAGGCCGATGGTGGCCTCCACCCCGACGGCGCGTGCGCCACACAGCGCGTACCCCAAGGCGGGACGATCGGGTGCCTCGCTCGCGACGAACCACAAGTCCGGGCGGAACGGACCGTACGCCCGCTTGCACCACGCCCAGCGCGCGTCCGACAGCGACCAACCCTCCGACCGGCTCACCAGCTCTCGGGCCGCGGCGTCGATGCCGGGTCGCCACGCTTCGAGCGTCAGCGGTCGACCGAGCGGCGGCACGTCGGCCAACTCGAAGCGGAGCGTGGTGACGACATCGAGGTCGAACCCCTCTCCCGACAGCACCGCCGACACCTGCTCGACACGATGCGCCGGCACGCCCACCAGGTCCACGACGACCGCCTCGTGGCCGAAGCGCTCGCACAGCGCCGTCACCAGCATCACCAGGTCGTCGGGATGGCCGTCGAACCAGGGCTGGGCCATGCGCAAGGTTCGATCGTCGTCGTCTGGGTCCGGCGCCAGGGCCACCACGCCGGCCCTGGGTGCCCCCTCGTCGGTCTGCCATATGAAGCTGTTGGCGGCGTCTCGGCGCGTGTCGCGCACCAGGGGCGCCACGCGCTGCGCCACGCCATGCGGGTCGACGTGTCCGATGAACGCGATGGAGCGCGCCATGAACCACGTGAGTTCGGCGGGTTGGAGGGACCTGACCACGGTACATCACGATACCTCGCCCCCGCCGCCTGCACCCCGCGCGGCGTAGGCTGATGCGCATGGCGGCGCCTCGCATCATCCAGGGCAGGGCCAAGGGGCGCGTGCTGCGCGTTCCGGCGAGCGGCACGCGCCCCTCGCCCGCGCGCTTGCGCGAGGCGCTGTTCGACGCCTTGGCGTTCGAGCCCCGCGGCGTGTTCCTCGACCTCTACGCGGGCTCGGGGGCCGTGGGCCTCGAAGCCGCCTCGCGCGGTTGGCAGGCGATCCTGGTCGAGCGCTCCGGAGCCGCCGTGCGGCTCCTGCGCGAGAACGCGCGCACGTGTGGCGTCGATGTCCGCATCGTGCACGGCGATGCGCTGCGCGTGGCCGCCGAGCTGACGGGCAGCGTCGACGTCGCCTTCGTCGACCCACCCTTCGAACTCGACCTGGTCGCGACGTTCCAGGCCGTCCTCGATCTCGGCGTCGTCCGACCCGGTGGTCGCTACGTGTTCCAGCATCCAACCGGCCGAACGCCGGCGCTTCAGGTCGGCGGGGCGGCGGCCCGGATCGACACCAGACGCTACGGCAGCAACGCACTCAGCGTCGTTCGCGTCTGACGCCGCGCTGGGCACGTGCCGCGGGCGTTCCGGCTCGCGCGAGACGCGTGCTAGACTGCCGCGATGCCGGCCCGGAGGCGCTTCGTCGCCCCGCCGGCGCGAGGCCAGCCGCCCACGAAGGGGTCCCCACCCATGTTCGGATTCATCCAGAAGCTCTTCGACCAAAACGATCGCGAAGTGAAGCGCCTCGAGAGCGGGGTGGTCTCCCGAGTCAAGGCCCTCGAAGCCGAGTACGAGGCGCTCCCCGACCTCGCGGAGGCGTTCGCGGAGCTGCGACGTCGCCACCTCGAGGGCGGGGAGTCGCTCGACGCGCTCCTGCCCGAGAGCTTCGCGCTCACGCGCGAGGCCGGCAAGCGCTTCCTCGGCCTGCGCCATTACGACGTCCAGCTGATCGGTGGCGCTGCGTTGCACTACGGCAACATCGCCGAGATGAAGACCGGCGAGGGCAAGACCCTCGTCGCCCCGCTCGCGCTCGCCCTCAACGCCCTCACCGGCAAGGGGACGCACCTGGTCACGACGAACGACTACCTCGCGCGCACGGGTGCCGAGTGGATGGGCCCGATCTACCGCGGCCTCGGGCTCAGCGTCGCCACCATCGAGCACGGTATGGACGGCGCGGCGCGGCGCGCCGCCTACGGCGCCGACATCACGTACATGACGAACAGCGAGCTCGGCTTCGACTACCTGCGCGACAACATGGCCTTCCGTCCCGACCAGCTGGTGCTGCGCGAAGAGACGCCGCTGCACTTCGCCATCATCGACGAGGTCGACTCGATCCTCGTCGACGAGGCCCGCACGCCGCTGATCATCTCGGGTCCGGCCGACGTCGCCGGCGACAAGTACCAGGTCATGTCGCGCCTCGCTCGCCAGCTCGAGCGCGGTGCGGCCGGCGAGGACAAGGCCCCGCCGACGGGCGACTACACCACCGACGAGAAGTCGAAGGACATCCACCTCACCGAGCAGGGCATCGCCAAGGCCGAGAAGTCGCTCGGCGTCGAAGACATCTTCAGCCCGGCCAACATGGAGCTCGGCCACATGCTGCGCCAGGCGCTCCGCGCCAAGGAGCACTACCACGTCGACAAGCAGTACGTGCGAGACGACGCGGGACAGATCGTGATCGTCGACGAGTTCACCGGCCGCCTCATGCCGGGCCGCCGCTTCGGCGAGGGGCTCCACCAGGCGATCGAGGCGAAGGAGGGCGTGAAGATCGAGCGCGAGAACCAGACGCTCGCGACCATCACCTACCAGAACTTCTTCAAGCTCTACGACAAGATCGCCGGCATGACCGGCACGGCCAAGACCGAGGAGAAGGAGTTCCAGGAGATCTACCGCACCGACGTCCTGACGATCCCGACGAACAAGCCGGTGATCCGCGACGACGGCGAGGACGTCGTCTTCAGGACCATCGAGGGCAAGTACCGCGCGGTCGTCGACGAGATCGTCGAGGTCCACAAGCGCGGCCAACCCGTGCTCGTCGGCACGGTCACGATCGATGCCTCGGAACTGCTCTCGAAGATGCTGACCCGCAAGGGGATCAAGCACGAGGTGCTCAACGCCAAGTACCACGGCCGCGAGGCGGAGATCGTGGCGCAGGCGGGCAGCGTCGCCGCGGTGACGATCTCGACCAACATGGCCGGCCGCGGCACCGACATCGTGCTCGGCGGCAACCCCGAGGCGCTCGCCCGGCAACTGCTGGTGCGCGAGGGTTTCGAGCGCTACGACTCCGTCACCGAGCTCTTCATCAAGGCGATCATGCTGCACCGTGAGGACGAGGCGCGCGAGGTGGCGCGGCGCCTGGAGGGTCTGCCGAGCGGCGTCCTCGAGCGCATCGTGCAGCTGCGCGACCAGGCCGAGCGCGACCACGAGAAGGTCGTGTCGGTCGGCGGCCTCCACATCATCGGCACCGAGCGTCACGAGTCCCGCCGCATCGACAACCAGCTGCGCGGGCGCGCCGGCCGCCAGGGGGACCCGGGCTCCAGCCGCTTCTATGTGTCGTTCGAGGACGACCTGATGCGCCTGTTCGCCAGCGAGCGCGTGCTCGGCATGATGGACCGGCTCGGCATGGACGACGAGCAGCCGATCGAGGCCAAGATGGTCACCGGCGCCATCGAACGCGCGCAGAAGCGCGTCGAGGACCGCAACTTCGGCATCCGCAAGCAGCTGCTCGAGTACGACAACGTCATGAGCAAGCAGCGCGAGGTCGTCTACGCCCAGCGCCGCGACGTCTTGCTCGGCCGCGACATCAGCGAGTCGGTGCGCGACATGATCGCGGACTACGTCGACTCGCAGGTGCAGCGTTACCTCAACCCGGAGCTCGAGCCCGAGGAGCGCGACATGGGCGCGCTGCGCACGGCCGTGCTCGAGGCCGTGCCGCAGCTCGAGGACTTCGACTTCGAGACGCTGCGCGAGGCCAACGACCCCGACGAGGCGACCGAGATGGTCTTGCCGCACCTGGACACTGCCTACGAGGCGCGCGAGACCGAGCTCGGAGCCGATCTGCTGCGCGAACTCGAGCGCTTCATCGTCCTGCAGGTCGTCGACCAGCATTGGAAGGAGCACCTGCACAACATGGACGTGCTCCGCCAGGGCATCGGTCTGCGTGGCTACGGCCAGCGCAACCCGCTCCAGGAGTACGCCTTCGAAGGCTTCAACCTCTTCGAGGAGATGACGGCCAACATCAAGCTCAACGTCGCCAAGCTGCTCTTCCGCGTGCAGGTCCAGACCGGCTCGCGGCTCGAGCGGCGCGAGGCGCGCACCGGCCTACGCTTCGAGCAGAGCGGACCGCCCACCCTGGGCGCCGGCGACGGTCCCACCAAGCCGATCACGAGCGACGACAAGGTCGGGCGCAACGATCCCTGCCCCTGTGGCTCCGGCAAGAAGTACAAGCACTGCCACGGCCGTGCCGCGGCCGCCTGAGCCCATGAGCGCAGCGGTCGGTCGTGCGCCGCTCACGTCGTTCGGTTCGCGACTGCACGCCCGCATGGGCGCGGTCGGCTCGGCCGTGTGTCTCGGCATCGACCCGCGTCCGACCGACCACCCGCTCACGCACCCCGATCGCGTGGCCGGCGACCCTGCCGGGGTCGCCAGGGGCGTGGTCGAGCTCTACCGCAGCGTGCTCGAGGCCAGCCATACGCGACTCGCCTGCGTCAAGCCGCAGTCGGCGTTCTTCGAAGCGCTCGGCATCCCGGGCGTGATCGCCCTCGCGCAGGTGATCGCCGACGCGCGATCGCTCGAGCTGCCCGTGATCCTCGACGCCAAGCGCGGCGACATCGGCAGCACCGCCGAGGCGTACGCGGCCGCGTACCTCGGCGACGGCGTGTGGTCGGCGGACGCGCTGACTGTTTCGCCCTACCTGGGCCCCGACACGATCACACCGTTCGTGGCAACCGCGCGCTCGAGCGGCCGCGGGGTGTACACGCTCGTGGCGACCTCCAACCCCGGCGCCGCCACCTGGCAAGACGAACGCACCGAGGCGGGCCGCCTCGTGCATGAGCACGTCGCCGACCACCTGCAGGCCCTCGCGAGCGAGCACGGGCGCTACGGCTCCATCGGCGCTGTCGTCGGCGCCACGCGCGGGACGCGCCTCGCCGCCCTGCGCGAACGGATGGCCGACGTCCTGCTGCTCGTACCGGGCTACGGCGCCCAGGGCGGCAGCGCCACCGACGTGTCGCAGGCGTTCGATCGCGACGGCCTCGGGGCCGTCGTGAGCGCGAGCCGCAGCCTCATGCCCGGCGCCGACGCCGCCGACTTCGCGGCCGCGGGAGCGGATGCCCGCTCTCGGATCGAGGCGATGGCCGACGCCATCGAGGGGGCGTTGACGGCGCGCTGAGCGACCTCAGTCGCGTCGCGGCGGCGTCTGCATCGCCCGCAGGAAACCCATCGGCGACAGGTTCGTGCGGACCTGTGGCAACAGTCGTGCGACGTGGATGATGCCCAGCGGCTCGGCCGCGAAGACGGCGCTGAAGCGCTCGAGCTCCGCGACCTCCGGGTGCTCGAACGCGAAGACGTCGATCTCTTCCCCGGCCGGCACGCGGTACGGCCAACCGCCGCGATCGGGATCGCTGCCGACGACGTACATCGGGGCGTCGTCGGCGTGTTGGACGAACAGCGCTCGTGCCACCGGGGCGGGAGCGCTCACCCAGTCGCGCACCGCCACGCCGCACAACGAGACGCGCCCCGCGAGCTCACGTGCGCCTTCGCGCATCGTCCACCCGTCCGGCGGCCGCATCACCACCAGTCGCGGGTACGGCGACCAGTTCAGTACCAAGCCGACGAAGGCGATCCGCTCGTCGTCCTCCGGATCCCACGCCAACAGCACGACCGGCCGGATGACGGCGAGGATGCGCGACACCACCAGGTCCAGCTCAGCCTCGAGCGTCTCAGGCGTGATCTGCTCCTCGACCGTCAGCGGCGGCAGACCGTAACCGGCGAGGATCGCCTCGACCAGGACCTGCCATGACGCCTCGTCGAACCCGCTGGGATCGAACGACGATGGCAGCAAGCCGCGCTCGGCCAGATAGCGGACGTCGCGCTCGAGCGTGTCGTCGGCGTCCTCGTCGCTGCCGCCAATCCGGCGCGTGCGCGGCAGCGAAGGCTCCAACGTCCGCAGGGTATCGGCGACGGCCTGGACCGCGACGGGGCCCACTGGGGCGTCGTCGCGAAGCGCCACCGACTCGAGCGAACACAGGTTCGGCGAGGCGTACGCACTGCCGATGACGAGCAGAGAGAACCCGATGCCGAGCGCGAGGGCACGCCACCGGCGCGAGCCTGACACACGCACGACCGCTACCCCAGCCGGCGCGACGGCCCCGCTCCGCCTCCGCGCCGAGCCGCTCACCACGCGCGGACCGAGTACCGCGACGACGCCGACGGTCCCGCGCTGCCGTCGGTCGTCTCGACGCGGAACGTGCCGTCGCAAGGCACCTCGAGCCTCTGGCCCGGCGCACTCGGCGTGCTCCCAGCCGATCGGCGCACCACCATCGAGCCCGGGAACGACGTCTCGAGCGTCACGTAGACCATCGCGAACTCGAAGCCCCCGGTGCACACGAGCCGGAACACGTCGACGTCGTCCATGCGCTCGATCGCGCCCGTGACCGTCACGCCCGCCGATCCGACGGAGACGACGGTCGCGGTGGTCGTCGAGTCGTTCGGTTCGTTCCGATCGGTCTCCGCAGCGCCGTAGGCGTACAGGTCGACCGACCTCGTCTGCGACGACGTGTTCGTCACACGGGCGAACACCGTACCGGACCGGTAGCGCGTCGCCACGCACGGCCCCAGGCATTGGTAGAGCACCGAGATCGCGGAGGCCTCGACGTCGATCGAGGTTGCCTCGGCGCCGGCGAGCACGCCGACACCGCTCGCGAAGCGCTGCCGGCTGGTGCTGAAGCCGATCGGCCCGGACGCGTCGCGGAGCTCGAGCAGGACGCGGCCATCGGCGGCCACGCCCGAGGCGCCCACGACCTCGACGTAGCGCAGCCGCGCCGTCGACGAGCCGAAGGAGAGGCGGGCCACCTGCGTCTCGCCGGGGGCCAGGACCAAGCGACCCAGGGCCGTCGGGGTCTGCGGGTCGCTCTGCGCCGGTGCGTCGATCGCGTAGAGCGCCACGGCGTCCGCCAGGATCGAGTACACGGATGACGCCGCCGGTCCGGCGCTGCCGTCTCGCGTCCGAACGGCGACGGTCGAACCACACGGCACCGGCGGCGTCGCGACACCGACGCGGTACGTGCCCCCATCGGCGTCGAGGACCATCGAGCCCGCGAACGACGACGCGAGTTCGAGCCGCATGCCTTCGCTGGGGCCGGCGAACGACGCAGCGCACGTCAGCCGGAAGTAGTCGACGTCGCCCGGCCGTTCGATGGCGCCGCTCGGGCCATCGCCGGCGAACGTCAACCGGTACGGCGTGGCGGCCGAAGGCGAGTCGTTCGGTTCGTTGCCGTCGGACGGGGCACGGCCGTAGGCGACGATGTCGTAGCGCTGTGACACGGACCGGGTGTTCTGCACGCTCACGTAGTAGGTCCCCGCCACGTAACGATCCGCGGCGCAGGTGCCCAGGCACGTCCAGGCGTCGACGATCGCAGCGGGCGAGGCCGAGGGCGCGTCCTCGGCCCCATCCCAGGTCAACGCGTCGACGTGCGCGCTCGAAGCCAGGGCGCTCACGCTCCGACCGTAGCGCTGCGAGGAGCGGCTCGCCACGACCAGGCGCCCCCGATCGTTCCTGACGTCGATCCGGGTGCCGCCCTCGACACCACCCTCGACTTCGAACACCATCAGCATCGGCGCGGAACTCGTCAACGCCCGGTAGGTGACTTCGATCCAGCGGGTCTCGTTGG
>REEJ01000137.1 GCA_007695125.1 Trueperaceae bacterium | reverse complement strand
GCGACCTCGCGCTGGCCTTCGGCAAGGTGGGCGTCTTCGGCTTCGGCGGCGGACCGGCGTTCATCCCCCTGATCGAGCGCGAGGTGCTCCAGCGCGGCTGGCTCACGCGCGAGGGCTTCCTCGACGCCTTCGCGTTCGGCAACGCGCTCCCTGGACCCATCACCACGAAGCTGGCTGGGTTCGTCGGCTACCGCGTGGCCGGCTGGCCCGGCGCGGCGGTCGCGCTCCTGGCCTTGACGCTGCCGACCATCGTCGCGATGGTCGCGCTGGCGGCGCTCTTCGCGCGCGCGCACGACCTGCCCTTGCTCGAGCGCTTCCTGGCCGGGCTGCGACCCGTGGTGATCGCACTGCTCGTGCTGGTCGTGCTCGGCTTCGCGCCGGCTGCCCTGCGCGGCGCCGATCGGTACGAGCGCGCGTGGCGTTGGGCCCTGGCGCTCGGCGCGTTCGCGTTGGCCGCACTGGCCGACGTGCACCCCGCGCTCCTCATCGTGGCCGGCGGCCTCGTCGGCCTCGTCGTGGCGAGGCGCACGTGATCGACCTGTGGGAGCTCTTCGTCTCGTTCGGCCGCGCGGGGCTCTTCGGCTTCGGCGGCGGCCCGTCGATGATCCCGCTCATCCAGGTGGAGGTGGTCGAACTCCGGGGTTGGCTCACGCGCGAGGCCTTCCTCGACGCCTTCGCGTTCGGCAACGCCCTGCCCGGACCGATCGCCACGAAGCTCGCCGGCTACGTCGGCTACCACGTGGCGGGCGTGCCCGGCGCCGCCGTCGGCCTGCTCGCGATCACCGCGCCGACCATCCTCGCGATGCTGGCGCTGGCGGGACTGTACGCGCGCTACCGCAAACGCACCGCCTTGCAGCGCTTCCTGGCCGGCGTGCGCCCCGTCGTCGTGGCGCTGCTCGCCCTCGTCGTGTGGGACTTCGCGCCGACCGCGCTGGCCGTCGCACCGACCGTGTGGGGCAACGCGCCGCTGCTGGCGATCGCGGTGGTGGCGGTGGTCGTGTCGCTCCGGCGCGATCCGCACCCCGCGCTGCTGATCGTGGCGGGCGGACTCCTCGGCCTGCTCGTGGCACCATGACGGGCGTGGCCGGCATCCTCGAACCAGACGCGCTCTACCCCGTCGGCGCGCGCGAACCGCCGCTGGCGATCATCGACGTCCGCTCGCCGGTCGAGCTGGCGCGCGGCGCTCTGCCTGGTGCCCACGCACTGCCGCTGTTGAGCGACGAGGAGCGGCACCAGGTCGGCCTCTGCTACGCACGCGCCGGCCAAGCGGCAGCGCTCGCCCTGGGGTGGGAGATCACCGAGGCCACGCTCCCGGCGCGTATCGCGGCCTGGCGCGAGGTGGCCACGCACGGACCCACGGCGGTCGTGTGTTGGCGCGGCGGCCTGCGCAGTCGCCTGGCGACCGAGCTCATCGACCTCCCCGACGCGCGTGCCGTGGCCGGAGGCTACAAGGCGGTCAGGCGCCATCTGACGCAGACCCTCCCGGCGGCGGTAGCGCGGGTGCCGCTGCTGGTGCTCACAGGCCTCACGGGCGCCGGCAAGACCGAGCTGCTCGAGACCCTGGACGACGGCGCCGCGTCCGGTCCGTTCGTGCTCGACCTCGAGCGGCTCGCGCACCATCGCGGCAGCAGCTTCGGCGCGACGCCCGGTCACCAGCCCGCGCAGCCGACGTTCGAGCACGAGATCGCCAGCGCGCTCCGGCTCCACCGCTCCAGGCTGGTCGTGGTCGAGGACGAGTCGCGCTTCGTGGGCCGCCGGACCCTCCCGCCGGCGCTCCTGGACGCCATGCACGGCGCACCCCTGGCCGTGCTCGAGACCACGCTCGACGACCGGATCGCGCGCGTGTTCGAGGGCTACGTGCGCTCGCCGGCCGAACGCGACGGCGTGGCGGCGACCAAGACCGCGCTGAGCGAGGCCACGCTGCGCCTGCGTCGTAGGCTCGGCAACCCCCGCACGCGCCGGGTGCTGGACGCGTTGGAGCGCGCCGAGACGGCGTGGTTCGACCCCGCCGCCCATCACGACTGGATCCGACTGCTGCTCGAGGACTACTACGACCGCCTCTACGAACGCAACCGCGCGGCGCTGGCGCGCCCCGTGGCGCTCAGCGGCGACGCGGCGACCCTCGCAGCGGCCATCCGCACGCATGCGCTCGAGTTCGAGAGGAGCACCACATGACCACCCAGGCGCTTCGTCTGACCCACACCGTGAGCAAGGGCGGCTGCGCCGCGAAGATCGCTGCCGGCACGCTCAGCGCCTTCCTGCGCGACCTGCCGCCGGTGCACCACCCCGACCTCCTCGTGGGCCACGATCGCCTGGACGACGCAGCGGTGTGGCGCATCGGCGCCGACGTGGCGCTGATCCAGACCCTCGACTTCTTCACCCCCGTTGTCGACGATCCCGCCGACTTCGGTGCCATCGCCGCCGCCAACGCGCTTTCCGACGTGTTCGCCATGGGCGGCCGACCCATCACGGCCCTCACGATCCTGGCGTTCCCGTTGGGCACCCTCCCCGACGAGGTGCTGGGGACGATGATGGCCGCCGCCGACGCGACGATCCGCGAGGCCGGCGCGCACCTCGTCGGCGGGCACTCGATCGAGGACGACACGCTCAAGCTCGGCTTCAGCGTCACCGGCCTGGCGCACCCCGAGCGCGTGTGGCGCAACGACGGCGCCAGACCTGGCGACGTGCTCGTCCTGACCAAGGCGCTCGGCACCGGCACGCTCGCCGGCGCACGCAAGAACGACGAGATCGACGAGGACGCCATGCGCCCGGCGATCGCATCGATGCGCCAACTCAACCGGCTCGATCTCCCGGACGCACTCCACGACGCGGTGAGCGCGGCGACGGACGTGACCGGCTTCGGACTCGCCGGCCACGCGCTGCACGTGGCGCAGGGCTCGGGCGTGACGATCCGGCTCGACACCGCCGCGCTGCCGCGGCTGCCTGGTGCGGCCGAGACGCTCGCACGCGGCATCGTCACCAAGGCGCACGGCTCGAACACGCGCTACGTGAACGCGCACGTGACGGGGCGCGACGCCGTGGGCGAGGTCGACTGGTTGACGCTCGTCGACCCGCAGACCAGCGGCGGGCTGCTCCTCGCCGTCGACCCGGATCACGTCGACGACATGCTCGCGCACGTCGGAGCGCGCTTCGCAGCGACCACCGTCATCGGCGCGGTCGAGACCCGCGGCGACCACGCGCTGCGGCTCGTCGGGGCGGCATGACGCCACGGGGCACGCGTCACTTGGAGGCCGCACAGGCCGCTGCGTACGCTGCGGACACGATGACGCAGCGCACGCGCCCCATCCTCGACGTCGCCGAAGAGCTCGGACTGGACCCCCAGGCCGTCACCACCCTCGGCACCACGAAAGCCAAACTCGATCCACATGCGGAGCCGCCGGCCGGCGACGCCCACGGAGCGCTGGTGCTGGTGAGCGCCGTCGGTCCCACCCGTTTCGGCGAGGGCAAGACGACCGTGAGCGTCGGTCTCGCCGACGGCCTGCGCCGGGTCGGCGCCCGCGCCGCGCTCGCCCTGCGCGAACCGTCGCTGGGCCCCGTGTTCGGCATGAAGGGCGGGGGCACCGGTGGTGGGCGCGCCCAGGTCGTGCCGCCCGACGACATCAACCTGCACTTCACCGGCGACCTGCACGCGATCTCGGCGGCGCACAACCTGTTGGCCGCGATGATCGACACGGAGCTGCACTTCGGTGCCAAGGCCGGGACGACCGCCTCCGGCATCAGGCCCGACCAGGTCACGTGGCCACGCGTGCTCGACATGAACGACCGCGCCCTGCGCAGCGTCGTCCTCGACGCCGGCGGGCGGGCCGAACGCCACAGCCGCTTCGACATCACCGCCGCGAGCGAGGTGATGGCCACGTTGGCGTTGTCGAGCTCGCTCGACGACCTGCGCGAACGCCTGGGACGCACCGTGGTCGGTTGGCGAGACGACGGCACCCCCGTCACCAGCGACGACCTGGTGGCGACCGAAGCGATGGTCGCGCTCTTGCGCGAGGCGCTGCGGCCGAACCTGGTCCAGAGCGCTGACGGCACGCCCGCGTTGGTGCACTGCGGGCCGTTCGCCAACATCGCCCACGGCTGCTCGAGCGTCCTCGCGACACGGCTGGCGCTGCGCCACGCCGAAGTGGTCGTCACCGAAGCTGGCTTCGGCTTCGACCTCGGCGGCGAGAAGTTCCTGCACCTCAAGGCGCCGCAGGCCGACGTGTGGCCGCGCTGCGTGGTGCTCGTCGCGACGGTGCGCGCACTGGCGCATCACGGGGGCGGCGATCTCCAGGTCGGCCTCGAGCACCTGGATCGCCAGGTGGCCAACGTGCGCTCCTTCGGCCTGCCGGTGGTGGTCGCGCTCAACGTGTTCGCCGACGACACCGAAGAGGACCTGGTGGCGATCGAGGCGCATGCGCAGGGTCTCGACGCCGCGATCGCCCGCTGCACCGCCTTCACGGACGGCGGCTCGGGCGGCGTGGCGCTCGCTGCGGCGGTGCGTGAGCAGCTGCGCTCGAACGATGCCGAGCCGCCACGCCGGCGCGCGCTGTACGACCCGGCCGAGGGCGTGGTCGCCTCGCTGCGCACGCTCGCTCAACGCGTGTACGGCGCCGACGACGTGGCGCTGTCCGAGCGCGCCGCCCACGACCTCGCGCGGATCGAAGCAGCCGGTTTCGGCCGACTGCCGGTCTGCGTCGCCAAGACCCATCTGTCGTTCACCGACGACCCCAAGGGCGGTGGGCTGGCGCGCGGCTTCACGCCGACCGTAACGGAGCTGCGGCTGGCGGCGGGAGCCGGGTTCGTGGTCGCCCTGATGGGCAGCATCTTCACGATGCCGGGCTTGCCTCGCGAGCCCGCGGCCAAGAACGTGCGCGTCGAGGCCAGCGGCCGCGTGCGCGGGTTGATGCAGGGCGGTTGACGCCTTCACCGCGTGTGGTCGAGACGGACGATCCGCCTCGACCACACGCGCCTACTCACTCGTTGCGGACCAGCTGACGCACGTCCATCAAGAAGTTTCCGTCGGTCGGGAGCATGATCGTCTGCACGGTCGGCGCGAGCCGCTGCGCGAACTCGAGTTGGATCAGGTCGGGGTTGTCGCGCAGCGC
>REEJ01000206.1 GCA_007695125.1 Trueperaceae bacterium | reverse complement strand
CCGGACTCGGCCGTGTCGAGCGCCTCGATGTCGTCGTTGGAGAGGATGTCGACGCGCCCCTCGAGGGCGAGGAGGCGCCGGAGCTTCGCCTGCCGCACGAACGCCTCGATCGCGACGTTGATGGCCGCGGTGCGCGTCTCGGCGCCCGTGAGATCCATGAGCTCCTCGAGGCGCTCGTCGGGGATGGTGATCGTCGCGCGCATCTCGTTCACCTCAGAGTTGATGCTAGCATCGTCATCACAGCGATGATGTGCCGCCGTGCATCCTCGTGGTGGACGCGTATCCCGCCCATCTGGAGGCTCTCGCATGGACCTCGTGATCGTGGTCCTCGCCAGGCCAGCGTGGCCCTCGACGCGTGGGCGTCGATCGCGAGTCGTCGCTAGAGCCGCTCGTCGAAGCGGAAGCTCGTCGCCGGCCCGATGCGAACCTCTTCGAACCGTGGATGGTCCGGCGCCAGCAGCAGGTTGCGCTCCTGCGGGACGAGCACGCTGGGGACGCTGAGGGCGACGCTGGCGCGCTGCTCGAGCCAGGCGTCGCCGATCGCGCGGGCGGCGCTGCTGACCGGTCGAGCGCGCCAGGCGGGCGGGAGGTCGTCGTCGCGCAGCTCGAGCACCAGGTCGTTGGGCACGTG
The DNA here is from genome assembly GCA_007695125.1 of Trueperaceae bacterium. Lineage (GTDB taxonomy): Bacteria > Deinococcota > Deinococci > Deinococcales > Trueperaceae > CSSed10-48. Next base: position 23,494 of record REEJ01000206.1, on the reverse strand, counting down.
CACCTCGAAGACGACGTGGTCGCGTTCGAAGCGGCGCCGATCGGCGTGGGCGAGGGTCTCGAGCGCCGCGAGCGAGAGGTGGAGGCTGGCGTACACGACGGCGCGGCCGGGCGCGTTCCAGCGTCCACCGTAACGGCGTGCGCCCTCGCCGGAGAAGGCGCTGGTGGCGTCGCCGAAGGCCGGCCGCACCAGTCGCCAGGCGCGCAGGGCGTCGTCCACGCGGCTCAGCTGTAGACGCCGTGCTCGATGCGGCCGAGGAGGTCGTCGACCTCGCGGGCGCCGAGTTCGGTGTCGGCCATCGCGAGGGGTGCGACGTCGCCGAGTGCGAGGTTGGGCGTGCGCAACCAGTCGGCGGCGTCGCCCTCGTCCTCGAACACCTGCGTGGCGCGCTCGAAGAGCGCGGCGAGCCGCAGGACGTGCTCGCTCTCGGCCGGTACGAGCGTGCCGCTGCGCTTGCGGCGCGTCAGCGTGCTGGGGGCGATGCCGGCGACCTCGGCCAGGTGCGCCTCGCTCACGCCGAGGCGGCGGGCGAGGTCGACGAACACGCGGGTCTCGATGCCCGCCTTGACCGCCGCGATCAGCTCGCTGGGCGCCGGGTCGAGACCGAGGTCGTGGAGGACCCCGTGCGGTCGCGGTGCCGGTGGGTGGAACGCATCCATATGGTCAACGTAGCACGACCAGGTGGTCATGCACGTCGCCGCTACCAGCCCTCGGTACCGGGACCGCCCTTGAAAGGCCCCACCACCCGCGAGGTGACCCAGCTGCCGTAGAAGTCCCCGCCGACAGGGCGCACGGTCTCGCCGTCGACGGTGATGCGGTCCACACGCGAGGGGTAGAAGGCGATCCAGCCTTTGATGGCCGCGAACGCCGGCGTGGGCTCGGGGTACCACCAGCAGGCGGTCGCCGAGCGCCGGTCACCCACGACCGCGTCGGCGTAGGCGGCGACGCCCTTGAACTCGCAGCCGGTGCGGCGCTCGACCGGCACGAGCAGGTCGGTCCGCACGTCCTCGGTGGGCAGGTAGTACACCGGCGCGTGCGAGGTCTCGAGGACCCGGATCGCGCGGCGGCTGTCGGCGAGCGTCGCGCCGGCGAAGGTCACGATCACGTGCTCGGTCGACGGGTCGAGGGCGGGGGGCCGGGGGTAGGCCCAGGCCGACTCCTGACCGGGGCCGGCGGGGTCGGGCGAGGGGCGTCTCATGCACCACGGTACCCGTGGCTCTGCCGTCGGTTCGGCGAGGGCGGCCACCATCGTGCCCGGGTCGTGCGCGCGTGGCGGTCGCAGCGGCTGATGCGCGAACCCTGACGCGGCACGTACCCCACACGCACACTGCGTTCAGCCCACGGCCTGCCCCGATGACGTCACTTGTCGGGGTTCGGGACCATCACGTCGCGGATCATCTGGCAGAGCTCGGCGTAACCGCCGATGAACTGGCGCAGCGTCCGCCGCGTGGCGCCGTAGTCGTCGAACTCGGCCACCGTCATCCCGTCGACGTCGTAGGCCTTGCGGAAGTCGTCGAACTTCGCGCGCAGCTCGGCGACGATCCGGGGGTCGACGGGCTCGTCCATGCGGTCGCTGACGGCGACGTCCGAGCCGTTGAAGCGCTGCGCCCACGGGTACGGGATGGTGAGCACCACGTCGCCGCCGATGAACTGCGACCAGTGGTGGTGGTTGCGGTACGCCGCGGCCAGCAGTCGGGTGCGGTAACCGCGCTCCTGGTAGAGGCGATAGGCGTGCTTCATCACCGCGACGCCCGCCCACTCGAGGTAGCCGGGATCGGTGATGATGCCGCGCTTGTTGGCCACCACCTTGATCCAGTCGTCGGTCCGACCGACCATGATGGTGCTCACCGGCGCCATCTCGGAGACGTCGTGTCCGTCGGCCTCGCGACGCTTCAGTCCGCGCTCGACGGCCTCGCCGACGGCGAGCGCCTGCGGCACGGTGAACGACACCGTGGCGTTCACGCTGATGCCTCGGTACGTGGCCTCCTCGATGCCTTCGACCCCCGCGGCGGTCACCGGCATCTTGACGTTGAGGTTGGGGATCACGGTGGCGAAGTGCTGCGCCTGTTCGACCATCGCCTTGGGGTTCCGGTAGAACTTCGCGCTGGTCTGCATCGACAGGCGGCCCTTCTTGCCGGCGGTCTGCTCGAACGTCGGCATGAGGAGGGCCGCGGCCTTCGTCGCCATCGCGTCGATCAGCGCCCAGGCGATGTCGTCCTCGGTGCCGTTCGGGTGCTCCTCGATCAGCTCCTGGATGCGGCCGCTCCACTCACCGTAGGCCTTCTTCAGCACGTCCACGACGATCACCGGGTTGGTCGTGGCCCCGACGGCGCCGTGCTCGATGCCGTACGTCAGCTCGTCGATGGCGCACGAGTCGTTCCAGTAATCGGTCGGGGTGGTCTCGCTCATCTCGTGCAGGGGGCTACGGTAGGTGCTCATCGATCGCTCCTTCGGCGCATGACGGGTCGGGTCACGGGCGGTGGACCTGTCGTCCAAGCCCTTCCAGCGTAGCCGATGGGCGGCGCCTAGCGGTTCCCGAGCGGTCTCACCTGGTGCTGGCGCCCGAGTGCAGCCAAGCCCAGGAGCACCAGGCTCGCGATCGCGAAGGACCGTGGCGCCCCCACGGCGATCCCGGCAACCGTCGCGCCCGTCACGTCGAACGCCGGGACGCCGTTCATGGGCCCCAGGTACCAGAGCACCATCCACGCGATCTGGAACGCCCTCCCCGACCCGCTCAGCACACCGAGGAGCAGCGCCAGCGAGGGGATGAACAGCGCCCCTGCCAGGAAGCCCGGCACGAGCGTCGGTTCGGCCGCCAGCCGCACGAGTGCGCCGCTCCCGGTTAGCAGCGCCAACGACACGCCGGCCAGCCACGCTGCCGGAAGCTGCCGCAGCACCGGCGCAGGGGCGCTGAAGAGGAGTTCGCGCGTGCGGTGCCGCGTCTCGCGCGAGCCCATCTCCGACCACAGCGGCAGCGGCCAGAGCCACGCCAACGGCAAGAACCAGCGCTGCACGGCGTCGATGGGAGCGACGAGGCACGCGATGATCAACCCGGCGGCCACCAGGTACCACGCGAGGCCGCGCCCCTTGACGAGCAGCGTGAACTCGGCCAAGAGGAGGCGCGCGAAGATGCCGAGGCTCGTGCTCGCCATCACCACGTCGACCTGCGTCGCCGGCCCGGCGGCGCGGGCGCGACCGCGCACGACCGGCGGCGTGTCCGGCCTCGAGAGCGGGTCCAGCGTCGAGGCGGACCCCGACGCCAGCTCGGCGCGCCGCCGCGCCGCTCTGCCGGGCAGCCGATCGCGCCGCGGTCGATGGCGCGAGGTGTCGAAGCGATCGAACACGATGGCCGCCACGGCCGTGAGGCACAGCGTCGCCACGAGGATCCACACGCGCGGGAGCGCCACCGCTCCCCAGGTGAAACCGGTCCACGCGAACGTCTGCAGCTCCGCGCCCCCGACGCCCAGGACGATGCCGCCTCCGTACCCGCCCGTCAGCGCGTCGAGCGTCTCGGTCATCGCCCGGACCATGCTCGCGAACCCCACCAGCTCGGTTCCCACCAACGGGAGCGCGACCGTCCAGGCGACGAAGTACACGACGTTGCCGGCCGTGTCGCGTAAGGCGGGGAGGGCGTCGAACACGACCGCGAGGGCGGCGACCAGCAGAGCGACCGGGGTCGCGAACACCAGGAACGGCATGAGCAACTGGTACGCGTCCAGCGTGCGGTCCTCACCGTGCACGAGCAGCATCACCAGCGCCGAGGCCGCGAGCACCGCGACCACCACCAGCAGCACCGCCGCGTTGCTGACGAACTTCCCCGCCACGTATGCACCGGTGCGCAGCGGAGTCGCGGCCAGGACCTGCCCGACGCCCGTGGCAGCGTCGTGCTGCACGCCGCCGCGAACCAGGTAGAAGCCGACCAGCGACAGGAAGAACCCGAGCGTGGTCGCCATCAGCGTGCCGATCCAGGCGGCGTTGTACACGCCGCGGTGGTCGCCGAGGCGCACCACGAACACCTCGCTCGCGACCGCGTAGCCCAACAGCACGGCCAGCGCGACGATCACCATGAACGAGAAGCGTCGAACGCGCTCGCGGAAATCGGCGACGGCGACGCCGGCGACGGCGTTCATGCCTCGAGCAGCGCGCCTGCGCCGACGGCGTGGTGATAGGCGTCCTCGAGCGTCGCGACCGCAGGCTCCGCCGACGGATCGGGCGTGCCCTCGCAGACGACGCGGACGAGCACCCCTTCGGCGCGGCGCACGGTGGCGCTCACGTCGAAGCGTGCTTTGGTCGTCGCCAGCTCGGTGCTGGGCACGATCCAGGTCCAGACCTTCCCCGCCACGTCGCGCAGGAGGTCCTCGGGCAGTGCGTGGCGCAGCAGCCGACCACCCTTGATGAGGGCGATGCTGGTCGCCGTCGCCTCCACGTCCGAGACGATGTGGGTCGAGAGCATGACGATGCGTTCGCCAGCGAGGTCGGACAGCAGGTTGCGGAAGCGCAGCCGTTCGGTGGGGTCGAGACCGACCGTCGGTTCGTCGACGATCAGCAGCTGAGGATCGTTGAGGAGGGCTTGGGCGATACCGACACGCTGGCGCATCCCCCCCGAGAAGCCGCCGATGGGACGGTTCGCGGCGTCGGACAGGTTGACGAGCTCGACGAGCTGGTCGATGCGTGCCCGCGCCGAGCGCCCGTCGAGGCCCTTGGCCGCTGCCAGGAAACGCAGGAACTCGATCGCGGTCAGGTTCGGGTAGACACCGAAGTCCTGTGGCAGGTAGCCGAGCACGCGGCGGATGACGTCGGGCTGCCGCGCGATGTCGCTGCCGTTCCACGTGACGCGCCCGCTCGACGGCTGTGTGATGGTCGCGAGGATCCGCATCAGGGTCGACTTGCCGGCCCCGTTCGGCCCCAGCAGCCCGATCACCCCGGGCCCCACACTGAGGCTCACGTCGCGCAAACCCCAGACGTCCTCGCGGAAGCGCTTGCTGACGTCGTCGATGATCAGTTCCACGCGATGCCCTCCAGGACGATGTGGCGGCCGCTCGCCCGACCTCGGGATGGTCGCTCTCGATGTGGCGACGTGTTGAGCGCAGCGAGCACGTCACACATGAGCCTAACCACCTGTCGCGCCCTCTGCCACGGTCGTGCGCCCATCCCCCTGGCGGCACGCGCCGCGACCGGTGGTGCCGAGGCGCGCCACGCGGAGGGCATGGATGCAGCGCTCGAGCAGGTGGACGCCGTGCGACGGCTGGAGGGGCGGTGGGCGCGTGAGAGCGGGCCGCTTGTCCCTAGAGGACGACCAGCTCCGGATCTAATCTTGACCTGACAGGTTGGTTTTAGCTCGATGCCAACCTCGGAAGGTGGCTCCGCATGAACCTCCCGCTCCAGACACGCCTGCGCACCTCGCTTCGCGCCCTCGTCATCCTGGTGCTCGTGCTCGGGGCGTCCGTCGTCTCGGTCACGGCCGCGCAGGCCGACGCGGACCCGACCGCCCTGCGCGTCGTCGCCACCACCGGACACATCGGCGATGCGCTGCAACGCATCGCGCCCGACCTCGACGTCTTCGTGCTCGTGGGTCCGGGTCTCGATCCGCACACCTACGAGCCGAGCACGCGCGACATCCAGCGCTTGCGCGATGCCGACCTCGTGTTCTGGAACGCGCTCGACCTCGAGGCGCAGATGGCGCGGCAGATCCGCAGCCTGGGCGAGCGCCAGGTCGCGCTCGGCGAGCGGGTGCCCGAGTCGCTGCTGCTGCCGTTCGAGGGAGCCATCGACCCCCACATCTGGAACAGCACCGAGATCTGGACGATCGTGGTCCACGCCATCGCCGACGCCCTCGCGGCGCACGTGCCGGCCCACGCCGGCACCTTCGCGGCCAACGCGGCGGCGTACGCCGCCGAGATCGCCGAGGCCGACGCGTACGCGCGCGAACGGCTCGCCACGATCCCCGAGGCCCACCGCGTGCTCGTGTCCGGGCACGACGCCTTCAACTACTTCGCGGCCGCGTACGGGTTCGAGGCGCTCGCCGTCGAGGGCATCAGCACCGCCGACGAGGCCTCGATCCAAGACCTGCGCGAGCTGGCCGACTTCATCGTCGAGCGCAGCGTGCCGGTGATCTTCTACGAGAACATCACCGATCGCCAGGCCACCAACGCCCTTCGTGAGGCGGTCCAGGCACGAGGCTGGGACGTGCTGATCGCTGATCAGATGCTCTACTCCGATGCCCTGGGCGACGCCCCACCGCTCGACACCTACCTCGGTACCTTCCTCCACAACGTCGACACGATCGTGGAGACGCTCGGCGGCGTCGAATGATCACGCCCATCGGCTGCGAGGCAGTGTGCGAGGCGCGCTGCCTCTCGGTCTCCTACCGCGATGCGCTCGTGCTCCACGAGGTCGACTTCTCGGTGCCGCCCGGCGTCATCATGGCGATCGTCGGTCCCAACGGTGCGGGCAAGAGCACGCTGCTCAAGGCGCTGCTCGGTCTGCTCCCACCGGTCGCTGGACAGGTGGAATTCTTCGGCCGACCGTTCCGTGAAGTGCGGCAGCGCATCGGCTACGTGCCGCAGCACGCCTCGGTCGACTGGGACTTCCCGACCACGGTGTACGACGTTGTCCTGATGGGGACCTACGGAGCGCTGGGGTGGTTCCGGCGTCCGGGACGTGAACAGCGCGCAGCGAGCTGGGAAGCGCTGGAGCGGACCGGCCTCACGCACCTCGCCGACCGGCAGATCGGCGAACTCTCCGGCGGCGAGCGTCAGCGGGCCTTCCTCGCCCGGGCGCTGGTGCAAGACGCCGACCTCTACTTCCTCGACGAACCGCTCCAGGGCGTCGACGCCCTCAGCAAGCACGCCATCCTGGCCGTCATGCGCGACCTGCGGCAGTCCGGCAAGACGCTCGTGATGGTCCATCACGACCCTTCCACCGTGCGGCAGCTGTGCGATTGGGTGGCCCTCCTGAACCGCGGTATCGTGGCGTCGGGACCCGTCGAACACACGTTCTCCGAGGAGAACGTGCGCAGGACGTACGCCCACATGCCCACCGCGGAGTGGTTCGGACAGGTGGCCTGACGTGGACGCACTGTTCGGGTTGGTGAGCGATCACACCGTCCGGACGGTGCTGCTCGGTTCGACGATCGTCGGCTTCGTGTCCGGCGCGCTCGGATCGTTCGCCTACCTGCGGCGCCAGAGCCTGATGGGCGACGTCGTGTCGCACGCGGCCTTGCTGGGCATCGCAGCGGCGTTCATCGTCGCCAGCCTCGTGGTCGGCAGTGGACACCACACGCTGGTGCTGCTGCTCGGCGCTGCGCTCGCGGGCGTGGCCTCGATCCTGTTCGCGAACCTCGTCGTCCGACACTCGCGCATCACCATGGACGGCGCGATGGCCGTCGCGCTCGCGCTCTTCTTCGGCGGCGGCCTGACGCTGATGCGGGTCATCCAGACCGGTCCGTTCACGCAACGCTCCGGCCTCAACGCCTACATCTTCGGTCGCGCCGCGGCGATCACCCGCGCCGACCTGCTGGTCATCGCCCTCTTCGCCGCCGTCGCGCTGGTGTTCCTGCTGCTCAACTGGCGCGTGTTCAAGCTCTACAGCTTCGACGCCGTGCTCTCCGAGCTCGTCGGCTATCGGGCGCGCCTCGTGGAACCGCTGCTGCAGGTGACGATCGTGCTGGCGGTGGTGATCGGGCTCAAGGTGGTCGGCCTGATCCTCATGGTCGCCTTCGTGGTCGCGCCCGCGTCGGCCGCGCGCCAATGGACCCGCTCGCTCGAGGGGATGGTGGTGCTGGCGGGTGCGTTCGGCGCGCTGGCGGCCGTCGTCGGTACGTTGCTCTCGGTCGTGGCCGGTGACGTTCCGACGGGTCCGGTGATCGTGCTGGTCCTCACCGCGATCGTTGCCGTGTCGCTGCTGTTCGCCCCGCGCCGCGGCCTGGTGGCCCGAGGGCTCCGCCGTCGTGCGCAGCGGCGTGGGTCGCGCGCGTCCTCGGAAGGCCTGCCGGCATGAGCTTCGTCGTCGGTGTCGCGGCCCTCGCGCTCGTGACCGCCCTCGCCTGTGCCTTGCCCGGCGTGTTCCTGCTGCTGCGGCGCGACGCCATGACGGTCGAGGCGGTGAGCCACGCGGTGCTGCCCGGCATCGTGGTCGGCTTGATCGTCGCCGGCAGCCTCGACTCGCCGATCCTCATCCTGGCCGCAGCGCTGACCGGGCTGCTCGTGGTGCTCGGCGCGGAGTACCTCCAAGGGACGGGTCTGCTCGAGGGGGACGCGCCGCTCGGGCTGGTGTTCCCGGCCCTCTTCAGCATCGGCATCATCCTGGTCAGCCAGCGCTTCTCCAACGTCCACCTCGACGAGCACGTGGTGCTCGTCGGTGACCTGAACCTCGCCGCCTTCATCCACCTCGAGGTGGCAGGCGTGTCGTTGGGCCCGAGGTACCTCTACGTGATGCTGGCGGTCCTCCTGCTGAACGTGGGGTTCATCGCGCGCTTCTACAAGGAGCTGAAGATCACGACGTTCGACCCGACCCTCGCCGAACTGCTGGGTTTCCGGGTGCGGCGGCTCCACTACGCCTTCATGTTCCTCGTGTCGGTCACGATCACGGCCGCCTTCTACGCGGCTGGGTCGATCCTCACGGTCGCGCTCATGATCGTCCCCGCGGCCACCGCCCACCTGGTGACGAAGCGCTTGTCGCACATGCTGGCGTGGACCGTCGTGATCGCCGCGGTCGGGGCCCTGGCCGGCTTCGGCGTGGCGTACGCGCTCGATGCCGCGACCTCCGGCGCCATGGCGTTGATGCTGGGCCTGGTCTTCAGCGCGGTGTTCGGGTTCCAGCGGGCGCAGGCGCTGTGGCAGACGCGTGGCAGACGACGCGAAGGTCGCGCCGACGCGCCCGTCATCGCCCCGGCGCACGACGTCGCACGCGAGGTCGGCACGGCGAACGCGGTGAACGCCACCGAGCCGGCGTCCCACGCAGCGAGGTGATGCTGGCGCCGAGGTACGGCGCCGTGCCAGACTCGGAGCCATGTCGAGCGACGCCCTGCCTCGTCTGCGTGCCATCTGCCTCGCGTTGCCCGAGGTCGAGGAGCGGCTCAGCCACGGTGAGCCCGCCTGGTTCGTGCGCGGGAAACGGTTGTTCGTCACCTTCGCGGATCGCCATCACGACGAGCGTGTCGCGTGCTGGTGCGCGGCCCCGCCCGGTGCTCAGGAGGCGCTGGTCGTCCACCACCCGGAGCGGTTCTTCCGGCCGCCGTACGTCGGCCACCGCGGCTGGCTCGGCGTGTACCTCGACGTGCCCGTCGACTGGGACGAGGTCGCCGAACTGGTGCACGACGCCTACGTGCTGGTGGCGCCGAGGGGCCTGGCTGCCACGATCGCAGGCGGTTGATCACCGGTGCGGCCCGACGACATGGCTCGCGACGGATCGGCTCCCTTCCGCCTCGACGAACGCTTGGTCCGCGAGGCGCGCGAGCGCTTGACGGCCTGCCGTGACCTTCGGTGGGTGGTCGGCGGGTCGTGTGCAGGCAAGTCGGCGGTGACGCGGACGATCGCGTCGCAGCACGGGATCCCGGTCTTCGACATGGACGCGCACATGTACGGCTCGTACCTGGATCGATACGACCCTGATCGTCACCCCGCGTGTTCGGCGTGGTTGAAGCGCGGCGACGGCCTTCGCTGGGCGCTGTCGCTGCGATGGGAGGTGTTCGACGCGCTGAACCGCGCCGTGGACGCCGAGATCCTCGACCTGTTCACGCGCGACCTCGCCGAGCGACCCGCAGGTGACGCGATGCTGGTGGACGGTGGGATCTCGCATCCAGGCGTGTTGGCGGCGGTCCTCGATCCGGCGCGAGTCGTGTGCCTGGCCGTCGACCATGCCGAGAGCCGCCGCATCTGGGACACCGACGTCGATCGGGCGGGCATGCGCGCGGCCGTCGACGCCCTCGCCCCGGACGGATCGGCGTGGGACACGTTCCTGCGGTTCAACGACAGCATGAGCGACACGATGCTCCGCGAGGCGCACGAGCATGGCATCGCCGTCGTGACGAGGGCTCCGGAGCGATCCGTCGACGACCTCGCCGGAGCGGTGGCCGAACGCCTCGGCGTCGGAACGGGGCTACGGCCATGACACAGGAACGGCGGCGTCGCGCACGATCGTGCCGTCGTACGGTGACGAATGATCGATCCCCAGCGACCGGCCATCGCCGTCGTCGAGGACGACCCCGCCTGGCCCGCGGTGTTCGAACGCGTGCGCGCGTTCCCAGCCTCGGTACGCGCCTACGGCGCGCTCAAGCGACGCCTCGCTTGGGCGCATCCACACGGCATCGACGCCTACGTGGCGGGCAAGACCGATTTCGTGCTCGCGATCCTGCGCGCGGCCGGCTTCGGACGCGACGACCTGGACGCGATCGAGCGGGTGAACCGGTCGCCTTCGCGGCCACCGGCCGACGGCAGCTGATCGGCCCGAGCCGCCAGGTTCGTGCTGCTCACGACGAGCGGGATCGACCGAGGTGCCGGTGTGCCCCGAGCATGCGGTCGGACACGACGCACACGAGCGCCTTGTGGGCGAAGGTCTGCAGCAACGGATCACGCTCGAACAGCATCCGCCGGCGCACCCTCAGGTCGCCTCGCGCAGCAGCTGCCGCAGCCGCTCGCTGACCGACACGTGATACACGTGCGGGTTGCGCAGGCGCCGCACGCCGGCGTCGAGTCGAGCCTCGTCGGCCTCGCGGCGCGCGCGGAGCTCGCGGATCCCGGGTGAGGCGTTCGTCGCCCGGCCACCGCGCCAGGCGCTTTGCAGCAGCGCCTCGATCGACGACACCTCCGTCGGCTGCAGCGTGCGCGAGCGCTCGTCGCTCGGGTGGTGCAGCGTGTGTGGCGTGCTCGGGTCGACGCGCTCGTCGGCCAGCGTGATCAGGTCGGCCGTGGCCATGCCGCGCGCATCGTAGACGCGGTGCAGCGCCTTCGGGCCGGGCAGCGTCGCCTTCTCGGGCGAGTCCGAGCGCTTGACGCTCGGCACCCACGTAGCGTCGCGCTCCACGGCCACGAGCTTGTAGACGCCATCGAGGGCGGGGGCGCCGTGGCTGGTGATCAGCCGCGTGCCGACGCCGTACACGAGCCGCTCGAGGACCGAGTCCGCAGAGACGCCGACGCCGGGAGCCTCGTCGCGGATCTGTTGGCGGATCTGCCAGATGGTGAGCTCGTCGAGCTGGTTCGACAGCGTGATCACGGTGCGGTCGAAGCCGGCGGCGTCGAGGTCGTGCGCCACGCGCAGCGCCAGGTGGGCGAGGTCGCCCGAGTCGAGACGCACGCCGCGTGGCTCGTGCCCGCGAGACCGCAGCTCCTCGAACACGGTGATCGCGTTCGGCAGTCCGCTCCCGAGCGTGTCGACCGTGTCGAGCAGCAGCAGGCAGTCGTCGGGGTAGACGTCGGCGTACGCGCGGAACGCGGCGAGTTCGTCGCCGCCCAGAGCCGTGAACGCCTGGATGAAGCTGTGCGCGTGCGTGCCGCGCGGGTCGACGCCGACGCGCAGGCTGGCGCCGGTGTTGGAGCTGGCGTCGACGCCGCCGATCAGCGCCGCGCGGGCACCGGCGTCGACGGCGCAGCCGTGGCCGCGGCGCATGCCGAACTCGAGCAGGGGGCGGCCGCCGGCGGCGTGCCGCAGCCGCGCCGCCCGCGTGGCGATCAGGGTGGGGTAGTTCAGCTGGTTCAGCACCGCCGTCTCCAGCAGTTGCGCGACCGCCAGGGGCGCCTCCACCACCGCGATCGGCGTCCCCGGGTGCACCACGCGCCCCTCCGGTACGGCGCGCAGCGTGACGTCGGCGAAGCCTCGCTGCGCGCGCAACCAGGCCACGAACGTGTCGTCGAACAGCGGCGCCCCGCTCGAGCTGCGCATGGCGCGCAGCAGCGCCTCGTCGTCGCTCGCCAGGCGCGCCTCGGCGAGGTACTCGAGCAGCCCTTCGAGGCCCGCGGCCACCGCGTAGCCGGCCTGGTGCTCGCCGTACGACGGCAGGCTGCGGAAGAAGACGTCGAACTGCGCAGGCGTCCCAGCCACGCCGTGACGAAGGTAGGCCTGCGCCATCGTCAACTGGTACAGGTCGGTGGCGAGCAGGCTCGGCCCGGCCTGCGTCTGCGATGTGCTCATGGTCGACCTCCCGCTGGCGAACGGTCTCCCGCGGCCCGCGCTCTTATCATCGCGGTGACAGCGTGAGAGGAGACGGCACCATGCCACGATCCATCCCGCACGCGAGGCTGCGCATCGAGAGCGCGCCCATCGCCGAGCGCCTGGAGCGCACCATCGAGGACACCGTCCGTCGCTTCGGCGCCGCTGGCGTGGCACTGGGCGTATCGGGCGGCGTCGACAGCGCCGTCGTGTCGGCACTCGCCGCGCGGGCGCTGGGGCCGGAGCGCGTGCTCGCGCTGCAGCTCCCGTACCGCGACCTGGGCGGCGAGTCGATGCGGCGCGCCGAGCACTGGATCGAACACCTCGGCGTGCGCAGCGAGCGGGTCGACATCACGGCGATGGTGGACGCCTATGAGGCCACGCAACCCGACATGGACTGGCATCGCCGTGGCAACGTCCAGGCGCGCGCACGCATGATCGTCCAGTTCGACAAGCTCACGCAGCACGGCCTGCTGCCGATCGGTACGGGGAACCGCACCGAACGGCTGCTCGGTTACTTCACCGAGCACGGCGACGACGCCCCGAAACTGCAGCCGCTCGCCGACCTCTACAAGACGCAGGTGTGGCAGCTGGCAAGGCACCTCGGCGTGTTCGACGACATCGTCGACGCCGCCCCGAGCGCCGGGCTCGAGCCCGATCAGACCGACGAGGGCGACTTCGGCGTCCCGTACGCGGAGATCGACCTGGTGCTGGCGCTGCTCGAGGCCGGCTTCGACGAGGCTGCGGTGCTCGACACGCGCGCGTCGAGCACGGCGCTGGACGCCGTGCTCGAACGCGTGGTGGCCACCCGCCGCAAGCGCGTGCCGACGGTGGCGCCGGCGTTCCAGCCGACGTATCACGACCCGACGGCCTTCACCGACCGCTCGCGCTGAGGCGCGTCACGCGAAGGCGAGTCCGTCCGCACTGGTGACGCGGCCGCCGTAGAGGAACGTGACCTGGCGCAGGGTCGCCGCGCGGTCGAAGTCGGTCAGGGCGCCGATGCCGTCGTCGACCACCACGACGTCGTAGTGCCGCAGCGCGGCCGAGCCGGCGGTGTGGAGCACGCAGATGTTGGCGACGGTCCCGACGATCACGAGGTGACGCACGCCGAGCGTGCGCAGCCGGTGGTCGAGCGCGGTGCCGTAGAACGCGTCGTAGCGGAGCTTGCGGAAGACCTCGTCGCCCTGCTGCGGCGCCAGCGGCGCGACGATCTCCGCACCCCAGGAGCCGGCCTTGGCGTGCTCGCCCCAGATCACGAACTCCGGGTCGTCGTCGCCGTGCCAGTCCTGGCTGTACATGACGCGCGCGCCCGCGCTTCGGGCGCGCCGCAGCACGGCCTCGATCACCGGAACGGCGCGCGCGGCGTCCGGGCCGTACAGCGCGCCGTCCTCGTGCACGAAGTCGTGCTGCATGTCGACGACGAGCACGGCGCTGCGCTCGGCGTCGAGCCGGACGCTCGCTTCGGTGGGGACCTCGGGGACCTCGGGGCGGTCGGGGAGCCTGGGCATCGCTGCTCCTTCCAGCACGTCGGACAGCGGACGCGTCGCTCTACGGTAGCAACGGTCCGGCGAGCGGGCCGTTCGCTCGCGCCGGCAAGGAGAGCGACCGCGACGCGTATCGGCGGGGTCGAGCCGGTCGCCCCGGCGCGATCGACGACCCGCTCAGCCCGCTTCACCCTCCGGCCACGGATCGTCGACCCAGGGGTACTTCCGCAGGTCGGCCCGGACCAAGGGGATCTGCTCCATGATCGGCGCCACCGCGCCGGGCGCGGCCATGTAGATCACCTCGCCGGCGACGGGACCGTAGGCGGCGTAGAAGTGCTGGGTCGACTTCACCACCAGGATGCGCCCGGGGTCCATGCCGATGCCGAAGGCGGTGAAGGGCTCGAGGCCGAGCACCTGGCCGCGGCGGGTGTTGACGATCACGTCGACGCCGCCGGGGACCTCGGGGCCGCCGACCATGGCGTGGACGCGCAGGTGCACGGCGTCGCCCGCGGGGTTGGCGTAGGCGACCCCGTCGCCCTGCGGCCACTGCTGCACCAGGCCGTCGATCAGCTGCACGACGGTGACGTCGAGGTCGAGCGGGTCGCCGGAGGTCGGGCCCATCTTGCCGCCCAGCCGCACCTGCAAGCGGGCGCCGGTGCCCGCGGAGCGCGCCAGGTGGTGCACGATCGGGTCCCACACGAGCGCCACCGCCGCACCCTCGACGCCGCGCTCGAGCAGGCGCCGCAGCACGAAGGTCGAGTCGGCCGGGGCGCCGCCACCGGCGTTGTCGGCCTGGTCTGCGACCACGACGGGACCGTCCACGCTGCCGCGGACCTCGAGGGCCCGGTCGAGGGCGGCGTCGAGCGCGAGCGGGCGCACGCCGGCCGTGTGGCGCAGCTCGTAGAAGCGCCGCGCCCATGCGGTGGCCATGCGCTCGGCGGCCGCGGCGTCGCCGTCGGTGACCGCCAGCATCCGCGCGCCCGAGTCGGGCACGTCGCCCCACGGGAAGCCGTGGCCGAGCGACAGCGACAGCACGCCCGGCTCGTCCTCGGCCGCGGTCAGCGCGTCGACGAACGAGCGCATCGGCTCGGCGCTGGTGGGGTAGATGCCCATCATCCGGCAGTCGACCATCGCCATGGTCGGCTGCACCCTTCCCGCCACCGTGTCGGCGACGATCCGGTACAGCTCGCGCGCCCGCTCGGCCATGTCGGTGTGCGGGTACTCCTTGTAGATCACGATCGCATCGGCGTGCTCGAGCATGCGCTCGCTCAGGTGGCAGTGCAGGTCGATGTGGACACCGATCACCGCGGCGTCGCCGACGATGGTGCGCACGCGCTCGATCACGTCGCCCTCGGCGTCGTCCTCACCGTCGGCGACCATGGCGCCGTGCAGCGGCAGGATCACCGCGTCGAGCGGCATGGCGGCGCGGACGCCGGCGAGCAGCTCCTCGAGCAGGTCCTCGTACGCACGGCGCACGGCGATGCCGGCGGGCATGGCGAACGCCGAGAGGCCGAAGATCAGCTCGTCGCCCCGCGCAGCCGCCTCGTCGCGCACCGCCAGCAGCGAACTCCCCGATGCGGCGTCGTCGAGCGAACGCACCACCTCCCACTCCGACGCCCCGGTGGGGATGGGCGAGAAGGTGTTGGTCTCGGTGACGATGCCACCCAGGAAGACACGCATCACTTGCTCCTCCCGATCTTCTGGTGCGGGTCGAGCGCGTCGCGCAGACCGTCGCCGATGAAGTTGAACGCCAAGACCGTGATCACGATCATGATGCCGGGGAAGATCGCGATGTGCGGGTAGCGCAAGATGAACGCGCGACCGTCGGAGAGGATGCCGCCCCACGTCGCTGTCGGCGGGCGCACGCCGAGGCCGAGGAACGACAGCGCCGACTCGAGGATGATGATCGAGCCGACCTGCAGCGACGCCAGCACGATCACGGAGGTCAGGACGTTGGGGACCACGTGCTTCCAGATGATGCGGCGATCGAGTGCCCCGAGCGCTCGGGCGGCGGTGACGAAGTCACGCTCGCGCAGGCTCATCACCTCGGCGCGCACCACGCGGGCGTAGCGCGCCCAGACGGTGCCGCCGATCACGAGGATGGTCGTCGTCAGGCTCGGCCCCAGCACGGCGGCGAGCACGATCAGGAGCGCGATCAACGGGAAGGCCATCAGCGCGTCGATCAGCAGCGAGAGCACCTCGTCGACCCAACCACCGAAGTAGCCCGCGAGCGCGCCGACGATCACGCCGATCACGATCGAGATCAGCGACGACAGGATGCCGACCGTCAACGCCACGCGCGTGCCGTGTATGACCCGACTGAGCAGGTCGCGCGATACATGGTCGTGGCCCATGGGGTGCTCCCACGATGGGCCGACGCCGCGCTGGCCGAGGAAGAGGTCGTCGTTCGGGTGGTACGGCGCGATCTGCGGCGCGAAGATGGCCAGCAGGCACAACAGCACCACGACGACCGTGCTGAGGACCGCCATGCGGTTGCCGAGGAAGCGCCGGACGGCCTTGTTGCGCGACGGCGGCGCGGCCTCTTGGGTCGCGGGGACGAACGTGGGATCGGAGGGGGCTGTCGTCATGGGCGCCTCACGAGATGCGGATGCGCGGGTCGACCAGCGCGTAGACGAAGTCGGTGAGCAGGTTGATGACCACCACGAGCACCGCGAACACCACCACCAGCGACTGCACCACCTGGTAGTCGAGGCGCAGGACCGAATCGACGAACAGCCGGCCGATCCCGGGCAGCGCGAACACCGTCTCGACGATGATCGTGCCCGAGAGGAGGAACGCGATCCGGAAGCCGATCACGGTGATGACGGGAAGCATCGTGTTCGCGACGATGTGACGGTACAGCACGGCCCGCTCGGCCAGGCCCTTGCTGCGGGCGGTTCGGACGAAGTCCTGCGGCAGGAGTTCGAGCACGGCGCCGCGGGTGATGCGCATCAGCACGGCCATCTCCTCCGTGGCGATCACGATCACCGGCAGGATCCAGCCTTGCCACGAACGCAGGCCGAAGGGCGGTATCCGGCCGATCAGCGGCAGTTCACCGAACCAGCGCGGCACGTAGAGCGCGAACAGCACGATGAGCATCAGGGCGAGCCAGAAGTTGGGCGTGGCGATGCCGAGCGCCGAGATCGCGTTCGACGAGTAGTCGACCCAGCTGTTGCGGCGCACCGCGGCGGCGATGCCGAACGGGATCGCGATCACGATCGCGAGTCCGAGGGCGTAGGCGTTGAGGAGCGCGGTGACGGGGATCGCCTCGAAGATCATGTCGCGCACGGGCACGCCCGCACGGATCAGCGACTCGCCGAAGTCGCCGCGCAGGAGGTTGGCGGCCCACACGAGGTACTGCTCGGGCAACGGGCGGTCGAGCCCCCACTTCTCGCGGATCGACTGGATCTGCGCGTCCGTGATGGGGATCTGCCCCTCGCCCAGGAGGAGGTAGACGGGGTCGCCGGGCATCATGCGCATGACGATGAACGTCAGGACGCTGATCAGCACGACGACGAAGAGGCCCTTGAGGATACGGAAGGTCAGATACGTCGACACGTCGGGACTCCGCATCGCACCCGCGATCCGAGCGGATGAACGGTACGAGGATATGGGCGACGGGCGCTCCCAGGCGCCGCCCGTGTGATCACGGGCGGCGCCTCGAAGGTCGCGTCAACCACCGCGCCGAGGCGGTGGGCTCGGCTCAACCGCGGCCGTACTCGTTGCCGCGGTAGAAGACCGGCGTGCCGACCAGGACGTCGTCGGGGAGTCCGGTCATCTCGTTCGAGAAGACGTTGATGCCCTGGTTGTAGTGCAGCATCAGCGCCGGGACGTCTTCGGCGTAGATCTCCTGCGTGCGGTTGTAGATCGGCCGCCGCAGCTCCGGGTCCACGATGGTCAGGCCCTCGTCGATGAGACGGTCCATCTCCGGGTTGTTGTAGCGCGTGAAGTTGTCGCCACCGTCGCTGCGAAGCGTGCTCTGGGGGCTCGGGTCGACGAGCGCACCGTGCGTCCAGTTGAACAGCGACGCCTCGAGGTTGCCCTCGCGCAGGCCCTGGAGGATCGAAGCGACCGGCGCCTCGGCCAGTTGCATGTCGACGCCGACGGCGCGCAGGAAGATCTGCGACAACTCGGCCATGGGGCGCCGCGTCTGGTCACCGCTGATCGTCGTGCAGGTGAACGCGAGGCGCAGGCCGTCCTTGCTGCGGATGCCGTCGCCGCCCTCGACCCAGCCGGCGCCCTCGAGCAGCGAGCGCGCGCGCTCGGGGTCGAACGGGTACTGCGGCACGTCGGGGTTGAAGAACGGGTTGTGCGGCGCGAGGTGCGAGCTGGCCACCACGCCGAAGCCGCTCTCGAGCTCGTCGAGGATGCGCTGCCGGTCGATCGCGCTGAGCATCGCCTGGCGAACGCGACGATCGCTGAGCTGTGGCACCTCGTTGTTGAGCGGGATGAAGCGCGGCGAGTTCCAGTTCGTCGCGATGACGCGGAAGTCCGGGTTGTCGGAGAGCTCGATGCTGTCCTCGATCGACAGCGGCCACACGGTCGCCTGGGCGTCGCCGGTCAGCAGCGCGATGTAGCGCACCGACGGCTCGGGCACGACCTCGAGACGCAGCCGATCGACGAGCGGCGCGCCGCGGAAGTGGTCGGGGAAGGCCACCAGCTCGGTGAACTCCGCCGGGCGCCAGGTGTCGACGCGGAACGCACCCGTACCGATCGGCGCGGTGCGGAAACCGTCGACGCCGACCTCCTCGTGGTAGGCCATCGGCACGATCGGCACCTCGCAGGCGAGGCGCAAGAAGGCGGCGTTGACCGTGTCCATGTGGACGCGCGCCGTGTAGCGATCGACGACCTCGACCTCGCGCATGCCGTTGAAGCGGCTCGCGACGGTGTTGCCGGGCTCGCTGTAGGTCTCGAAGGTGTACTTGACGTCCTCGGCGGTCAACTCACTGCCGTCGTGGAACATGACGCCCTCGTGCAGCACGAAGGTGTACGACAGGCCGTCGGGGGCGACCTCGTACGAGCGAGCCAGGATCGGCTCCGTCTCGGAGGCGTAGTTGACGTGCACGAGTGGGTTGAGGACGTTGAAGATGACCGACGCCTGCACGTCCGGGCCGATGTCGTTCGGTCCCAGGCCGGCGACCTCTTGGTGGCCGAGCCAGGTCAGCGTGCCACCTTGCGTGCCTTGCGCCCAGGCGTTCATGGTGCCTGCGCCGATGGAGACGCCGATGCCCGTGGCTGCCGAGTAGCGCAGGAACTGTCGGCGGCTGAGCGGCCGGTTGAGGATACGTGCGAGTTTCATGTCGGACATCTGTGACCTCCGAACGAGGGCCGGGCCGGGCACCTCGCATGCGGGAGTATACGTACCCGTCAAAGCCTTGTATACCCACGTGAACTAGGTATGAAGATGCACCCACGAGCGCCGAGGCCACATCCCGGAGTGGTCGTGACGCCGTGCCACGCAGGCGCCGGGTACCATGGCCGACGGCCGTCCTGTGGGCGGCGTGGAGGACCTTCGTGCTCGAACTCTGGCTCATCCGACACGGCGAGACCGACTGGAACACCCAAGCGCGCATCCAAGGGTCGTCGGACACGCCTCTCAACGCCACTGGGGTGCGGCAGGCGCAGCACCTCGCTCGTCGACTCGCGCACGAGACCTTCGACGCCGTGTACTCGTCCGACATGCAGCGCGCTCGCCTCACCGCCACGACGGCGCTGCCTTCGCACGAACCGCGACTCGATCAACGATTGCGCGAGCTCGCTTACGGCGTGCTCGAGGGGAAGGCGTGGAGTTCCATGACCGCGGAGGAGGAGGCGATCGCAGCGCACTGGCATGGCGATCCCTACACCCGGCGCGTCCCGGGCGGCGAGTCGTACGGCGACCTCATCGCACGCGTCGAGGCCTTCCGGGCCGACCTCCCTGGCGACGGCCGCGCGATCGCGTTCACGCACGGCGGCACGATCCGAAGCGCGCTGTACGGCCTGATCGGGAGGCCCAACGGCGCCGCGTGGCGCGTCGCCATCGACAACACCAGCATCACCAGGCTGCGCTTCGACGAGCGCGGCGTCACGATCGTCGGGATCAACGACCGAGCGCATCTCGAGGGCGTCGACTGACGAGGCGTCCAGCGGCGTCACGCGGCGCCGGTCGGCTCCCAGTCTCGTGCACCCGCCACGGCCGCCCGGCGTTGGGCGCCCGGGTCGAGCGCCACGGCCTCCTCGGCCACGGTGGTCCGGTCGCGGCCCGCCCGCTTCGCCGCGTACAGGGCTGCGTCCGCGGCGTCGACGAGCGCCTGGGCGAATGCCAGCTCGAGCTCGTTGGGTTCCCATCGCGTCGGCGCATCGTCGGCGGACGCCGCGCGCGCGGCACTCGACGGCGCGAGCGCCGCGACACCCGCGCTGATCGTGAGCGGCGCGTCGTCGCGCCCCGAAGACAGCCCAGCCGCCCGGATGCGGGTGCGGACGCGCTCGGCGAGGCGTTCACCGTCGTCGAGGTCGGTCTCCGGGAGGAGCATCGCGAACTCCTCCCCTCCGAGGCGGGCCGCGAGGTCGTTGGCGCGCGAGGTGCTCCGCATCACCTGGGCCACCCGGCGCAGGACCCGGTCGCCCTCGCTGTGGCCGAGGGTGTCGTTGACCACCTTGAAGTGGTCGAGGTCGAGCGTGACCAGCGTCAGCGGTCTGCCGTACCGCAACGAGCGCGCGACCTCGGTGGCCACGACGTCGTCGAAGTGTCGGCGGTTCGCGAGGCCGGTCAGGTCGTCGGTGCGCGACAGCCGTGACAGCTCCAGGTTGGCGAGCAGCGAGGCGCGGCGGTAGCGGTCCTCGAGCACGCCCACCCACGCCAGGCCCGTGGTCGCGAAGAAGACCATGTTGGTCATGAACAGCACCACGCTGGGCGTGCCGGCGGTGTGTGCGGCGTCGGGGTTCGCCGCGAACCAAAGCGTGCGCCACAGCATGGTGACCGTGATCGCGACCACCAGACCGAACAGCGTCCGGTACGCGGCGCTGGGTTCGCGCCGCAGCCCGAGCGCCAGCAAGCCGACCTCGATCGCTTGCGTCACCAGGAAGTACGACCCGAGGACCGTGAGGCGCAGCGACGTCGAGGGCTGCACGAAGATCAGGAACAGGATGCCCACGACGACGACCCCTGCCAGCAGTGCGAGCGCCCGCAGTGGCAGGCGTCGCTGGAGCAGCTGACCGATCGCCTGGATGTAGAAGATGGGGGAGATCGCCATCGCGGTGTTCGCCACCGCGATGCCGACGCCGTCGGGGAACTCGGCCTCGAAACCGAGCACCGTCAGCCCGGCGGCGTGCAGCGCGAGCGCGCGCATCAGGGCGGCGTACCCGGTGGCGTCGCGATGCCGGCCGTAGAGCAACGCCATGACGATGGTCACCGACAAACCGACGACGCCAGTCGCCAGGGTCAGCGTCGGTACCGAGATCGTCATCACTTCGACGACCACCATATCCTCGATCCACCGGGACTCGCTGCCAGCGCCGCTCGGGGGCGGTCGCCCGGTGACAGGTACGTTCTCGCGTAAGCGACGATGGTTCGCGCGTCGAGCCGCTCGCCGGAGCCTATGCCAAGCTTGGCACCCCAACGTCTCGCCACAGACCGGCCGTGAGCGCGGCGCCCGCCGCCAGGCCAGCCACGACGAGCCACACCACCGTCAGCCCAGTGCCCTCGGCCACGGCGCCCAGCACCAGCGTCGCCCCGACGCCGCCCGCATAAGCCGCCAGCGACCTCAGCGACAGCATCGTGGCCCGCTCGGTGCTCACCACGCGCGCGTGGAAGGCGGCGGCCAACGCCGGGTTCGCGAAACCGAGTCCGAGGTAGACCAGCCACGCCCCCGCGGCGCCGACAGCGACGACGGCGATCGCGCTGGCTGGAGCGTCGACGCCTGCGCCAAGGCCCAGGGCAGCGCCGCCGAGGACAGCAGGATCGATCGCGACGACGGCGGCACCCGCGGCGAGCAGCGCCGTTCCCTGGACCACCCGCGCGAGCGGCACCCGCGCTGCGGCGGTGGCGAGGCGCGCCGCCAACGCCTGCCCGGCGGCGGTGGCGCCGAACGCCGCGGCCATGACGGCACCGAGCACCACGCTCACGCCTTCCGGGCCCCAGCGGGCCTGCAGCTCCGCGGGCAAGAAGGTCTCCATGCTCATCACCACGGCGCCGAGCGCGGCGCCGATCATCACGAGCGCCACCAGCGCTGGGTCGCGGCGCAATGCCGCGAGGGCGACGCGCGCGACCCGGTCGGGTCGAGCGGCGATGCGAGCGGTGCGGCGAGCCTGTAGCGACGCCGAGCGGACCTCGTGCAACCTGGACGTGACGGCGATCGACACGATCCACACCGCGGCCGCCGCGGCGTACGTGAGTTGCAGCGCCCGCACGTCACCCGCCGCGACGATGCCCAGCAGGGGCGCGAGGAGCGGCAGCGCACCACCGGCCAGCATGGAGAACGCCAGCACCAGCGACTGCACGACGCCCGCCCGCGCCAGCGGACCCTGGAGATCGCCGCCCGGGTCGCGGGCACGGCGGGCGTCGACGTACCACGCCTCGAGCGAGCCCGATCCGAGGGCGCGCGCGGCACCGCCGAGCGCGGCGGCCGCCAAGAGCCCCGTGAGGCTCGGCGCCAGCATGAAGGCAAGCTGCGCGATCAGCGTGGCCGAGTCGGCGAGCAGCGTCACCCGCACCCGCCCGAAGGCGTCGGCGAGCCCACCCGTGGGCACCTCCATCGCCGCGGTGACGGCCGCGAACGTCGCCATCACCAATGCGACCTGCGACAGGTCGAGCCCGCGCGCGAGGAGCAATGGCACGAGCACGGGCAGCGCGAGGGCGGTGGCGAACCACCGCAGCGCGAGGCTGCGGTGGTAGGCGCTGGCGAGCGGATCGGCCGGCATGGCGGTCAGCGCCGCAGCCAGGTGAGGAGGGGCCGAGGGGTGCGCACGTCACGGCGTACCTGGTCGAGGCGGGCAAGGGCGATCTCGTGTGCGAGCTGGGGCGTCGTGGTCATGCCCACACGGTGCGCGCTACCCTACCGGAGATGACACGCCCCGTCTCCGGTAGGGCAGCGGCCGTCGACGGCGCCCAACGCGTCGACGACCCGGCAGCCGCGAAGCTGCTCACGCACGAGGACTACCGCGCCGTCCTCGGCGCCTTCCTCGGCCGCGAGCGCAGCGTCTCGGAGACAGCGCAGGAGCTGCGCCTCGGCCTCGACGCGACCCTCTACCGGGTGCGGCGCCTGCACCAGGCCGGCCTGCTCGAGGTGCGCTCCAGCCGGCCCCGCGCAGGCCGCGCCATCAAGCTCTATCGCGCCGTGCACGACGCATGGTTCGTCCCCTTCGAGGCTCTCCCATACGCCGACCTCGAGGAGACCTTCCTCGAGCTGCACGTCGCCCACGCCCGGACGATCGCCCGCGCTGCCGCCCGGGCGCTGCGGCGCTCCGAGTGGTCCGGGTACCGCATCGAACGCAACGACGACGGCCGACTGTGGATGCGCGGCGTACGCATGGACGGCAGTGGTGTCGGCAGCCCGGCCGCCGACGCCGGCGCCAGCGACGCGATGCTCGAGCTGCGCCTCGCGCCCGAGGACGCGACGCGGCTCAACCAGGACCTGGTCGACCTCGTGCAGCGCTACACCGACCTCGACCGCTCGGACGAGGGGCCGCCGAACCGCATCGTGATGTTCGCGAGCGTGCCGGTCGAGCCGGCATGACGAGGACCGTCCGATTGCGGTCCATGCGTCGGCGGCGCATCGCACACCTTGCTACGATGCAGACGGTCACGGGCCCTTAGCTCAGTTGGTCAGAGCAGGCGACTCATAATCGCTCGGTCGCGGGTTCGAGCCCCGCAGGGCCCACCAACGGTT
>REEJ01000066.1 GCA_007695125.1 Trueperaceae bacterium | reverse complement strand
GTCCGTAGGCTTTTGACATGCTGCGCGTCACGGCCCCCCCGTTCTCGACCGACCTGCCCGCCGACGCCTCGTATGCGGCGGGGTGGCGGCGGACGCTGCTCGTGTCGCTCCCGTTCGGCGTGCTGGCCTTCGTGGTCGGCGCGCTCCTCGACGGTCCATCGGGCCAGAGCACCCCCTTCGACGCAATCGTGTACCCCACGATGGCGGCCGTCTTGGTCGGCCTGTGGTTCCTGCTCGCGCGAGACCAGCGCCACCTCCCCTTCGTGGTGCTCACGGTCGTCGCCGGCACGAGCGCGTTCCTCGTCTCGAAGCTGGTCTTCCTGCTGTTCTTCGGACTCGACGCAGGCCATGTGCTCGCCGAACTGACCGAGAGCTTCTTCTGGATTCCGGTCATCTACCTCCTGTCGTTCATCCTCCCGGGATTCGAGGTCGGCCGACGGATCGCGACCCTGTTCACGCTGGTGATCCTCGCCGTGAGCGTCACGTACGCGCTGTCGCCCTGGTCCGTGACGGCGTCGCTCAGCGTCGTGTACGCGCTCGTCCAGCTGAACCTCGCGAACACCGTCCTGCTCGGCCTCACGCGCGCGTTCATCGGCTTCAAGGAGGCGTACACGCGGACCCAGACGCGCATGGAGACGGCGGAGCGCTTCGCCAACCTCGACGCGCTGACCGGACTCGCCAACCGCTTCGCGTTGCAGCGGGCCCTCGACGAGATGCTCGGCCGGGCACGGCGCGACGCTCGCCTCGTCGCGCTCCTGTTCATCGACCTCGACAGCTTCAAGACGTTCAACGACACCTTCGGGCACGAGGCGGGCGACTCGCTGCTGCAGCAGTTCGCGCATCGCCTGCGGCGCGTCGTTCGGCGCGACGACATGGTCGCGCGCATCAGCGGCGACGAGTTCGTCATCGCCCTGGCCGGCCTCGACGACCCGCAGACGGCCGCCTTCGTGGCGCACAAGCTCCACGCGGAGCTCGTCACGCCGTTCCACGTCGCCGATCAGGCGTTCGTGATCACCGCCAGCATCGGCGTCAGCGTCTTCCCGAACGACGCCGACGACAGCGACGCATTGCTTCGGCACGCCGACGCCGCGATGTATCGCGTCAAGCGCTCGGGCAAGAACGGGCACCAGTTCTACCGCCGCGAGACCGACGCACAACTCGGGCGTCATCGCGCGCTCGAGCGCGACCTGCGCTCGGCGATCCAGACCGAGTCGCTCGGCGTCGTGTACCAGCCGCTCCACGACCTGCGAACGGGTGAGGTCCACACCTTCGAGGCCCTGCTCCGGTGGAAGCACCCCGAGCTCGGCCACGTGCCCCCGAGCGACTTCATCCCCATCGCGGAGCAGTGCGGCTTGATCGTGCCGCTCGGTCGCTGGGTGCTGCACGAGACCTGCAGGCAGGCCAAGGCGTGGCAGCACCTGACGACGCGGCGCTTTCGCGTGTCGGTCAACGTCTCGCCGCTGCAGTTCGCGCAACCCGCCTTCTACACGACCGTGGTCGAGGCGCTCGAGACGCACCAGCTCATGCCGGACATGCTTCAGTTGGAGTTGACGGAGAGCATCGTGCTCCACGGCGTGGACCACGTCACATCGACGCTGGATCGGCTCCAGCGTCTGGGCGTTCGCATCGCCATCGACGACTTCGGCACCGGCTACTCTTCCCTCGCATACTTGCGCGACTTGCCGATCGACAGCGTGAAGATCGACCGCTCGTTCGTCAAGGACCTGGGCACGCCCCGCAAGGGTCCGCAGTTTGCGCTGGCGCTGGTCGAGGCGATCACGAGCCTGGCCGGGCACCTCGACCTCGAGGTGGTCGCGGAGGGCATCGAGACGAAGGCGCAGTGCGAGCTACTCACGAGCCTCGGTTGCACCACCGGGCAGGGCTACTACTTCGCGCGACCGCTCTCGGCCGCGGAGGCCGAGACGTACCTGCGGTTCCCGCCGCCGGACACGGCATCACACCCGGCGAGCAGCCTCACGAACTGACGCGATCCAGAGCCGCATCCGGCCCACCTCACGCTCGTCGGCCAGCGCGACGCAGTCAAAGCAGTGGTCGGCTCCGGCGTGCGGCGCGGCCTCGACGCGGCGCACGCGGAAGGTCGCGCGCTCCCCCGCCCAGGCAAGGTCGTCCGCTTCGATCTCGCCGCGGACCACCCGGTACGGGCGCGCGCCCCCATCGACCAGGCGCCCGGCGAGGTACGAGAGCTGTCCCATGAGCTGGGCCACCGGGAGCGCCGGATGCCCGTCGAAGTGGCCGACGCAACTCGCGACCGGAAGCGAGGGCACCACCTGCTCCGCCCAGTCGGGCCCGCTCTCGAAGTCGGTCGCGAGCAGCGAGCCGTAGGGGTTCGGCGCCGGCGGGGTCGACTTCGCGCGCGTCCGGAACAAGCGCGCGAAGGCGGCTTCGGTCAGGATCGCGTACGTGAGCTCGACGCGTGCCAGCGGGGCTGCGCCGACAGTGGCGTCGACATGCGCCCGGCACACGCGCTTGCTCAGTTCGACGACTTCGCTCTCGAAGGTCACCGGCGTGCCGTAGGCGGCTTCGGCCGCAACGTACGCGCACGAGGCTTCGCGCGCGAGGTAGTAGCGCCGATCGTCGTCGCGCTGACCGGCCGCTGCGTGCAGCAATCCCGCGATGGCGGCGTGGCGACCGATCTCCGCGGCCGGCATGGGTCCGAGTTCGCTGAAGGCGGGCGATTCCGCTCGCGCCTCGGCACGCATGCGTGCGCCCTCGACCCGGACGTCGGTCAGCGCGAGGTACGGCGGCCTGACGCACACACGTTGGACGAGGCGGGCGGCGAGCGGGTCGTCGAGAAGCGATCGATGGGTGTGGTACGCGCGGCTGGGCAACATCGGGGAAGGATACGTCGGCGTGACGCAGAGGCCAAGTCGCCATGGTCCCGACCGCGGGGCGGCCGCACTGCGCTCACCCCAGCGGTTGCACGCTCAGCTCGTGCCGGTGATGTACCCCTGCAGCTGCTCGATCTCGAACGCCTGCGCGGCGATGATCGCCTTCACCAGGTCGCCGATCGAGACGACGCCGACCAGACGGCCCTCGTCCAAGACGGGGAGGTGGCGGATGCGCCGCTCGGTCATCCGCGCCATGCACGTGGCGACGGTGTCGTCGACGCCGACCGTGACCACGGGCGAGCCCATCACGTCGCGCACGAGGGTGTCGCGCGAGGCGCGGCCCTCCAGGATGACCTTGCGGGCGTAGTCGCGCTCACCGACCACGCCGACCAAGCGCTCGCCGTCGAGCACCACCAAGGCGCCGACGTCGTGCTCGGCCATGCGCTCGAGCGCCGTGTACACGCTGTCGTCGGGGCCAACGGAGTGCACCGCCGGGTCCTTCTGTGCCAGGATGCGCCGCACCGTCGTGCTCATGCCGTCGTCCTCCCCGTCGGACCGCGGCGACGCCAGCGCGCCGAGAGCGTCCGATCGCTTGCATGTGATGCCTTCAATGGTAGCGGTCACGGCGCGTGTGCGGCGGCCGTGTACTCGGACTTAGGTGCAACGGGTACACAGCTGCTGGCCGTGGCGGTCCCCCTGGACCTGGTCGTCGTGCCTACCGATGGCGACGACCATCAGGTGCGCCACGGCATCGACACACCCGTTGAGCACTCCTCCAGTCGACATAGCTGCGCTACCTGGCGCAAGCCGAACACGAGGTCGAGCAGACGGTGATCACCGCCGTGCCAGCAAGCGTTCGTAGACGAGTGGGAACGGGTGTTGGAGGTCGCGAGTGATGATCGACGATGAGCGGGGCTCAAGCGTCGCGAGACCGCTGGATCGCCTCGAGCTTGGGCAAGATCGCCGAGCAGTTCGAGGTTGCGCAGCGTTGCGTCGTACGTGAGCTCGCTCTCCACGAACGACGTCTGATCAAGACCAGCCACGTTCGTGAGGACCTTGTTCGCGAACCTGACCATGTCGTCGGTGTAGAAGCGCCATTCGCGCGGCTTACCTGCCGACATCGAACCGCTCCCTCTCGATGGCGGGACGCAGCTCCGGCCGAAGCGCACGTTCGGTCCCCAAGTCGACAGGGCGGCCGAGCACGTCCTCCAGGTAGAACTGCACACCGAAGGAGCGAGAGGACGTCGCCGGGCCGTCGAACGCCACCAGGACGTCGACGCCACTACCCGGTGTGGCGGTGTCGCGGGCCATCGAACCGAGCAGCGCGAGGCGCGCGATCGCCACCGGTCCGTCCGTGCACACCATCGCGCGTGTAGCGTGTCGCATGGAGTTCAGTGCCAGCTACACCACGGTCGAGTGCCACACCGGCGGCGAGCCGCTGCGCATCGTCACGGGCGGCGTGCCGCGATTGCCGGGCGATACCATCCTGGCGAAGCGCCGTTGGGCGCGCGAGCACCTCGACCACGTGCGCCGCGCCTTGATCCTCGAACCGCGCGGGCACGCCGACATGTACGGCGCCTTCGTCACCGACAGCGTCAGCGACGCAGCCGACATGGGCGTGGTGTTCATGCACACCGAGGGCTACTCCGACATGTGCGGGCACGGCATCGTCGCGCTCGCCACCGTCGCGGTGGCGCAGGGCCTGGTCGCGCGCAACGAGCCCGAGACGCGCGTGGGCATCGACACGCCCGCCGGCTTCGTCGAGGCGTTCGTGGCCTGGGACGGCCGCCGCGCCGGCGCGGTGCGCTTCCGCAACGTCGCCTCGTTCCTGCACACGCGCGACCTCACCGTCGAGACGCCCTCGTTCGGCGCGGTGACCGTCGACGTCGCCTTCGGCGGCGCGTTCTACGCCTACCTCGAGGCCGCGCAGCTCGGGCTCTCCGTCGAAAGCGCCCAGGTGCGCGACCTCGTGCAGGCCGGCTTCGAGATCAAGCAGGCGGTGCTGGCCGCGGCGACCATCGAGCACCCGCTCGAAAGCGAGTTGCGCGGGATCTACGGCACCATCCTCGCGGACCGAGTCGCACACGTCGGCGTCGGCGGCGGCGTGGAGCAGCGCAACGTCTGCGTGTTCGCCGACCGCCAGGTCGACCGCTCCCCCACCGGCACCGGCACCGCCGGGCGCGTGGCCCAGCTCGTCGCGCGCGGCGACCTCGCGCTCGGTGAGCCCCTCCGCAACGCCTCCATCGTCGGCTCGGTCTTCAGCGGGCGGGCGCTGGA
>REEJ01000068.1 GCA_007695125.1 Trueperaceae bacterium | reverse complement strand
AGGTGGTGTCGATCTACACCTACCGGACGGCGTTCCAGTTCTTCCGCTTCGGCCTGGGCGGCGCGGTCGGCATGGTGATGATGCTCATCAACCTCGGCTTCGCGCTCATCTACCTCGGCATCCTGCGCTCGCAGAAGGCCCAACGATGAACCGCACCGCACGCTTCGTCATCGGTCGCATCGCGTTCTACGTCGGCGCCTGTCTGTTCGCGTCCTTCTTCGTGCTGCCGCTGCTGTGGTTGACGGTGGCTCCGTTCAACTCGCTGGCCACGTTGTCGGTCGCCTTGCCTGAACAGTGGACGCTGGAGAACTTCCGGCGCGTGTTCGCGAACACGTTCGCGATCCGCGCACTGGTGCAGAACAGCGTGATCCAGGCCGGCGGGGCCATGATCCTGGTGACCGTCGCCGCCACGCTGGCCGCCTACGCGCTCTCGCGCGCCGCGATCAAGGGCTCGCAGGTCATCACCTACGGCCTCGTGCTGTTCTCCTCGGTGGTGACGGGGACCGCCGCGATGGTGCCCATCTTCCTGATGGTGCACCGCGCGGGGCTGATCGACACCCACCTGGCCGTGATCCTCGTCTTCACCGGTGGACTGCTGCCGGCGGCGATCTTCATCATGCGCGACTTCGTCGACTCCATCCCGCGCTCCTACGAGGAGTCGGCACTGGTCGCCGGCGCCAGCCCGTGGCGCGTGTTCAACGACATCGCCTTGCCGATCGTGCGGCCCGGCATGATGGTCATCGCCGTCTGGGCCTTCGTGAACGTGTGGGGCGGCTTCCTGATCCCGTTCATCTTGCTGCGCAGCCCCGAGCGCATGCCCGCCGCGGTCGCCATCTACTCCTTCTACACCGAGGCCGGCACGCCGCTGATCACGCTCACCGCCGCCTACTCGTTGCTCTACACGCTGCCCGTTCTGCTCCTGTACCTGTTCGTGAACTGGAAGTACGGCTTCCGGTTCTTCGGAGGGATCAAATCGTGAGCTTCTCCCACACCACACCGCAACCACGACGAGGTGCCCCATGGCGGGCGTGAGCTTCCGCGGCGTCAGCAAGGCGTTCGGCAGCGTCGTCGCCGTGGACGACGTCTCGTACGACATCCACGATGGTGAGTTCGTGTGCCTGCTCGGCCCGTCGGGCTGCGGCAAGACCACCACCCTGCGTCTGATCGCCGGCCTCGAGCAGCCGACGGGCGGCACCATCCACATCGGCGACGCCGACGTCACCATGGTCGCCCCGAAGGGTCGCGACATCGGCATGGTGTTCCAGGATTATGCGCTCTACCCGCACATGACGATCTCCGAGAACATCGCCTACCCACTCAAGGTGCGGGGCATCTCGAAGGAGGACCGCGCCAAGCGCGCAGCCGAGGTCGCCGCCCACCTGCAGATCGGCAACCTGCTCGAGCGCCGCCCGGGCCAGATCTCGGGTGGCCAGCAGCAACGCACCTCGGTCGCGCGCGCAGTGGTCCACAAGCCACAGGTGTTCTTGTTCGACGAACCGCTGTCGAACCTCGACGCCAAGCTGCGGCTCGAGGCGCGAGGCTTCCTGAAGCACCTGCAGCAGGAGCTGGGCGTCACCGCCGTGTACGTGACGCACGACCAGGCCGAGGCGATGGCGCTGGCAGACCGGATCGCCGTGATGGACGGCGGTCGCATCGTACAGATGGCGCCCCCGCTCGAGGTCTACCACCGGCCGGCCACCACGTTCGTCGCCAACTTCCTGGGCAGCCCGCCCATGAACCTGCTCCCGGTCACGATCGAGCGCACGGCGACGCACACGCGCTTCGTCGCCCCCACCTTCAGCATCGACGCGGACGAGTGGAGCGGGCGCCTCAAGGACCGGGTCGAGCACGGCGAGGAGGTCTTCCTGGGCGTGCGGCCAGAGCACCTCGGCGTGGGCCGCGAGGGTGATCCGTGGACCATGAAGGGCGAACTCTACGCGGTCGAACCGCTCGGTCCCGAGACGCTCGTGACCCTGAGCGTCGGCGACGCGTTGGCCACCCTCCGCATCTTCGGCGACGAACCGCCCGAGGTCGAAGGCACGGTGCACGCCACCATCGACCGGGCCAACCTGCGCCTGTTCCGGAGCAGCGGCGAACGGATCGAGTTGGGGTGAGGACCGTCGTCACGGGACGGGTGACGCCCGACGACCGGCGTCGGGACCCGTACCTGGAGCTGCCTTTCGAGGTGCCCGAGGGGTCGACCGCCGTGGAGGTGCGTTACGCCTTCGACCCGGGCAGCGTCCTCGACCTCGGCCTGCTCGACCCGCACGCCGGTCCCTTCCCGTCGCGACGAGGCTTCCGGGGCTGGAGCGGCGGCGCGCGCGATCACGTCATGGTGACGCCGTCGCGCGCCACCCCCGGCTACCTGCCGGGCCCGTTGTCGCCCGGCCGCTGGCACGTGCTCCTCGGCTTGGCGGCGGTGGCCGCGGGAGGCTGCGCCTACCGCGTCGAGGTCGAGGTGCATGCCGGCGCCGAGCCGACCGTCGTCCCGGGGCTGGCGGCAGACGCCGTGGGCGCCGCCGTCGAACCGCCGGCGTCGCCGGGCCGCACGGGTCCCGGCTGGTACCGAGCCGACCTGCAGAGCCACTCGCACCACAGCGACGCCCGCGGCTCGCTGCACGACCTGCGCTCAGCCGCGCTCGAGCGCGGACTCGACGTGTTGGCGGTGACCGACCACAACACCGTGAGCCACCACGCACCGCTCGCCGCCATGGCGTGCGACCGCCTCCTGTGGCTGCCGGGCATGGAGGTCACCACCTACCGCGGGCACGCCAACGTGTGGGGCGTCGCTGGCTGGGTCGACTTCCGGGTCCGCAGCGACGGCGACGTCGTGACGCTGCTCGAACACGTCCACGCGCGCGGCGGGCTCATGTCGGTGAACCATCCGAAGCGCTCGCCGGGCTGCATCGGCTGCGACTGGGAGTACGCGGTCCCGGCGGGGATCGACGCCATGGAGGCCTGGCAGGGGCCGTGGTGGTTGCGCAACTGGGAGTCGCTCGAGCGCTACGACGCGCTGCTGCGCCAGGGACGGCGCCTCACGCTCGTGGGCGGCAGCGACCGACACCAGCCGGCCGGCCCGGACCGCGACCCCCCGGTGCTCAGGCTCGGCTCGCCGACCACGTGGCTGTGGCTCGAGGAGCGCTCCCAGGCCGCGGTGCTGGGCGCCCTGCGCAGTGGCCGCGCCACCGTGTCGGAGGCGCCCGAGGGGCCGTTCTTGACGATCACGGTCGGCGGCGCGCCGATGGGCGGCGACGGGACGCACGACCGCAGAACGCCTGCCACGGCGACGGTGCATGGCGCACGCGGTGAGCGGCTGCGTTGGATCGCGGCGGCAGGGGTCGTGCGCGAGGTCGCCATCGACGCAGAGGCCTTCGACGACGTGTGGACGCCGAACGTGGGCGGGCCGTTCCTGCGCGCCGAGGTGGTCGCCGACGCGGGGCTGGCGGCGCGGCGGGAGGCGCTCGGCCACGCGGCGCGCCGTGCGGCGCTCCCACTCGGGCTCGACGCGGCGGAGCCGTTCCGCGAACCGTATCGCTTGGCGCTCGGCAACCCCGTGTACCTGCGCTGACGACCGCTCGACCAGCGGCGCACCAGGACGTTCGCCCCTGCCGGGGCGCGAGCGCTCGTCTACGTTCAGGGGCGAAGGGAGTCGCCATGCGTCGACCGTCACCTCTCCGCCTCGCCATCAGCGCTATCGCCGTCGTGACCGCCCTCTCGCTCGCGGCGTGTGCACCGACATCGCGGACCGAGCCACCCCGCGGCGACTGGGAGGTCGTCGACGTCGTGTCCGTGCACGGCACCGAGCTCCGCTACCTGACGATCGTGGGCGTGGAGCCGACCGAGCCACCCGCAACGGCGAATGCGAGGCTGGCAGCCTTCCTGGACGAGGTCGGTCCGGCCTGGCGCATGCCCGAGACGATCGACGTCTACGTCTTCCCCGACCGTGCCACGCTGCGCGACCTCACCGGGTTCGACACGAACGGCCGGGCGCTGCTCGAGCTGGACGCCGTGATCTCGATCCACGCGGCGGACGCGCACGAGGTGGCGCACCTGCTGACGGTGCCCGTCGAGCGTCCGCTGCGCCTCGGCGGCCTGTGGCTCGAGGGCATCGCCATGTACTACACCTGGCCCGAGGTCTACTTCGACGAGGCGACCTTGGCCGAGCGGGGGCTGCCGCCGCGCCTCGGAGCGTGGTACGGCATGACGGTGCACGGCAACGCCCAGGCGGCGCTGGCGCGACGTGAGCTGCCCGCGCTCGCGCCGCTCGCGCACGGCAACCGTGGTTGGAACGCGCTCGCCGACACGCTGACCTACCCCGCGGCCGGCTCGTTCGTGACGCATCTCCTCGGCGCGGGACACACGGATCTCGCTCGCATCGCGGCGTTCCGGGCGTTCCTCGAAGACGCCAACCGAGCCGCCGACGCCGAGGGCGTGCTGGCCTCGTTCGAGCGGCACATGGGCCTGACGCTCGCCCAGGCCGAGGGGCTCTGGCACATCTTCCTCGCCGACTGGGACGAGGCAGCGGCGCGCCACTGAGCGCCTCGCGGCCGTGCACGGGCGTATCCTAGGAGGCGCGAACCTACGTCACGATCGGACTCGGAAGGAGCCCATCATGAGCGTCAACCACAAGCGGCTCGGAAGGCACGGCGTGCTCGTCAGCGACCTCTGCCTCGGCACCATGAACTTCGGCTGGCACACCAGCCAGGACGACTCGTTCGCGATCATGGACCGCGCGCTCGAGCTCGGCATCAACTTCTTCGACACCGCCGACGTCTACGGCTGGTCGGTGCAGCGCGGCGAGACGGAGCGCATCGT
This sequence comes from Trueperaceae bacterium, assembly GCA_007695125.1. Classification (GTDB taxonomy): domain Bacteria; phylum Deinococcota; class Deinococci; order Deinococcales; family Trueperaceae; genus CSSed10-48. The sequence continues at coordinate 333 of REEJ01000068.1, read as the reverse complement.
CGGCAACTGGTTCGCGCTCGGCGACGGCCGCCGCGACGCGGTGGTGCTGGCCACCAAGGTCTACAACACGATGGAGGGGGCGTACCCTCACGCCGAACCCAACAGCGACGGCCGCAACCTCTCCGCCTACAAGATCCGCAAGCACTGCGAGGCCAGCCTCAAGCGCCTCCAGACCGAGCACATCGACATCTACCAGATGCACCACGTCGACCGGGAGTGCCCCTGGGACGAGACGTGGCAGGCCTTCGACGCGCTGGTGCAACAGGGCAAGGTCGTCTACGTCGGCTCGTCGAACTTCGCCGGTTGGGACATCGCCACCGCCTGCCAGGAGGC
>REEJ01000223.1 GCA_007695125.1 Trueperaceae bacterium | reverse complement strand
CTTCGGCCGGTTGCGCTACTAGCTCCCTCTGACCCAAGCGCCCAGATACAGGTACAGAGTTCATCGCTTCCGAAGGGTTGGCGCCGCGGGGTGATGGGATTCGCGGTGCCGTTGCCTTGTGCGGAGCATCGTGCCAAACCAACTCTTACGGATCCCTTACTTTCGGGGCCGAGACAGTGCCAAGAATTTCACACGAGCCGTTCGTGCGAGGGGCTGTGGCCTACCTCACGCGGAGGCCGTCCAGCACGTCATGGACGCGCGAGCGTGTAGGCGATCACCCCCTGGTACGTGCCGTCGGCGCTTTCGTTGAGGATGCCGTAGTCGACGTCGATCAGGCGCCAGCCGCCCGTGGCGCAGCCGCCGGCGACGATCGCGGGGCTGCTGCCGAGGACGCCGCTGCTGCCGGCCGCGTGCCAGCTCAGGACCAGCCCCGAGCCGCCGCCGACGGGCGTGTAGCTGATCGAGAGCTGCCAGGCGGTGTTGGCGAAGACCTCGAGCCGGGTCGCGGCGGGGTCGATCTCGCGCAGGGCGCCGTCGACGCGCACGCTGACGGGCACGCTGGCGTGGTCGCTCGCGAGGTTGTGGTCGATCCGCAGGCGCAGCACGGTGGGGATGCTGACGCTGACCTGGTGGTTGGCGCTGCCCTGCGCGAGGGTCGACCCCACGAGCGCGAGCGCGACGATGGTCGCTAGTCCATGGAGGAAGCGCATCCGAACCACTCCTTAGTGTGGTTGGGATGCAACCTGTTGTCGGTGTCGCTCGTACGTGCCACGAGGATCAGCGGCGCGGGCGCGCCGTGACGAGCGGTGTGCGGGGAACGTGGCACTGCGAACTCCATTCGGCCGGTTGCATCACTGGCTCCCCGAGTCCCATGATGCCCAGATAGGGATCCTCGGTTCATCGCCTCCGAACGCTGGAACGTTCGTCTGGGGGCACTTGATCGGCGCGTCGGCGGTGCGGCGGGTGGGGGTTCCCCGGGTGGGGTCGCTGCGCGGGTGCCGGGCGTCGGTCGCGTCGTGTACTCCGTCCGGTCCAAGCGCCCAGGTGCGGGCCGGACATCGTCGCTACCTGACGTCAATTATGCGGATATATACTTACGGCGTTCGCACACGCGCACGGCGCACCGTGAGCCGCGCCGCAACACGCCGTGAGCCACGCACGCCCACCAGGTACCGACGAGGCCGACGAGGCCGGCTAGGGAGTCGTCAGCGCAGCCCGGAGCAGGTCGAGGAACCCCTCTGGGTCGTCGAGCCAGGGGTAGTGCCCGACGTCGAGCAGGCCCGACCGCGCGTTCGGGAGTCGCGTCAAGACCGCCTCCGCCTGATCGGGGAAGGCCGTGCCGTCGCCGGTGCCGACCAGCACCACCACGTCGCACAGCAGCGTCGGCAGGTCGGCCAGGACGTCGACGTGCCACGGGCGCAGCAGCTCGGCGGTCTCGGTCGGTCCGAGCAGTGCGGTCGCGTCGGCGTGCTCCAGGCGCATGCGAGCGGCCGGGTTCGGGAACTCGAGACGGTCGAAGAGCTGCTTGGCGGCGACCCAGCCGAAGGCGGTGTCGATCAACTCGTCCGGATCGAGCGCGTCCGCGTCGGCGAGCGCGCCCTCGGGCGGCAGCGCGGCGTCGGTCTGGTCGCTCTGCACCGCGGCCGTGCGCTGCAGCGTGCGCGCCAGCATCGGCATCGAGCACCAGGGGTTCACCAGCACCAGTCTCGCGATCAGTTCAGGGTGCCTGAGCGCGGCGCGGACCGCGACGGTGGCGCCGAAGCCGTGCGCGAGCAGCGTGAGCGGCGCTGCCCAGGGCGGGCTCTCGCGCTCCAGGGCGCTCACGACGGCGGCGACGTCGTCGGCGAGGACGTCGATGTCGAAGGGTTGGTCGGCGTAGGAGCGGCCGCCACCGCGCTGGTCGGCGTACACCATGCGGAACGACTCGAGATCGTCGCCGACGAGTTCGCGGAACGCGTGCGAGTGGTAACCGGGACCGCTGTGCAGGTAGTACACGGGCGGCGCCAGGGCTGGGCCGACCTGTTCGACGTACAGGTCTGCGCCGGGGCGCTCGACGTGATACGCGTCGTCGATGAACTCGCGCTCGGGTGCCTCGGCGCCCCGCTCGCTCATGAGCCCATCCCCAGCGCGCTCACGAACCGCCAGGTCCGCGCTCCGCTGACGTCGGCCGGCGGAGGCGTCGTGGCGGCGCGGCCCACGAGCAACCACAGGCCGTCGTCGTCGGCGCTGTGCAAGAGCGTCGTGTGCACGCCCTGGTCGCGCCAGAGCGCCGCCTGGGTCGAGAGTCGCTCGCGGGCGCCCGCGCCGGCGAGTTCCACGAAGTGCACGTGCTCGGCCTCGTCCTTGTCCATGCGGCCAGTGTAGGTCGGTGCGACGGTGGCCGGCGTAACGGAGCGCTGGCACGGCTCTGGTAGCCTGAGGGCATGCGGCCGCCTCCGAACGGACCCGGCCACGCCTCGCCGCGCCCCAAGCGGCGCACGTTGCACGACCTGCGACCCTTGGTCCGTGCCGGGCAGTACCGCCTGGGACCGCACGCCAAGCGCCACGCGGCGACCGAGGGGTTCACCGAACACGACGTCGTCGCCACCGTGCTCCACGGCCGGGAACTGGCCCGCTACCTGCACGACGAGCGCCTCTTGGTCATGGGCTGGGTGCCGGTGAGCCCCAGCGTGCGCATCGCGCTCCACGTGGTGCTGGAGTACCGCACGCCGCGCTGGGTGGACGTGGTGACCGCGTTCATCCCGACCGATCCGCACCGTGCGATATCGCGCACGCGCCTGGCCGACCTGCTGCGCCACGACGCCCACGAGACGCGCGTGACGCGGGTGGCGCCGCGGCCGGCGCGGGCTGTCAAGCGCGGCCCTCCGCCTCACGACGACAAGTCGTAGCAGCGCCGCGCGTTCGCGTCGAGCGTCGCTTCGAGCGTCGCCGGGTCGACACCGCGGAGCGTCGCGAGCGCCTGCGCGGTGAAGGCCACGTAGGCCGGCAGGTTGCGCTTGCCGCGATGCGGCACCGGCGCCAGGAACGGAGCGTCGGTCTCGACCAGGAGGCGGTCCTCGGGCACCGCGAGCGCCGCGGCGCGGATCGCTGCCGCGCGCGGGTACGTCAGGTTGCCCGCGAACGACACGAACCAGCCGAGCTCCAGCCCCGTCTCGATCAGCGCCTCGTGACCGTTGCAGCAGTGCAGGATGCCGCGGGTCCAGGCGTGCTCGCGCAGCATCTCGACGGCGCAGAGCGAGGCGTCGTCCGCACCGTCGGCGTCGCGGACGTGCACGACGAGCGGCAGGTCGAGCGACCGGGCGAGCTCGACCTGCCAGGCGAACGAGCGCCGCTGCAGCGGCAGCGCGTCGCCGTCCCAGTACGTGTCGAAGCCGCTCTCGCCGATCGCGACCACGCCGGGCTCGCGGGCCAAGGCCTCGATCGCCGCGGTGACGCCGGGCTCGTCGAGGCGGCCGGCGTCGCTCGGGTGCAGGCCGACCGCTGCGTACACGCGATCGACGGCCTGAGCCAGTGCGACGGCGGCGCGGCTGCGCTCCGGGTCGGTGCCGATCGTGACCATCGCGGCCAGCGTCGTATCGAGCGCGAGATCGATGTCTGGGACGCGGTCGAGGTGGCAATGCGTGTCGATCATGAGGCGCCCATGGTACCCCCGTGAGAATGCTGTAAGAGCCGGGTGGCTACCATCTCGTCAGACGATGGACGATTCCAAAAGGAGTGCCACCATGCTTCAGAGCGCCACCACCGCGAGCGAGCACTTGCGGAGACTCAGCAACGAGCAGTTGAGCGACATCATCACCCGCTGTGAAGGCGCGATCGCCGAGGGCAGCGCCGAGATCACCGACTACGAGGCCTTCGTGCTGGCCCAGAAGGAGCTCGCCCGGCGCACCTGGGCCTGACGCCAGGAACTCCGTGCGCGCCACACACGCCGCGCCGCGCGCCGAGCGTGCCCAGCACCCCATCGACGCAGCCATCGAGCGAGCCGGAGGTTTCTCATCGCCTCCTGCTCGTTCGTTTGTCATGATGTGTGGATGTCGGATCCTGTCAGCGCCCCCCGAGCGCGCCACCGCAGCAGCGCGATGTTCGCCATGATCGGCGCACTGCTGTTGCTGTCCGCGTGTTCGCCGCGCACCGCGCTGCCCTACCTCCCCAGCGTCGGTGCCGCCGCGGCGGCTGCGGCCGCCGGCGCCGCACCCAGCCAGGCGCTCTTCGCCCCGCAAGTGGGCGAGGCCTCGTGGTACGGCCCTGGCTTCGCCGGCCGAACCACCAGCAACGGCGAGGTCTTCGACCCGTCCGAGATGACCGCCGCGCATCGGACGCTCCCGTTCGGGACGCGGGTCCACGTGACGAACCTGGAGACCGGCGCCAGCGTCGAGGTGCGGATCAACGATCGCGGGCCCTTCAAGGCGGGCCGCATCATCGACCTGTCGCGCGCTGCCGCAGACCGCATCGGCATGCTCGGCAGCGGCGTGGCCAGGGTCCGCGTCGAGGTCGTCAGCGGCACGCCAGGCGCGACGCGCCTCGCGACCGAGCGCGACCTGGTGGGCTTCGAGGTTCGCTCCGCCCTGTACGCGCCCGGCCAGTTGCTCGTGCTCCGCTCGGATCGCTCCGATGGCCCGGTGCTCGTGCGCGTGGTCGAGGGCGAGGTGCCGCTCGAACTGCAAGCCGACCTGCTCGTGGCCGACGAGCTGCTCCTGGCGCTCGGCCCGGTCGTCGACGTCTCCATCGACTGAGGCACGACCCCCACACTCGCTCGTCACGCCCGCCGGCCCCGCGCCGCAGCGCACGCCCGTGGCGTGAGGCGAGCGCCTCAGCGTCGGCAGGCCGCCGCCAAGCTCGCCGCTTGCGCCTCGAGGTCGCCGCCCTCGCCCAGGGTGCGGATCAGTGCCGAGCCGACCACCACGCCGTCGGCCACGGCAGCCACCTCGCGGGCGCTGTCGGGTGACGCGACGCCGAACCCCACCGCGATCGGCAGCTCGGTGTGCGCGCGCGTCCGTGCCACGAGCGACGCGACCTCCACGCCCACCGCGTCCCGGGCGCCCGTCACGCCGGTGACCGAGACCGCGTACACGAAGCCGCGGGACGCCTGTGTGACGATCGCCAGGCGCGCGTCCGTGCTGGTCGGCGCGACCAGGAACACCGTCGCGAGGTCGGCGGCGCGGGCCAGCGGGATCAGCGTGTCGGCCTCGTCGGGCGGCAGGTCGGGCAGGA
>REEJ01000227.1 GCA_007695125.1 Trueperaceae bacterium | reverse complement strand
AGCGTGGCTGGCCGCCGCTGCTCGGCCGCGGCGACGACGCCAGCAACCTGTTCGTGGAGCGTCCGGGCGGCGGCCACAGGACGCTGCTGCGCCATCGTGGCGGTGCGCTCTCGCTCGGGGGCGGGCGGGTCGAACGGGCGACGATCACGGCCTGGCTCGACGACGATCCGACCGCCGTGACACCCGCGGCCGGCCTGCGTCCGGTCCTGCAGGACGCGGTGCTGCCGACGGCGGCGTTCGTGGTCGGTCCGGGCGAGCTGCGCTACGTGGCGCAGCTCAAGCCCGTGTACGAGCATCACGACGTGGCGATGCCGCTGGTCTGGCCACGGGCGACGGCCACCGTGTTGCAGCCGCCGGTCAGGCGCATCTTGGATCGCCACGGCCTCGACTGGCGCCGCGTCATGGCCGATCCGGAGCGAGCCGCCTGCGAACTGCAGCTGCGGCGCCACGGTTACGGCGACACCGCGAACGGCGCGCTCGCCGCGATCGAGGAGGCCTTCGGCGACCTGCTCGCGGCGACGCGATCGCTCGACCCGACGCTGGAGGGCGCCGTCGACCGCGGCCGCCACCACCTCGATCGAACGCTGGTCAGGCTGCGGGAGCGCGTCGGGCGCTCGCTGGTACGCCAAGACGACGAGGTGCAGCGTCAGTTCGCTCGTCTGAGCGCTCATCTGCGCCCCAACGGCGGCCTCCAGGAGCGTGTCCTGTCGCCCTTCACGTTCTTCCTCACGCTCGGTGTCGACAGCGTCAGGGACGCGTTCCTGACGCTCGAACCCGAGGACGATCAGGTCCTGACCTTCTAGCCGCTGCGGTCCTCACGACCAGCGCGCGCGAGGTGCGGCCTCCGTCAGCGCCGCACCGAGTAGTTGGGGGCGTCCTTCGTGATGGTGATGTCGTGCGGGTGGCCCTCGATGAGGCTCGCCTGCGTGATGCTCACGAACTGGGCGCGCTCCTGCAGGGCCAGCACGCTCTCCGCCCCGCAGTACCCCATCGCCGAGCGCAGGCCACCCACGACCTGGTACACGACGTCGTCGACCGGACCCTTGTAGGCGACCATGCCCTCGATGCCCTCCGGGACGAGCTTCTGGGCGTCTTCCTGGAAGTAGCGGTCGGCGCTGCCGCCGGCCATCGACCCCATGCTGCCCATGCCGCGATAGGCCTTGTAGCGTCGACCATCGCGCAGGATGTCCTCGCCGGGCGCCTCGCTGGTGCCCGCCAGCATGGAACCGAGCATCACCGCGTCGGCGCCGGCGGCGAGGGCCTTGGCGAGATCACCCGAGTACTTGATGCCGCCGTCGGCGATCAGTGGCACACCCGCGGCGCGCGTCACGTCCGCGACGTTGAGGATCGCCGTCAGCTGCGGCATGCCAACACCGGTGACCACGCGCGTGGTGCAGATGGAGCCCGGCCCGATGCCGACCTTGACGGCGTCTGCGCCCGCGGCGATCAGGTCGCGCGCCGCAGCCGCCGTGGCCACGTTGCCCGCGACGACGTCGACGTCGAAAGACGTCTTGAGGTACGTCAGCGCGTCGAGGATGCCCTCGGAGTGACCGTGGGCGCTGTCGAGCACCAGCGCGTCCACGCCTGCCTCGACGAGCGCGGCAGCGCGCGGCTCGAGGTCGCGCGCCACTCCGACCGCAGCGGCCACGCGCAGCCGTCCGAGCGAGTCCTTGGCGGAGTTCGGGTAGGCGATGCGCTTGGTGATGTCCTTGATCGTGATCAGGCCACGCAGCATGAAGGCCTCGTCGACGACGAGCAGCTTCTCGACCTTGTGGCGCTTGAGGATCTCGCGGGCCTGTTCGAGCGTCGTGCCGACCGGCACGGTGACGAGGTCGTCCTTCGTCATGAGGGCGTCGACGCGCTTGCTCATGTCGTCCTCGAAGCGCAGGTCGCGGTTCGTCAGGATGCCGAGCAGCCGGCCGCTGGGGTCGACGATCGGCACGCCCGAGATGCGGTACTCCGCCATCAGACGGTCGGCGTCGCCGATCGTCGCCTGCGGTCCGAGCGTGATCGGATCGACGATCATCCCCGACTCGGAGCGCTTGACCTTGCGCACGACGTCGGACTGTTGTTCGACGGTGAGCTTCTTGTGCACCACGCCGATGCCGCCCTGGCGGGCCATGGCGATGGCCATCGCCGTCTCGGTGACGGTGTCCATCGCGGCCGAGACGATCGGGATGCGCAACGAGATGCGCCGCGTGAACCGGCCCGCCACGTCGACGTCCTTGGGTAGCACGGCGGAGCGTTGTGGAACGAGGAGGACGTCGTCGAACGTCAGGGCCTGTTCGACGATGCGGGGGCTCGCCGTCGTGGCTTGGGGCGTGGGGTGCGTGACGGTCTCTGGCATGGCGGCCTCCGAGCCCCGCGCCGGCGGGGCGCTCGTGCCGCCGAGTCTAGCATCGTGCCTCAAGCGTGCTCGCGCTCGACCTGACGCTCCAGGAAGGCATGCCAGTCGTCCGGGATGCGGACGGCTCGACCGCGCCGGTCGACGGCGACGTGCGTCGTCTCGGCACGGGCGATCAGGGCGTCGTCGGCGTCGCGGCGGATCTCGTACGTGAAGCGGCAGCCGCGGCTGCCGACGGCCGCCAGCCGAGGTTCGACGCGCAACTCGTCGTCGAAGCGCGCGGCGCTGCGGTAGCGCACGGTGAGCGCAGACACGGCCAGCGACACGCCCTGCGCCTCGAGTTCGGTGTAGGCGTAGCCATGCTCGCGTAACCACTCGACCCGTGCGACCTCGAGCCACGCCGCGTAGGCACCGTGGTGAGCGACGGCCATCTGGTCGGTCTCGGCGAAGCGGACGCGCAAGCGTGTCATGCCGCCGCCTCGTCGTGCTCGCGCCGTGAGCTCCACAGGTCGAGCAGCCGCTCGGCGAGACGCCGGTCGATGGCGGCGACGGGGTGGTCGCCACCCCCGGCTGCGACCTGTCGCACGGGGAGCCAAGCCAGCTCGCCGGACAGATGCTGCGCCGCCACGATGCGGGGGCGCACCTCCAGGGTGCGGTGCGTCACGACGTGCTCGAAGCCGGCCAGCGACCGCCCGCCGGGCGCTTCGCCAACGGCGGCGACGGGGAAGCCCCAGAGGCCGGGCCAGCGCCCGCTCCGTGGCCGCCGCCGGAGCGCGACGCACGCACCGCGCCGCGCCACCAGCGGGCGCATCACTTCGCGGCGCCTGGTGCGCACCTCCCGACGGCCCGGGAACGACTCGGGCGCGCCGCGACCGGCGCATGTCGGCAACAGCGGGCAGCGCGAACAGGCCGGCGCGCGCGGCGTGCAGACGGTCGCCCCCAGCTCGATCAGCGCCTCCGTCACCGACACGCCGCGCTCGCGGGGCGCCGCGGCGCGACACAGCAGCGCCTCGAGGCCACGTTCGATCGCGAGGTCGTCGGGCGCCTCGAGGGCGAGGACACGTGCGCCGACGCGGCGGACGTTGGCATCCACCGCGACGACGTCCCGACCGAACGCCTGTGCGGCGATCGCCCGCGCGCCGTAGCGACCGATGCCCGGCAGCGCCTCGAGCGCGGCCACGTCGGTCGGAACGGCGCCGCCGTGGCGTTGCAGCAGAGCCGAGGCGCAGGCCCGGAGCCGCAGCGCCCGCTGGTAGTAGCCGAGCCCTTGCCATTGTGCCAAGACGTCCGAACTCGGCGCCTCCGCCAACGACTGCGGCGTCGGGAAGCGAGCGACGAAGCGCTCGAAGGCCGGGACCGCCCGCGCCGCCTGCGTCTGCTGCAGCAGGGCCTCGGCGACGAGGACCGCGTAGGCGTCGCGCGGGCCGGGCGTCCGCCAGGGAAAGCTACGGGCGTTGACGTCGAACCAGTCGAGCAGGGCCTGTCGCACGGGGCCAGTGTACCGACGCGAGTGCTCGCCGGGGTGGTATCGTCGGCGTCTCGCATGGCACTCAGACGCTCCATACCTGCCACCGCTCACGAGGCCACGATGCTCGTCAGAGGCGAGGCCGCGGCCCCAGCGGTCGGCGCCGCGTCGCGCTACAAGGTCTACGCCAACCCGCAGGAGCGCATCCGCCTGCCGGGGCTGACTCGAGCGCGCCAGGGCGGACAGGTGTGGGATGCCCTCGCCGGCGCCCGTGGCGAGCCTGCCGAGGGCGGCTGGATCGACCAGCAGGAGCTGGGCCGCGTCCTGTGGGCCTGCGCGGGGTTGATCGATGGTCGCCAGCGCACGCATCTGGTGCCCGGAGACACGTCGGGACTCGAGGCGTACGTGATCGTGCACTCCGTCCGCGAGCTCAGCGTCGGTCGCTACCATTACGACGCGCGCGAGCACACGCTCGAACAGCTTGGCTCCGGCGACGCTCGGTCGTCGCTGGCCAGCGCGTTGCTCGATCGCGCCGACCTCGATGCCTTCGCGGCGACGTTGGTGGTGACGGGCCTCCCCGCGCGGCTGATGGCGCGTCACGGTGCACGGGCGTACCGCTTGCTGACCCTGGAGGCCGGCGCAGCCGCGCAAGCGGCCGTCGTGGCCGCGACGGCGTTGGGCCTGACGGGGTGTCTGATCGCAGGCTTCTACGACGACGAGGTGGCGGCGCTGCTCGACCTCGATCCAGCGCTCGAGCCAGCGCTGGTCGTCGTGGCGCTCGGCCGCTGACCCTGCTTACGAAACGTAACCCCTGGACCGGACTCGCGCTCGCATCGTCGGTCCCCGCATGCCCTGCCGACGGCCCCGGAGGCGTCCGGTCCACAACGGCGAACATGCGTTCTGTACGCATCTTGTGCGCGACTTGACAGCCTGGAGCGGCGCCCGTACCATGCGGCTCGTGCGAGTCGTCAACGTATGGCGACTTTCGAAACGCAACCCGCGGCCCAGTCGCCGCTTCGGAGGAACGATGCTATCTCGATCGATCGACACCCCCTACGGCCGCGTCGAGGCCGATCCGGCCGCCTTGGAACTGGGCGAACTCCTCGTGAGCGACGAAGGCAGCGAGCTCGAGGTCGTGTCGCTCGACCCGCTTCGTCTCGAACCCGCCCCCGAAGAGGCCGAGGACTGGGGCGAGTGACCGCGCGCCGGCCAGACATCGCGATCGTCTACGACCGCATTCGTCCCGAGGAGCGCCTCTTGTTCGACGCCTTCGAGCGACTCGGCGTTGAGGCGGAGCACCGCTACGCGCCCCACGAGGTCCACGCGCTCTCGGGCGAGCGTGCCGCCGATCTCCCGCTGGTCGCGCTGCAGCGCTGCGTGGCGCAGACGCGTGGACTCGCGCTGA
>REEJ01000151.1 GCA_007695125.1 Trueperaceae bacterium | reverse complement strand
TGGCCGCCGAGATCACCTCGGGGTAGTAGAGGATCACGTAGGAGGCGTCGTTGACGAGGATCTCTTGGAGCTCGAGGTAGTACGCGCGCCGCTCGTCGAAGTCGGTGGTGGTGCGTGCGAGGTCCATGAGCTCGTCGGCTCGCGGGTTCTCGTAGAACTGGCGGTTGGGGCCGGCGGGGGGGAAGTTGCGGCTGTGGAACTGGCGGTACACGCCGCGGTCGGGGTCGGAGAGCGCGCCCCAGCCTGCGATCCACATCGGCACGGTGCCCTCGGCGAGGCGCTCGAAGAAGGTCGCGGACTCGATCTCGGAGACGGTGAGGCTGATGTTGCCGTGACGCGCGAGCTCCTGCTGGATCACCTCGGCGATCTGGCGGTTGATCGGATCGGGTCGGATGATGAGCTCGGTCTCGAAGCCGTCGGCGTAACCGGCCTCGGCGAGCAGCTCGGCGCCGCGCTCGGGGTCGTACTCGAGCACCGCGTCGGCGTTGTGCGCCCAGGAGCCGGCCACGATCGGCGAGTGTCCGACCTGCGCCACGCCGTCGAGGATGAACTCCACGATGTCGGCCTTGGGGATCATGTGGGCGATGGCCTGGCGGACGCGGACGTCTTCGAGCGCCCCGAGGCGGGTGCTGATGCCGAGGTTCTCGTAGCGGAACGCGGTGGCGCGCGTGACGTTGATGAAGTCGTCCATGTCGAGACGCTCGACGTCGAGCGGGTCGATGCGATCGACCAGGTCGACGCCTCCGATCTCGAGCTCGATGGTGCGGACGGTGGTGTCGGGGATCGGGCGGAACACGAGGCGGTCGATCGCGGGTCGGCCCTCGAACCAGCCGTCGAAGGCCTCGAGCACCACGCGCTCTCCGGTGACCCACTCGGCGAACTGGAACGGTCCGCTGCCGAGGGGGACGGTCGCGAAGCGCTCGTCGCCGACCTCTTCCACGTAGTGCATCGGGATGATGCCGTGGTTGAGGTAGTAGATGAACGGGGAGCTCGGCGAGGCGAGCGTCATCACCACGGTGTACGGGTCGGGCGTCTCGATCGACTCGATGTCGCGGTAGAAGCTGAGGCCCAGGTAGCCCCCGTCGGGGTCGCGCAGGCCGTCGTACGTGTACTTGACGTCGGCCGAGGTGATCTCGGTGCCGTCGTGGAAGGTGAGCCCCTGGCGGAGCGTGAACACGTAGGTCCGGTCGTCGGGGTTGTCGATCGACTCCGCCAGCATGGGGACGATGTTGAGCTCGTTGTCCCACACCAAGAGCGGGATGTGCAGCAGGGTCATGATGTTCTGGTTCGCGACCGTGCCGGAGAACCGAGGGTCCATGCTCGACACTTCGGCGTCGACGCCGATGTTCAGCGTGGACTGCGCCAGCGCGACGCCGAACGCCAACGCGACGACGCTTACGAGCGCCGGCAGCAGCGCGCGCCTCGGGGTGCGGCGCTCCGGCGAGCGGCGGTGGTCGGTGGATGGATGCATGGTTCCTCCTCGAACTTGGTCGAGCTCACGTGCGTGCGTGGTGCCTCGCCGGCTCGGTCTGGTCGACCGCCGATGCGGGACCGTACCGGCATGGCGCGGAGGTGGATGCAGGAGGCTAGCAGACCGACACCGGTACGTCAACCACGCCGGCACTCTCATCGTGCTGGACGTCGTTCGTGTCGTTTCATGCTACGTGTTGCATGCACCTTTTCCGGATCGGTGGTAGACTTCGCCGCGCCGACGACGGCGCACGTCCTCATTCGGAGAGATGAACCCCATGGGCCCGCTGAAGCGCATGTCCCGACCACGGTCGGTCACCGACCGCACTTACGACCGGATCAAGGAGGCGATCGTCACCAACGCCTTCGCTCCCGGGCAGGTGCTGGCCGCGGAGCCGTTGGCTCGTGAACTGGGCGTCAGCCGCACGCCCGTGCGCGACGCGCTGCTCATGCTCCGCAACGAAGGGTTCGTCGAGGGCGAGGCGGTGCGCGGCAAGGGCATGGTGGTCGCCGATCTCCGGTTGGCCGACCTCGACGAGCTGTTCGAGCTGCGCTTCGCCATCGAGGCCGGGGCACTGGCGCTCGTCGCCAAGCGCGGCAACCCGGCCACGCTGCAGCGGTTGCGCGCCGACCTCGAGCGCCACCGCGAACCGAGCGACGATGCGGCCGCCAGCGCCGCGTCGCTTGCCGATCTCGCGTTCCATCGCGGCATCGTCCGAGCGACGGGCAACGCCCACTTCTTGCGCAGTTGGGACCAGCTCGCGACCCAACTGCAGCGCTACTGGGACGCTGGTCGTGCCATCCCCGGCAGAGCCCGCGAGGACATCGAGGAGAGCCTCGCAATCGTGGACGCCTTGATCGACGGCGACGTCGGCACCGCCACCGAACGGCTCGCCGCACACCTCGCCAACACCCAGGTGGGCATCACGGCCTGGCATCGCCGCCCGCGCGACGCCGCCGGCACGTGAACCCGCCTCGCCGCGGCATCCGCCGCCGCCAGGAAGGAGCACCATGACCGACATCGCCAAGCACTTCGAGCTCAAGGGGCAGGTCACGTTCCTGCCCACCGACGACCACCAGAAGTCGATCGACTTCTACGAGGGCGTCCTCGGCCTCACGCTCGTGCGGGACCAAGGCCTGTGCCGCATCTACAAGACCGGCCCTGCCAGCTACGTCGGCTTCTGCGAGCGCGGCTACTCCATCCCCGTCGAGTACCGCGTGGTGATCACGCTGCTGATCGACGACGTCGACGGGGTCTACGAGCGCGTGCACGCCGCCGGCATCGCCACCGAGAACAGCCCTGGTCTCAGCGAGCGTTTCAACGTCTACCAGTTCTTCCTGCGCGACCCCAACGGCTACCTGGTCGAGATCCAGCGCTTCAACGAGCCGCTGGAGGGGTGACGTGAGCGCCCCCACCGAGCGCACCCTCAGCGGCGTCAACCCGATCCTGCCCACCCCGTTCGCCGACGACGGCGCACTCGACCTCGCCAGCCTGCGTCGCCTGGTCGAGTTCCAGGTCGAGGCTGGCGTCCACGGTCTCGCCATCCTCGGCTTCATGGGCGAGGCCCACAAGCTCGACGAGGCCGAGCGCCGCAGCGTGATCGAGACGAGCGTCGCGAGCGCCGGCCCCGACGTTCCCGTCTGGGTCGGTGTTCGCTCGCTCGGGACCGCCGGCGCCATCGAGCAGGCGCGCCAGGCCGCCGAGCTCGGTGCGGCGGCGGTGTTCGTCGCACCGGCCGGCCCGCAGAGCGATGCGGCGCTGTACGAGTACTTCAGCGCCGTCGCCGCAGCGGTCGACGTCCCGCTGATCCTGCACGACTTCCCGGAATCGTTCGGTATCACCCTCTCGCCCGACTTGATCGCCCGCCTCGCCCGCGACGGTGTCGCCCCGTACATCAAGGCGGAGGAGCCGCCCGTGCTCCAGAAGATGAGCCAGGTGCTCGACCTCGCCGAGGGGCGGATCGGGGTGTTCGGCGGCTTGGGCGGCACGTACTTCCTCGAGGAGCTCGAGCGCGGCGCGATCGGCATCATGACCGGCCTCGCCTACCCCGAGGTGCTCGTGGCGATCTTCGAGCGCTTCCGCGCCGGCGACCACGCCGGTGCCGCCGAGGTGTTCGATCGCTACATCCCGTACATCCGCTACGAGTTCCAACCCAAGATCGGCCTCGCCTATCGCAAGCACGTGTTCTGGAAGCGCGGCATCATCGCCAGCACCGCCATCCGCTCCCCCGGTCTGCGCCTCGACGATCACAGCCGCGACGAACTCGAACGCATCGTGCACCGCGTCGGGTTGCCGCTCGGGCCCGGGTTGGCTCGGATCTGACGTGCCGACCCTGCTCGTCATCAACCCCAACAGCAACCTCGCCGTCACCGCCGGCATCGATACCGCCGTGTCCGGGTTGCGCAGCGGCTTGGGCGCCGACATCAGCGTCGTCGGGCTCGACGGCACCCCGTTCGGCATCGAGACGCAGCGCGACGTCGAGGCCGTGGCGACACCCGTCGCGGAGCACGTCGCAGCGCATGGCGACGCGTACGACGCGTTCGTCATCGCCTGCTTCTCCGATCCAGGGCTGCACGCCGCCCGCGAGGCCACGGATCGACCGGTGCTCGGCATCGCCCAGAGCGGCCTGCTCACCGCCTTGTCGTTGGGCGAGTCGATCGGAGTGATCTCGATCGGCTCCGGATCGCTGGCGCGCCACTGGCGCACCTATCGCTCGATGGGCATCGCAGCACGCGTCGCCGCGGACCTTCCGCTCGGTGCCACGGTCGCCGAGCTCGCCGACACGACGCGGCTCGGCGACCGCATGCTGGCGACCGGCCGGCGCCTCGTCCACGACCACGGCGCCGCGGTGCTCGTCCTCGGCTGCGCTGGCATGGCGCATTACCGTGCCGATCTGGAACGGTCGCTCGGTGTGACGGTCGTCGACCCGACCCAAGCCGCCTGCGCGCACGCGCTCGGCGCGGCGGCGTTGGGGTACCGCACCCGCTGACGGGAGGCGCCGGTCGGGGCTTCGAGCCAGCGAGGGCCGCACGCCCGGTGCACGGCGCCCGGCGGCTGCGACGCGCCGCCCCTACCCGCCCTCACCCCTCCCCGCTCGACTCGTCCCCCTCCACCGCCCCGTGCACCACCGGACCACCCTCCTGGCTGGCCACGACCCACCCCGCGATGCGCGTGCTGCTGGCGTCGAGTTGGCGCAGCAGCGTGAGCACCTCGAGGTGGTGCAGCGTCGAGGCGCGCGTCTCGGGGCGCTGCGACTCGAGCCGTGCCAGGTGCGCCAGGCGCATGTCGGCGACGAAGCGCTCGAAGGCGGTGCGGCCCTCGAGCACGCTCTTCGCCACACGCGCGTCGCCCGTCGCCAGCGCCGTGAAGGCCGCGCGCAGGCGCTCGAGCGAGCGCTCGGCGGTGTCGGCCAGCTCGGAGCGACCGGCGTGGCTGAACTCGATCCCCGCCGTCACCAGCTTCGCCTCGCGCCGCTGCAGGCGTCGCACCTGGTCGCCCATGTGCTCGAGCTCGCTGGCCGTGAGGAGCAGCCGCTCGGAGACCGGATCCTCGCCGTGGCGCTTCCGGAGGTCGGCGAGGTACTGGACGATCTCGCGCGTCGACCGGTCGACCTTCGCCTCGCGCACGTCGACCAGTGCGGGGTCCCACTGACCGCTGCGCAGGGAGCGCGCGGCGATCTCCAGCATCTCGCCCACCAGGTCGGAGACCGCCACCGTCTCGCGCCGCGCGAGGGCCAGCGCCAGCTCCGGATCGGTGCGCTCGAGCGCGTCGGCGCGCAAGTAGC
>REEJ01000069.1 GCA_007695125.1 Trueperaceae bacterium | reverse complement strand
CGAGCGGGGTCAGTCGGCCGGCGTCACGCTCCCGCTGGTCAACCCGTACGCGAACGCGTCCTCGTCGGTGCCGACGTAGACGTTGGCGGTGCGGCTGAACTGCGGGTTCATGGTGTCGGCCACCGTGGCCGTGAAGCTGCTGCGGCCGTCGGCTGGGTCGTCGAGCGTCACGGTCACCTGCGCGCCGCAGCCGTAGGCGTCGAGCAACTCGCGGCTCACGGCGATGTGCTGCCAGGGCTCGAGCACGATGCCGCACGCGCCCGCGCCGCCCGTGACGTACGAGAAGCCGACGCGTTCGAGTCCGACGGTGCCGCTCGGCACGGGGGCCGCCTCGGCGGCCGGCACGGTGCGGCCCGCCTCGGCCGAGAGGGGATCGGCGGCGGGCGCCGCCGGCGTGGGCGACGGCTGGGCGGGGGCGTCCGGCGCGACCGGTTCGACGCCCGCCTCACCTGGCGTCGCTGCGCCGGGTGGCGTCAGGGCGCCGTTCGCCGCGGCCGGATCGTTGGGGTCGACGGGCACGACGCCCGCGGCGCCAGGCGGGCTCGGGAGCGCTTGCGGGGCCGGATCCGCCGGGGTCGTCTGGGCTGGTGGTGTGGTTGCGGGGACGGTCGGGCGCGGCGAACCGCCGAGGTTGAAGAGCGTCCACATGATGGCGCCAGCCACCGCGACCAAGCCGGCGATGAGGGCGATGTCCACGAAGCGACTGCGCATGTCGCCAGGGTAACGCCAATCGCTTGAGTCTCATGAGCGCCGGGTCACCGCGGCCGTGACGCAGGTGCTAGTCTGCGCCGTGCTCGACATCCTCTTGGTGGTCATCGGGATCGCCGGACTCGCCTACGGGGGCGACCTGCTCGTGGGCAACGCCTCGCGCTTGGCGCGCGGCTTCGGGATCAGCCCCTTGGTGGTGGGATTGACGGTGGTCGCGTTCGGCACCAGCGCGCCGGAGCTCGCCGCGTCGCTCGCCGCCGCGCTGCGCGGTTCGCCCGAGATCGCCCTCGCCAACGTGATCGGTTCGAACATCGCCAACGTCGGCCTGATCCTGGGCGCCTCCGCCCTGATGTGGCCGCTGGCGACGACGTGGAGCTTCGTCCGCCGCGAGGTGGCGGTGATGATCGCGGCCTCGCTGGTCGCGGCGCTGCTGCTGCTCGACGGCAGCCTCGGCCGGCTCGAGGCGGGCGTGCTGCTGCTCGGGTTGGTCGCCTTCCTGGTGATCGCCTTCCGCGGCGACAGCGGTCCCGCGAACGCGGTCGCGCGCGAGCTGGGCGCGCCACTGCCGGCGCGGCTGCGGCCGGCGCTGCTGGCGCTGGCCGGGGTGGCGCTGCTGGCGCTCGCGGCCCAGGCCCTGGTCACCGGCGCCATCTCCCTGGCGCAGGCCTGGGGGGTCTCCGAGCGGGTGATCGGCCTCACGATGGTCGCCATCGGCACCAGCCTGCCCGAGCTCGCGAGCTCCATCGCCGCGGCGCTGCGACGCCAGGGCGACATCATCCTGGGCAACATCGTCGGCTCGAACGTGTTCAACCTGTTGTCGGTGCTCGCGCTCGCGGGGCTCGTGCATCCCCTCCAGGTGGAGGCGACCGCGCTGCGCGTCGACCTGCTCGTGATGCTGCTGTTCGCCGCCGTCGTGGCGCCCATCGCCATCACCGGCTGGCGCGTCGGACGGCGTGAGGGCGCCGCCCTGCTGGCGGCGTACCTCGTCTACGTCGCGCTCGTCCTGGTGTGACCGAGCGGCGTGTGAGCGGCTGGCGGGCGGCCAGCGCTCAGCGCGCCGAGCGCAGGGCGACCGCCTCGATCTCGACCATGACGTCGCGCGGCAGCCTGGCCACCTCGACGGCCGAACGAGCCGGCGGTTCGCTCGTGAAGGCCTCCGCGTAGACGGCGTTCACGGCCGCGAAGTCGTTCATGTCCGCGAGGAACACGGTGCACTTGACCACCTGGTCGAGCGAGCTGCCGCCGGCCTCGAGCACGGCTGCGAGGTTGGCGAGGACCTGGCGCGTCTGCGCCTCGACGTCGCCCTCCACCAGCGAGCCGTCCGGCAGGAGCGGGATCTGCCCCGACGTGAACAGGAGGCCACCGATACCGACGGCTTGCGAGTAGGGTCCGATGGCGGCGGGTGCGTTGGTGGTGCTGACGATGTCGCGCATGCCCGAGTCTACGTGGTCGCCCCGGTGGGCGCTCGCCGTGCGGGCGGCGCTCGGGCGACCGGTTCGGTGCTGCGTCAGGCGCCGGCGGCGCGCCAGAACGAGAACAGGACGAACAACAGCAGCAGGTAGGCCGATCCCACGATCCACATGCGGTACGGGTACCAGGCCTGCTTGCGCAGGGTCGCGAGCGGGCCGCGGCTGGGGAACGCGTCCTCGACCCGGCGGATGCCCGACATCGTGTCGGTGATGTCGATCGAGGCATCGTCGCGCTCCGGCAGGGCGTAGCGCTTGGCGCGCGTCGACACGGCTTCGATGCGCAGGACGACGGCGGTCACGTTGTCCGGGCTGCCGCGATCGTTCGCCTCCTCGACCAGTCGCTCCGCCGCTTCCTGTGGATCGTTGTCGCTGATGATCTGCTGCATCATCAGCTCGGAGAGCAGCATCGAGATGCCGTCGCTGCACAGGAGCAGGCGGTCGCCTTCGCGCAGCTCGAAGTGGTGGAGGTCGAGCTTGAACGCCGTGGTGGCGCCGAGCGCGTTGGTGATCACGTTGCGCCAGCGGTGGCGGCGTGCCTCGTCGTCGGTCAGGAGCCCCTGGCGGACGCGATCGGCGACCCAGGAGTGGTCGTGCGTGAGCTGCTCGATGGCGCCGTCGCGCACCAGGTAGGCACGCGAGTCGCCGACGTGCCCGACGATCGCCACCTGGTCGTCGATCAGCACCGTCGTGAGGGTGGTGCCCATGCCGCGGTGTTCGGGGTGCTCGAGCGCGTACTCGTAGATCTCCAGGTTGGCGGCCTGCGAGGCCCGCGCCATCGCGGCCGGCGGCGTGGCCCGCGAGCGGTCGAACGACTCTCGGAAGGTCTGTACGGCCTGCTGGCTGGCGACCTCGCCGGTCTGGTGGCCGCCCATGCCGTCGGCGACCACGGCGAGGGTCCCCTTGCCGGGGATCTCACCGACCCAGAAGGCGTCTTGGTTCACGAGGCGGACCTTGCCGGCGTCGCTGGCGCCGCCGACCTCGACGCGCGTGCCGCGCTCCGACGCACCGCGTCGATCGGGCGCCGCCTTGACCCTGCGTGGTGCTGGGGGCGCGCCCGCGTCGCGGCTTGGTGGATCGTCCTGCACAGGGCGAGTATAGGCGAGCCACGCCGGGGCGCAGGACGAAGAATTCCGCACAGCACGGTCGCGCCGGACGGAGCGCCTGGTAGGATGCCGCGGATGCGCAGCGCCCGGACCATCGCCGCCGACGTCCGCTCGCGGGCGTGCTCGGCGGAGGACGAGGTGCGTGCCGCGTTGGCCCGCGCCCACGCCGCCCAGGAGCACACCAACGCCTTCGTCACCATCGACGACCGGGGGGCGCTCGAGGCCGCCCGGGCGGTCGATCGGGCGGTCGGCGACGGACGTGACCCGGGGCCGCTCGCGGGCGTCCCGATCGCTGTGAAAGACAACCTGTGCGTGGCCGGGGTGCGTACCACCGCCGGCGCCGCCGTCCTGCGCGAGCACCGTTCCCCCTTCGAGGCCACCGCCGTCGCGCGCCTGCGAGCGGCGGGGGCGGTGGTGATCGCGACCACCAACCTCGACGCGTTCGGCATGGGGAGCAGCACGGAGTTCGCCGACGCCGGACCGGTCCGTAGCCCGCTGCACCCCGAGCGCGTGACCGGCGGCAGCTCCGGGGGGTCGGCGGCGGCCGTGGCGGCCGGCGTCGTGCCGCTCGCGCTCGGCACCGACACCGGTGGCTCCGTGCGCCAGCCCGCGGCGTTCTGCGGGGTCCTGGGGATCAAGCCGACCTACGGGCGGGTGTCGCGCTACGGCCTCGTCGCGTACGGCAGCTCGCTCGATCAGGTGGGGGTGCTGACGCTCGATGCCGAGGACGCCGCCACGGCGCTGGCGCTGATGGCCGGCGCCGATCCGTTCGACGCGACCAGCGCGGCGCGACCGGCGGCCGAGGTCGGCCCGTTGCCGGTGGCGCAGGACCTGTCCGCACTCGCGCCGAGCCTGCGCGTCGCCGTCGTACCCGAGCTGTTCACGCGCGGCGTCGCTGCCGGCGTCCGGAGCGCGGTGGAGCGCGTGGTGGAGCGGCTGCGCGAGGCCGGCGCGACGATCGAGGAGCGCAGCGTGCCCGAGGTCGCCCACGCGGTGGCGACGTACTACGTCATCGCCACGGCCGAGGCGTCGAGCAACCTGGCGCGCTTCGATGGCAGCGTCTACGGCGTGCGCGTCGGCGCTGACGGCGACGGCCAGACGTTGGTGAGCCGACGCAGCCGCGCCCGCGGTCTCGGGCCCGAGGTGCGGCGGCGCGTGCTCCTCGGCAGCTTCGTGCTCTCGGCGGGTGCGTTCGACGCCTACTTCGGTAGGGCGGCGCGTGTCCGCCGCCTGATCGCCGAGGCGTTGGAGCGAGCGCTCGACGGCGTCGACATGCTGATCGCGCCGACCGCGCCGACCGTTGCCTGGCCGCTCGGGGAGCGGCTCGACGACCCCTTGGCGGTGTACCTCGGGGACGTCGCCACCTGCCTCGCGAACCTGGCCGGCCTGCCGGCGCTGAGCCTGCCGGCTGGGCCCGCCGAGGACGGCCTCCCCGCCGGAGCGCAGCTGATCGGACGCGCCTGGAGCGAGCGCCGGTTGCTCGACGTGGCCGGTGCGCTGGGTCCGTACGCTGCGCCCAGCGCGGCTCGTCCGGACGCGCCCTGAGGCGCGTTCGGCGCTTCACCCGCCACGCCCGCGCGTGTGCTATCCTTCGCGGGCTGTACGGCGTGCCTCTGGCGCGCCCCCCGGCGCGTCCGGGCCAAGCGCGAGCAGGCGTGTCGCGCGGTCTTCGGGGCGGCGGTGGTCGTGGCATGACGGTCGTCACGGTTGACGCACCGCGCCGCACGGACGAGACGATCGGAAGGAGATCGCGATGAAGCGCACCTACCAGCCGAACCGGCGCAAGCGCGCCAAGACCCACGGCTTCCGCGCGCGCATGAAGACGGCCGCCGGCCGCAACGTCATCAAGCGTCGCCGCGCGAAGGGCCGTCAACGCCTGAGCGTATCCGACCGCTGACCAGCGGACCGGTCCTCCGTTCCTTGACGGGCGACCGGGCGTTCCAGCGGTTACGGAAGGGACGAACCGGTGGCAGCCAGCACCTCAGCGTCCGGCTTCGACCGACCCGCGTCGG
>REEJ01000070.1 GCA_007695125.1 Trueperaceae bacterium | reverse complement strand
CGTCCGTCGGCTCGACGGTGAACACGGTGCCCGCGGCCTTCAGCCGCGCCGCGACCCCGTCGACGTCGTCGGTCTGGAGTGCGACGTGCTTGAAGCCGCCCTCCGTGTCGGGCACCCCGATGGCGGTCTCCGCGTCGTGGTCGCCGAACGCGAACAGCTCGATGCACGCTCCGCCGGAGCGGAGGTACACGATCTTGAAGGTGCCCTCGTTCAGGTACAGCTGGCCCAGCACGTCGAAGCCGAGCAGGTCGCGGTAGAAGCCCACCGAGCGCTCCATGTCGCGCACCGTGATGGCGACGTGATCGAATCGGATGGCGTGCTCTGGCATGGATCCTCCTCCGCGTGGGCGTCGCGCTTCCACGCTGCACGCATCATCGAACGTCGCGCGGCACCCGTCGCGCTAATCGCGGGCTAAGCGCTCCTTCCGTAGCGTGGCGCGCATGGAGGACACCGCGAACGACCTGCGCCGCCGTGCCGCCCGCATCCTGCCCTGCCTCGTCGCGGTCGCGATGCTCGCGCCGATCGCCCAGGCCCAGCGTGAGGCCTTCGACGTGGACGACGTCTCGATCGCCTTCGACCGGCCGGCCACCTGGCAGCTGGTCGAGGCACCCACCGCCCCGGCGCCGTTCACGATCACCATCGCCGACGACGAGCGCGCCGCCATCGGCATCAACGTCATCACGCTCGACGCCGAGACCGCTCGCGAGATCGTCGAGCTCGGCGCCGTCGCGACCGCGCTCGAGGCGTGGGACGGCTTCGCTGACGAGGTCTCGGGCGCACGCGTGACCGCGGTCGCCGAGACGAGCGTGGCTGGGCGCAGCGCCGGGCGGCTCGCGTTCGCCAACGACGCCATCACCGGCGCCGTGGTGGTGTTCGTCGCCGACGAGGCCCTGGTGACGATCGTGGCCACGGCGCCGATCGCTCGGCGCGACCCGCTCGACGCCGCGCTCGACACCGTCCTGGCGGGGTTGGAGGTGCGCGGCACGCTCGCCGCCACGGTGGAGAACCCGCTCCTGCGCGCCGGCAGCCGCACGCCCGGCGTCGAGAACCCGCTCCTGCGCGGCCAGGCCGCCGCCACCAGTGCGAGCGCCGCGAGCCCGGCGCTGTTCGTCGAGCCGTTCACCTCCCAGGACGCTGCCACGGTCTTCGGCGGCCGACTCGACCTCGGCCCATCCGGTGCCTGGATCGGCGCCCTGACCGGCGCGGCGTACGAGCTGCGCAACGACAGCGACCCCACCGCCGTGCGCTACTACTACGTCGACGACATCGAGGGCTTCGACCGGCCGCCGTCCGCCGCGCGCGTCGCGGTCGACGTCACGGTCCGCCCGGGTGGCGAGTTGGCCGCCGCCGGTCTGCTGTTCGACTTCGACCCCGCGCGCGGCACCTACCTCGCCTTCGGCGTCTCGAGCAGCGGCATCACCGTCCTGCAGCGCTCCGACGCCGGCCTCGAACTGCTCGCGGAGCAGGCCAGCGACGCCGTGACGGCCGGCGCCGTGAACCGCCTGGAGTTGCGGCCGTCTGGCACCGACGTCGCCGTCTACGTCAACGACGCCTCGGTCCTGACGCTGCAGGCCACGAACCCGTTCTCCGGCGCCGTCGGCATCATCGCCATCGGCTCCGGCACCTTCACCTTCAGCGAGCTCGTCATCGACGCCCGTGAGTGACCCGCACCCCATCACGCCCGACGGAGGATCCCGCATGACCATCCACCACCGCATCCGCTTCGGCCTCGCGCTGACGCTGGCCGCGCTCGCCATGCTCACGACGCTGGCCGCGGCGCAGGCCACGCTGAACGTCCCCTCGCACGGCTTCCAAGTGATGGTGCCCGCGGGCTGGGAGGTCGACGACGACAGCAGCGGCGCCGACGCGCTCTTCTTCCTCACCAGCCCGGACCACGCCGGCGGCGTCGTCGTCGCGGCCGGACCCTTGGAGGGCGACGAGGGCGCCGCGTACCGCGCGGAGGGCCTTGCGGGCCTGGCCGACCTCTCCTTCGCGCTCGTCGCCGGCGTGCCCGGCGTCCAGCGCGGCGACGTCGTCCGCACCAGCGTCGCGGGCCTCGACGCCGCCGGCTTCACCTTCCGCGGCAGCGAACTAGGTGGCCGCTTCGTCTACTTCGTCTCGGACGCGTCGGTGTACGCGTTCGGCAGCATCGCCGACGCTGCGGCCGCGGCGACGATGGAGGCCGCGCTCGACCAGGTCCTTGCGAGCGTCCAGCTCGTCGCGCTCGGCTTCCCCGATGGTGGCGCGCCCGCCACCGACCCGTTCGTCGGGACGTTCACCGGCGACGGGTTGACGCTCGTGCTCAGCGCGTCGGGCGACGGCTACGTCGGCGACCTCACCTTCTCGGGGCAGACGTACGCGGTGCAGGCGCACGCCGCGAGCGACCAGCTGCTCACCGGCACCTTCGTGAGCGGCGGCACAGGCTTCGGCTTCGAGCTCGTGCGCGACGGCGACGCACGCGTGTTCACCACCGGCAACAGCCGGTACGTGCTGCGCTGATGCGGCGCCAGGCCCAGCACCCATCGCCCGGCCGGGCTGGCGGTCGCGAAACACCGGCGCTCCACCGCGTCCACCGCCTCGCGCTGGTCCTCTCGGCGCTCGCGCTGGTGTCGGTCGTGCTCGCGCAGGCCGCGCCGATCGCCGGCACCTTCGCCGACGATCGCGTGACGCTCAGCCTGCGCGCGATCGGTGGCGGGCAGTACACCGGCACCATCGCGATCGACGGATCGACCTACCAACTGAGCGCCACGGGCAGCCCCGATCGCGTCGAGGGCGCCTTCGTGGCTGGCGGTTCGTCGTTCGGCTTCCAGGCGGAGGTGGTCGGCGACGTGCTCACGCTCGTCTCGGGTGCGTCGCGTTACACCCTCGTCCGCCAGGGCGGCACCGCGGCGCAGGCGCAGCCGCAGGCGAGCCCGCCGGCTGCGGCCGCGCAGCGTGCGATCCAACGCGGCACGCGCCTGAGCTACGACCACGCCGCCGTCTCGCACGCCGGGACGAACGCCGGCCCCGACGTACGCAGCGTCGGCGGCCGCGGCATCACGCGGTTCACCGTGCTGCACATCGACGACCGCACCTGCGTGATGAGCATGACCATGTTCATGGAGGCGGCGAGCGGCGGTCATTGGTCGCTCCAGCCGTTCTCGGGCGGCACGCTCGTGAGCCGCGACGGCACCTGCCCCGAGGTGTGGTGGCCACCCGAACGCCTCGCCACCTACGCCGCCCCGCCCGGCAGCGTCGAGCAGGTGCACCGCGGCCCGTTCCAGTTCGAGTCGGGCGGTCACACGTTCGATGCGCTCTACGTCCGGCAGGAGCTCGCCGGCACGCGCTACACCCGCGTGTGGGACCTCGCGTCGGGCGTCGCGCTGAGCAACAACGACGGCACGGGACCCGTCCAGGTGCCCGCACCCGAACCGACGTCGAGCTCGTACATGATCCTCCTCGACGTCCGTACCGCCACCTACCCGTGGGACCTGCACACGCCGCTGCCCGCCAACGTGCAAGCGCTCGCCGGCGTGCGCATCGACGTGAGCGTCTCCCAGAGCTTCGTCGGCGCCAACCTGCCTCCGCACGTCGAGCGGTTCCAGGCGGTCTTCGACGTCGCGGAGCGCTTCCAGGACCTGCTCCTGCTGCGCGTGCGCGGCAGCAGCGGCGACGACGGCTACTCCGTCCTGAGCCCCGACGGCAACCTGTTCGTGCCGCCCACCGCGATCGCGCAACTCCGGCCCGGCCAGCGCCTCGACGAGGATCCCATCACCGGCGGCGTGCTGAGCGTCGAGCGCGTCGACGGCGCCGCGCTCGTGCTCGCCATCGACGGTCCCGGACTCGCCGTCCGCCGCACCTACGACGCCGCAACGGGTCTGCAGCGCTCCGAGCGCCTCGAGATGAACGACGGCATCAACCACGTGGTGATCGAGACGACCGTCTCCGCGATCCAGTGACCGCGCACCACGCCCGTGCGCCCCGACGCGCCGGCACGCCCCGCACCCCGCTGACGATGGGAGTCACCATGCACCGCATCCGACCCGCGATCACGCTCCTCGCCCTGAGCGCATGCCTCGCCCTGCTTCCCACCGCCCTCGCCCAGGGCGCACCCTTCGAGGCACCGAGCCACGACGTCCGCTTCGAAGCCCCGCAAGGCTGGCAGGTGAACCAGCAGGTCGACGGGAGCGGTCTCCTGACCGTCGAACTGCACCACCCGAGCGGCGGCGGGGTCGTCGTCGTGGCGGCGGCGCCGATCACGCCCGCCGACCAGGCGTACTGGTCCCAGCCCGGGCACGTGCTCCTGACCGACGTGTGGACCGGCTTCCGACCCGAGGTACCCGGCGCGCAGGAGCAGCAGCGCTACGAGATCGCCCTCAGCGCGCTGCGTGGCCACGTGCTGGACTACGCCAGCGAGCAGGTCGCCGGCACGATCGTCGTGGCCGTCGGGCCCGTCGCAGCGTTCACCCTCATCTCCGCGGCGGACCGCGAGCGCCTCAGCGACGTCCAGAACGCCCTGGAGCTGGTCGTGAGCAGCTTCCACCCGATGAGCGTCGCGCGTGGCGAGCACGGCTTGCAGCCCGAGGCGGCGACGCCCGACGCCCCAGCCAACCCGCTCGACCCCGCCCCGGCGGGCCCCGGAGACGACGCCGCCGCGAACCCGCTCGATCCGGCGCCGGCCGCTCCGAACCCCCTCGATCCACCCGCTGCTCAGCCGGCCAACCCGCTCGACCGCACCGCGCCGGCCACCGTCGACCCCTTCGTGGGACGCTTCACCGACCCCGACGTGACCCTGGTGCTGGACGTCGCCGACGGTGGGTACGCCGGCGAGATCGTGGTGCTCGGCGCGCCGTACCCGGTCCGCGCGGCGCTCGTCGACGGTCGGCTCGATGGCAGCTTCGGCGTCGGCGAGCAGCGCTTCGCGTTCAGCGCCGAGCTCACCGGCGACACGCTGATGCTCGAGTCCGACGGCGCGCGCTTCGCGTTGCAGCGGAGGCCGTGAGGCGCCCGTACGACGCCGTCACGACCCCCTCGCAGCGGGCCAGAGGTCCCCACCAAGACGTGATCCGCCGCAGTATCCTGATGACACACGACACCCCGGCCCGACCACGCTGCGGGGCCCGGCGCGCGAGGAAGGACACGGCATGAGACAGACGCCCCTTGGCCTCCTGATCGCCTTCCTGACACTCGGCGTGCTCGCGCCGGCCGCGCTGGCTCAACCGACGCCCGAGGCCCTCGAGGCGTTCGTCGACTCGGTGGTGCAGGGCCAACTCGACGCCACCGGCATCCCCGGCGCCACCGTCGCCGTGGTGCTCGACGGCGACG
>REEJ01000097.1 GCA_007695125.1 Trueperaceae bacterium | reverse complement strand
GTTTTTGGGCGGGCGGGGGGGGGTTCTAATCCCGGGGGGCCACCCACGGCGTGGGGCGCCCCCTCCGGGGGGCGCGACTCGTTGTCTCAAGGCGTCTCGTCTCAGGCGTCTCGTCTCAGGCGTCTTGCCTCAGGCGTCGTAGCGATGGAACCCGTGGCCGGTCTTGCGGCCCAGGCGGCCGGCCTCGACGCGCTTCCGCAACCCCTGGGGCGCCCGGAAGCGCTCGCCGAGCTGCTCGGTGAGCGCGTCGGCGATGGCCAGCATGACGTCGAGGCCGACGTAATCGGCGAGCGCCAAGGGGCCCATCGGATGGTTGAGACCGAGTTCGACGGCGGTGTCGAGATCCGCCGCCTCCGCCACGCCCTCTTCGTGCATGCGCATCGCCTCGATCAGCAAGGCGGCGAGCGCCCTGGTCGTGACGAACCCCTGCCGATCGGCGACCTCCACCACCGTCTTGCCACACGCTTCGGCCACGGCCCTCACCAACGTGATCACCTCGTCGTCGACCATGACGGTGCGAACCAGTTCGATCAGCCGCATGCGCTCAGGCGGGTTGAACCAGTGCATGCCGACGACGCGCGACGGGCGCGACGTGCCGGCCGCGAGCGCGGTCACCGACAGCTGGCTGGTGTTGGTCGCGAACACGGCGGTCGCCGGCGCCTCGCGGTCGACCGCCGCGAACACGTCGCGCTTGAGGCTCAGGGCCTCGGGCACCGCCTCGATCACCAGGTCGCAGCCGCAGGCGACCTCGGCCAGGTCGTCCGTCACCACCAGGTCGGCCGCGGCGGCACGCTTGCGGACGCGCGCCTCGGCGCGTTGCAGCGCAGCCCGAGAGGGGTCGAAGAGCCGGACGGCGAAGCCGTGCTGGGCCAGGACCGTGGCGATGCCGCCACCCATGGTGCCGGCGCCGATCACGGCGACGCGGCGCGGCAGGGTCGGGGCCGGGGTGGGTTCGTGCATGCGCACCTCCTGCGCCGCCTGTGGCGCTCGGGCGAGTCTACGTCGGCGCGGCGGCGCCCCCAGGGTAGAGGTCGTAGCGCGTGGTCCGCCCCACCAGGCTGCCCGACGGCTCGACGCCCGCCAGGAAGGGGTCGGCGCGGGCCCGCTTGACCACGACGCGGCGCAGCGCGCACGCGCGCGCCGCCGCCAGCAGCCTGCCATCGTCCGCGAGGTCGCCACCGTCGGCGAGCGACCAGGCCGCGACGGCGCGCAGCCAGCGCAGCGACACGGCGCTCGTCGCGCGTGTCTCACGGCCGGGGAAGAGCGGATCGAGGTAGACGACGTCGTGGTGCGGCAGCGCCGCGAGCAACGCCGTCGCCTCACCCTCGCGCAGCGTGAGGCGCGCCGCCGCCGGGTGTGCGCTGGCGCGCCAACGCGCCACGGCCGCTTCGAGGAGCAACGCCATGGCGGGCGAGCGCTCCAGCATCGTCACGTGCGCCCCGGCGGACGCGAGCACGCCGGCGTCGACGCCCCAGCCCGCGGTGGCATCGACCACACGCAGCTGCGCGGCCGGACGACCCAGCGCGCGGACGAGCGGGTCGCGGCCGGGGCGCGACACCGGCGGGGCCGGCGGCCGCCGCACCGCGGCGTTGGCCGGCGGTCCGCGCAAGCCCGGCCCCTCGGCGTCACACCACACGACGACCGGGGTCGGGTCGGTCGCCTCCCACGTCTCGCGTGTCAGGAGCGCCGCCCCGAGGCGCAGCGCGTAGGCGCGCGCGAGCGCCTCGCTGGCGTCGTCGCCCACGACGACGATGGGGCCACCGGACGCCAGCTCGGTGAGGTGCTCGGTGAGGCGCTCGGTGAGGCGCTCGGCGTTCATGTCCGAGCGCCGTGTGGCGAAATGGCTTGCGAATCGACGGCCCTGCATCGCATGATGTTTCGTATCGTAAGGCTCAAGCGCCGCTGGGGTTCGTACCGAACGCTGCGGGCCGGCCCCGAGGAGGCACCATGAGCAACCGATCGATCGCAGAGCGCCGCGAGGCCTCCGTCACGCGCGCCGCCGCCAGCGTCCATCCGATCTCCCCCGTCAAGGGCCTGGGCAGCTACGTCTGGGACGCCGACGGCACGCGCTACCTCGACTGGACCGTCGGCATCGCCGTGATGAACATCGGCCACTCGCACCCGCGCGTCGTCGACGCCGTCCAGCGGCAAGTGGCCGAGTTCCAGCACCTGTGCTTCGCGGTCGGCATGCACGAGAGCTACGTGGCCGTGGCCGAGCGCCTCGCTGCGATCGCGCCCGGGCCGTCGCCGAAGCGCGCGTTCCTCGTCAACTCCGGCGCCGAGGCGGTCGAGAACACCGTCAAGATCGCCCGCGTCGCCACCGGTCGTCAGGGCATCGTGGCGTTCACGCACGCGTTCCACGGCCGGACCCACATGGCGCTCTCGCTGACGGGCAAGGCCGACCCCTACAAGGCGGGCTTCGCTCCGCGGGCGGCCGAGGTGTACCGCGCCGCCTACCCGTACGTGTACCGCAACCCTTACGGCCTCCATGGCGACGACGCCGCCGACGCCTACCTGGCACAACTCCAGGACCTCGTGAAGACCACGATCGGCGAGAGCGAGGTCGCCGCGTTCCTGCTCGAGCCGGTGGCCGGCGAGGGCGGCTTCATCCCTGCACCGGAACGCTTCTTGCGGGGGCTGCGCGCGTACGCCGACCGCATCGGTGCGCTCTGGATCGACGACGAGGTCCAGTCCGGCATGGGCCGCACCGGGCGCTGGTGGGCGGTCGACCACTACGACCTGGAACCCGACCTGGTCGCGACGGCGAAAGCGCTCGCGAGCGGCTTCCCACTCGGCGCCGTCGTCGGGCGCGAGTCGGTGATGAACGCGCTCGAGCCGGCGATGCTGGGCTCGACCTTCGGAGGCAACCCGACCGCCTGCGCGGCGGCGCTCGCCACGATGGACGTGATCGAAGACGAAGGCCTGTTGACGCGCGCCCAGACGATCGGTGCCGTGCTTCGCGAGCGGTTCGAGTCGCTGCAGGCCCGCACGCCGCGGCTCGGCGACGTGCGCGGCCTGGGTGCGATGATCGGCCTTGAGTTCGTGGCCGAGGATGGCCACAGCCCGGATCCAGTGATCGTGCAGCGCATCGTCGAGGACTGCCGCGAACGGGGGCTGCTGATCCTGCCGACGGGCACGTACGGCAACGTGATCCGGTTGCTGCCACCGATCCGCATGAGCGACGCTGAGCTCACCGAAGGCATGACGACGCTGGAGGCGGCGATCGCCGCCGCGCTGCGCGAGGCGCCCGTCCCGGCCTGAGACCCGGCGTTCGGCGCTCAGCCGCGCTCGATGGGGACGCCGACCATGTTGCCCCACTCGGTCCACGAGCCGTCGTAGTTGCGCACGTCCGGGTAGCCGAGGAGTTCGTGCAGCACGAACCAGGTGTGGCTGCTGCGCTCGGCGATGCGGCAGTACGTGATCACCGGGGCGTCCGGCCTCACACCGGCCTCCGCGTAGAGGTCGCGGAGCTCGTCGCGGGAGCGGAACGTGCCGTCGGAGCGCACCGCCATGGCCCACGGCACGTTGGCCGCGCCTGGGATGTGACCGCCGCGCTGGGCCCCCTCCTGCGGGTACTCGGGCATGTGCAGCTTCTCGCCCGAGAACTCCTGTGGGCTCCGCACGTCGACCAGCGAGCCGCGCCCGTCCTTGACCGCCAGCAGGTGCTGCAGCACGTCGCCCGCGAAGGCGCGGATGGACGCGTCGCGGTAGGGGACGCGGTACTTCACCGGTGTCACCGCCGGCGCCGTGGCCTCGAGCGCTCTCCCCTCCGCGATCCACTTCTGGCGCCCACCGTCCATCAGGCGTACGTCGTCGTGCCCGTTGTACCTGAAGAACCAGTACGCGTAGGCGGCCCACCAGTTCGACTTGTCGCCGTAGAGGATCACGGTGTGATCAACGCCGATGCCCTTGGCGCCCATGAGCTTCGCGAAGCCGTCGGCGTCGACGAAATCGCGCACGTCGGGCCGCTGTAGCTCGGTGAGCCAGTCGAGCGTGACGGCGCCAGGGATGTGGCCCTGCGCGTACAAGAGCACGTCCTCATCGACCTCGACCAGCCGGACGGTGGGGTCGTCGAGGTGATCGTTCACCCAGTCCGTGCTGACGAGGACGTCGCGCCTCAGGTGGTCATGCATGCTGCACTCCTTCGGTCCCCCCGTGAACCATCAGCCTACGCGAAGGGGCGGCCCGGGCCGACGTCCGAGGCGACCGCGCGCAGGGCGAACGTCGAACCTGCCCGCCCAGAGTGCGTGCTACGCTCGCGCCGTGTCAGAGACGATCATCGCTCCATCCGTCCTGGCCGCCGATCTGGGTCGATTGGCGGAGCAGCTGGCCGCCGTGGAAGAGGCTGGCGCGACCTGGCTCCACGTCGACGTCATGGACGGCCACTTCGTGCCCAACCTCAGCTTCGGCGCCCCCGTGGTCGCGGCCGTCCGGCGTGCGACGCGCTGCTTCGTCGACGTGCATCTCATGATCGAGGCGCCCGAGCGCTGGGTCGAGACCTTCGTCGCCGCGGGCGCCGACCTGGTGAGCGTCCACGCCGAGGCCACGCCGAACGTCCATCGGGCGTTGGCGGCGATTCGCTCGGCGGGCGCCAAGGTGGGCTTGGCCGTGAACCCGCTCACGCCGCTGGCGATCGTCGAGGAGGCGCTGAGCGAGATCGATCTCGCCCTGGTGATGTCGGTCGATCCGGGCTTCGGCGGGCAGCGCTACCTGCCCGGCGCGAACGTGCGCCTGGAGCGCCTGCGCCACTTGCGTGACGCGCGAGCGCCGCACGTGCTGCTGCAGGTCGACGGCGGCATCGACGAGCGCACCATCGGTGACGCGCGCCGGGCCGGTGCCGACGTGCTCGTTGCAGGCAGCGCCATCTTCGGGTCTGACGATCCCGGCGCGGCGTTCGCCCGACTCGGGAGCGCGGCGCGCTCCTGAGGCTCAGGCTGCGTCGAGGAAGCGCCCCATGCGGCGGAACCGCTCCCGCCGCTCGCGGATGAGATCGTCGGGTGCGTGCGAACGGAGCTCGGCAAACGCCCGCTCGATGGTGACACGCACGGTCTCGATCGCCGCGGCGGGGTCCTTGTGCGCGCCACCGATCGGCTCTTCGATCACCTCGTCGACGACGCCCTGCTCGAGCAGGTCGTAGGCGGTGAGCTTGAGCGCTTCGGCCGCGCTCGGCGCCTCGGCTGCATCGCGCCAGCGGATCGCTGCGCACGACTCGGGGCTGATCACCGAGTAGATGGCGTGCTCCAAGATGAACACCCGGTTGGCGACGCCGATCGCCAGCGCGCCGCCCGAACCGCCCTCGCCGATCACGACGC
>REEJ01000071.1 GCA_007695125.1 Trueperaceae bacterium | reverse complement strand
CTGGCGCTTCCGTTGCTGTCTTTCGGAGGGATGGATGATGAGCACGCCGAACACGTCCGCATCGAACCGCTTGGATGGCCGCGTCGCGCTCGTGACCGGCGCTGCGCGCGGCATCGGCGCCGCGATCGCTCGCGCCCTCGCCGTCGAAGGTGCCGCGATCGCGTTGGTGGATCTCCTGGACGACGTCCACGACGTCGCGCGCGAGCTCGCCTCCGAGGGCTACCGAACCCATGCCGTCGCAGCCGACATCACCGATCCAGCCGCCTGTGCCGACGCGGTCGCGTCGACGGTCGATGCGTTGGGCCGGCTCGACATCCTCGTCAACAACGCCGGCGTGGTCCGCCTCGCACCGGCCGAAGCACTCAGCGACGAGGACTGGGACCTGACGATGGACGTCAACCTGCGCGCCCCCTTCCTTATGGCGCGTGCCGCCTTCGGCCACCTGTCACGGTCGCCGGCGGGCCGGATCGTCAACGTCGCCTCCCAGGCGGCGGTCGTCGGCATCGACCAGCACGTGGCGTACTGCACCAGCAAGGCCGGCATCATCGGCCTGACGAACGTCCTCGCGATCGAGTGGGCGCAGCACGGGATCACCTGCAACGCGGTCGGCCCCACGGTGGTGCTGACCGACCTGGGCAAGCAGGCCTGGGCCGGCGAGAAGGGTGAGGCGATGAAGGCGAAGATCCCGGTCGGCCGTTTCGCCCTGCCCGAGGAGGTCGCCGCCAGCGTGGTGTTCCTTGCGAGCGACGCTGCCGCCATGATCAACGGGCATCACCTGATCATCGACGGCGGCTTCGTGATCCAATGACGCTCCCTGTCGGCCGGTCCGACGTCGCGACCAGCGAGGCGGCCATGCCACCGCAGTCGGGCTTCGTCCTCGACGTCCAGGGTGTCAGCAAGCGCTTCCCAGGCGTGCAGGCCTTGAGCGACGTCTCGCTCCAGGTACGGCCGGGGTCGGTGCACGCGCTCGTCGGCGAGAACGGCGCCGGCAAGTCGACGCTGATGAAGATCCTCATCGGCTGGCACCGCCGCGATCGCGGCGAGATCGCCCTCAAGGGCCAGCCGGTCGACTTTCACGAGCCAAAGCAGGCGCTCAACGCTGGGATCTCGATCATCCAGCAGGAACTCAGCGCCATCGGCGACATGAGCATCGCCGAGAACCTGTTCCTCGGGCGTGAACCGCGTCGCGCCGGAGCGTTCATCGACTACCCCGGCATGAACGCCCTGGCCAAGCGCGCCATGGCGGAACTCGAGCTGGAACTGGATCCGTGGCGGAAGATGAAGAGCTTGTCGGTCGCGCAGATGCAGTTGGTCGAGATCGCCAAGGCGATCTCGCACGAGGCCGACATCATCATCATGGACGAGCCCACCTCGGCGCTGGGCGACCGTGAGATCGAGCACCTGATGGCCAGCATCCGCAAGCTGAAGGCCCGGGGTACCGGCATCATCTACATCTCGCACAAGCTCGAGGAGGTCTTCGAGATCGCGGACGAGGTGACGGTCCTGCGCGACGGCCACCACATCGCCAGCATGCCGACCGGCGAGACCGACCGTGACGGCCTGATCCGGCTCATGATCGGGCGCGAGGCCAAGGGCTTCCCGAAGACCAACACACCGACGACGCGGCCGCTGCTCGAGGTCGAGCAGCTGACCCGGGAGGGCGAGTTCCGCGACGTGAGCTTCACGCTCCACGAGGGCGAGATCCTCGGCGTGTTCGGCCTGATGGGCGCCGGCAAGTCCGAGCTCCTCAACGCGCTGTTCAGCGTCACGCGCGCGACGTCGGGCAGCGTGACGTTCCGGGGCAAGCGGCTGCGAGCGCGCTATCCCTCGCAGGCGATGCGCAACAACATGGCCCTCATCACCGAGGACCGTAAGGCCACCGGCCTCATCCTGCCGATGTCGGTACGCGACAACATGGCGATCTCGACCCTCGGGCGACACACGCGGTTCGGGTTCGTCTCCGCGCTGGGCGTGGGCCGCGTCGTATCGAGCATGAGCCAAGACCTCGACGTACGCATGGCGTCACCCAGGCAACTGGTCAAGTTCTTGAGCGGTGGGAACCAGCAGAAGGTCGTTCTCGGCCGCTGGCTCCTGACCAAGCCGTCGCTGTTGATGCTCGACGAGCCGACGCGAGGCATCGACATCGGCGCCAAGGCCGAGATCTACCGCTTCATGTCGGAGTTCGTCGATCAGGGCAAGGGCATCGTGCTGGCATCGTCGGAGTTGCCCGAGGTACTCGGGATGAGCGACCGGATCCTCGTGATGAAGGCAGGGCGCATGGCCGGCATCCTGACCCGCGAGCAGGCCAGCGAAGAGGCGGTGATGCAGCTTGCCGTGTGACGATCACGTCACCCTGCCCACGAGGCGCAATCGAGCATGCGTCATGAAGGTTCGGCAGATGTCAAAACATGCGCGCGTCCCAGTTGCCGTCCGCGCATGTCGGCATCAACGGCATTGCATGCTGCATTGCAGCCCCCTCTGCGCGCGTGCCGCTGCGATGACCGGCCCCGCCTCGATGACCTGCCCTGATGTTGACAAATGTCATGGGGTCATGATACATTCCAAGGCGTTCAGCCAGACGCCGGGATGGCCGCCACAGGCCCGCGAGACCAGGAAGGGTGGACGCCGCGCGTGGAAGCATCGAGCGCTCGCAGTATGAAACAGGCTCGCAGCTTGAGGATTCGCATCTTCCTGATCGAGAACGGCATCATCATCGCCTTCATCTTGCTGGTGGTCGCGCTCACCCTCTCGAGCGAGTTCTTCCTCACCGGTCCGAACATCCGAAACGTGCTGCGCCAGGCGTCGATCAACGGTCTCCTGGCGATCGGCATGACCTTCGTCATCCTCACGGCCGGCATCGACCTGTCCGTCGGCTCGGTGCTCGCGTTCGGAGGGATGATCGCGGCGATCTTCGCCAGTTCCAGCCTCGGTGAACAGTACCCGCTCTACGTCGCGCTCCCGATGGGCTTGGCAGCTGGCACCGTGCTGGGCATGGTCAACGGCTCGCTCGTCGCCTTCTTCAGGGTCCCACCGTTCGTCGTGACGCTCGGGATGCTGAGCATCGCCAGGGGTCTCACGCTCATCTCCAGCGACGGCATGCCGGTCTCACGTCTGAGTCCCGAGTACATCTACGTCGGTCAGGGCATGCTCGCCGGGATCCCAGTGCCGGTCCTCATCTTCTTCGGCGTGCTCGGTCTCGCCTGGCTGCTCCTCTACCAGACGCCCTTCGGCCGCTACGTGTACGCCGTAGGGGGGAACGAGGAGGCCGCCCGGATCAGCGGCGTCAACACCCGCATGGTCAAGTTCACGGTGTACGCCATCAGCGGCTGCCTCGCGGCCCTCGGCGGCATCATCCTCAGCGCGCGCACCACCGCCGGACTGCCGCAAGCAGGCGTGGCGTACGAACTCGATGCCATCGCCGCGGTCGTCATCGGGGGGACCAGCCTCGCTGGCGGGCAAGGACGGCTCTTCGGCACCCTCATCGGGGTGCTCATCATCGCCGTCGTCAACAACGGTCTGGACCTCTTGGGCGTGTCGGCCTACTACCAGCTGACCTTCAAGGGCGCCATCATCGTCGCCGCCGTACTGCTCGACTCGATGCGGCAACGCTGATCACGACGACCCTGTGACGGCCCCGCCGGCTACGGCGAGCGGGCGTCCGCCACGAGGAAAGGAGGACCGATCGAGCCAGTACCGAGCCGCGAACGAGACCGAAACCGACACCGTTACCATGTCCATCGCTCCGCATCCCGTAGGGGCCCCGAACGAGCCCAACCCGCACGAGAAAGGACCGAACCCCGCATGAGAACACCCTTGCGCATCATCCTCGCAGCCACCGTCGCCCTCGTCATGTCGTCGGTCATGGCCCAAGACGCGCCCATCCGCGTCGGGGCCGCCGTCTACGGCCTCCAGGCCGAGTACATGCAGCTGTGGACCACCGCGCTCCAGCGCCACCCGGCCGTCGTCGACGGCACCGTCGAGCTCACGGTCTTCGACGGGCGCTACGACGCGTCGGTGCAGCAAGGCCAGTTCGAGACCATGGTCACCCAGCGCTTCGACGGCATCATCTTCGTGCCGATCGACATCGAGGCGGGCGCCGCCGCCGTCGCGGTAGCTGCCGGGGCGGGCATCCCGGTGGTCGGCTCAAACACGCGCGTCAACAGCGACGAGCTGGCGAGCTACATCGGCTCCGACGACGTTCTCGGCGGCTACCAGCAGGCCGTCGGCGTCTTCGAGCTGCTCGGCGGCGAAGGCAACATCGTCATCCTCGAAGGGCCCCTCGGCCAGTCGGCGCAGATCGAGCGGCGCGAAGGCAACATGATGGCGCTCGAGGAGTACCCGGGCATCAACATGCTCGCCATGCAACCCGCCAACTGGTCGCGCGCCGAAGCGCTCGCACGCATGGAGAACTTCCTCACCACGTACCCCGGCCAGATCGACGGCGTGGTCGGCCAGAACGACGAGATGGCGCTCGGCGCCATCGAGGCCCTCAAGGCCGCCGGCATCGATCCCACCACCATCCCCACCAGCGGCATCGACGGCGTCACAGACGCCATGCTCGCGGTGAAGGCCGGCGAGCACGACATCAGCATCCTGCAAGACGCGCGGGCCCAGGCCGAAGGTGCCCTCGACATCCTGCTCGCACGCATCATCGGCCCTGAGTACGAGCCGCTCGGCGAGCTCTGGACCCGCTACCCCGAGATGGAATGGAACGGCGGCATGGACGAGGAGTACAACGTCCCCTGGACGAACATCACCCTCGACAACGTCGACGAACTGCTCGAAGAGCGCGAAGCCCTCACCACGCGCTAAGCACCGGACAGATGCCAGCGAGCAGCCCCAGGGTGTGAGGCCCTGGGGCTGCTCTCGCCCCGGCCCGAGGCCGGCGCCGCGCGGCAGCCACCGCAGGATGGAGCCCACCATCACGATGAAGAGCACCAAGGTCGCCATCGGATCCGACGAAGCCGGATTCGCCCTCAAGGAGACGCTGAAGGAGCACCTGACCAAGGCCGGGATCGAGGTCGTGGACTACGGCTGCCACTCGACCGAACCGGTCGACTACCCCGATGTCGCCCTCGAGCTCGCCCAAGACGTCGCGGCGCACAAGGCCGAGCGCGGCATACTCATCTGCGGCACCGGCATCGGCATGGCGATCAGCGCCAACAAGGTTCCTGGCGTGAGCGCTGCCCAGGCCCACGACGCCTACTCGGCCGAGCGGGCCCGGAAGAGCAACAACGCCCAGATCGTCACCATGGGAGCGCGCGTCATCGGACCCGAGCTCGCCAAGAGCATCGTCGACACCTGGCTCGCGTCG
>REEJ01000073.1 GCA_007695125.1 Trueperaceae bacterium | reverse complement strand
TCAGATGGCCCTGCTCGATGGCGTCGGCGTAGTTCTTGAGCGAGAAGGTGTTGGCATAGATCTCGCCCCCAAGGTAGCTGAACGAGCCGCTCCCGATTCCGACGTACTCGTCGTGGTCGACGATGTACTCGTCGATGAGGGTCGCATCGGTGCGCGAGAACGCCCAGGCCGAGGTCGGCCGGTAATGCTCACCGAGGCGCCGCGAGATCATCCGGTACTGCCGCTCCTCGCGCTCGTAGTCGACCTTGCCCAGCGCCTTCTCGAGCGGCTTCTCGACCGCCGGCGAGACCATGAGGGGGTAGTACGTGATCTGATCCGCACCGTGATCGACCAGCAGCTGCAGATCGTTCATCAGGATCTCGTCGGTGAGCGACGGAAGGTTGAAGATCATGTCGACGTTGAACGTCGGCAGGCGCCCGCGAGCTGCCTCGAGCCCGCGCAGGATCTGCTTCGACGAGCCGTACTTGTCGAAGCGCTTCATCTGCTGCAGCAGCGTGTCGTCGAGACTCTGCACCCCGACCGACAGGCGCTGGACGTGCCCCTCGAGCGGTCCCAGGACGTCGTCGATCAGGTGGTTGGGGTTCGTCTCCGTGCTGACGTCGCCGAGGCCGAAGAGCTCGCGAGCGAGTTCGATGGTCTTGACGAGTTCATGGACCAGGACGGTTGGCGTGCCACCGCCGATGTACATGGAGCCGAAGCGGTATCCGAGATCGGCCACCATGCGCATCTCTTCGCGCAGCGCGGCGAAGTAGCGATGCGCGGCGTCCTCGCGGAACGGGAAGCGGTTGAACGAGCAGTACGGGCACAACAGTTCGCAGAACGGCACGTGCGCGTAGAGCAAGTAGCCGCCGTCGCGACCCGGAGGGGGCATGTCGCCCGCTCGGTGCGGCTCCAAGGTGAGTTGTTGCGAACGCAGACCGCGCAGGCGGCGTGTGAGGACCCGCTCGGCGATCATCCGGCCAGCACCCCACCCGACGGCGCGCGTGAGTGATCGTGCTGGATGCGAGGCATGCCCTCAGTATGGCCCGAACGCACCCCCCTGAGGGCGGGACCGCCGTACCTGCTTCAGATCGGCGGTCCCTTCCGGTTGCGGCGCGGCCGCCGCTCAGGCGCCCGCGAAATCCTTGGCGCGCCTCACGGCCTGGATGAGCAGACGCGTCACGCCCCTGTGGCAGTCCGGGCAGGCACGGCTGGTCCCCAGGTAGCGTGCGATGTCGTCGAAGTCGTCACAGGCGTGCTGAACGATGGCCGCCTGCACGCCCTTGGTGCTCAGCTTGTGCTGTGGACAGAGGTCGTACTCTTCGCGGCTGTGCAGCGAGAAGCGCTCCGGGTCGGCCCGGTACTCGACGTAGGCGGCCTCCCAGAAGTGCCGCTCGAAGTCGACCATCGCCACCTCGAAGGCGGCCATGTCGGACTCGAGGGTCAGGCCCTCGGCCTCGAGGCGAGCCTCCTCCTCGATGAACGGCAACTCGTACGCCATGAGCAGCGCCATGGTGTTGCGCATCACCGGGTCGAGGGTCTCGCGCTGGTCCCACAAGGCTCGCAGCGATGCGGCCGTGACGGGGTCCTCGGGATGCTGGACCATGAGCAACGGCAGCACCAGGTCCTTGGCCTCGCGGACCTCGGCGATGGCGCTCTCGATGAACGCGCGCTGACCCATGACCATGTTCAGCAGATCCTCGGGAGCTGCTCTTCGATCGGCATCTCCAGCACGCGACGGCTGCCGTACGCGGTCTCGACGAGCGCCACGCCTTCGGGCTTCACGACGATGTCGCCGATGATGGCCGCCTCGCGACCGAACGGGTGCGCCTTCATCGCTCCGAGCGCGGCCTCGGCCTCGTCGGGAGCGACGATCATCATGACCTTGCCCTCGTTGGCGGCGAGCAGCGGGTCGATGCCGAGCATCTCGCTGTACTCCTCCACGATCTCGTTCACCGGCACGGCGACGTCGAACACCCGCAACCCGAAGGCCTGCCGGTGCACGACCTCGTTCGCGACGGCCGCGAGGCCACCGCGCGTGACGTCTCGCATGAAGCGGACGTTGGGCGCCACGGCGCGCACGGCGGCGATCAAGCCGTTGAGCGGCGCGACGTCGGACGTCAGGTCGACGGCGAGGTCGAGCCCTTCGCGCCGCGACATCACGGCGATGCCGTGGTCGCCCAGGGTGCCGTTCACGAGCACCTTGTCGCCGGGCCGGACGAAGGCGACGCCCATCTGGACGTCGTCAGGCAGGAAGCCGATACCCGTGGTGTTGATGAAGATGCCGTCGCCATGGCCGCGCTCGAGCACCTTGGTGTCGCCAGCGACGATCGACACGCCGGCCTCGTCGGCGGTGACCTTCATGGACCGCACGACGCGCGCGAGCTCGTCCATGTCGTAGCCCTCCTCGAGCAGGAAGGCGGCGCTCATGTAGAGCGGCGTGGCGCCCATCACGGCGAGGTCGTTGACCGTGCCGGCGACCGCCAGCCGGCCGATGTCGCCCCCCGGGAAGAAGGCGGGCTTGACGGTGTGCGAATCCGTCGCGAAGGCGATCCGACCGCCGGGGTTGTGCAGGATGGCGGCGTCGGTGAGCTCCTTGAGCGGCTCGTTGCTGAAGGTGGCGACGAACAGCTCCTCGATCAGCTCGAGCGTGAGCTTGCCGCCCGAGCCGTGGCTCAGGCGGACGGTGTCGTAGCGCGAGGCGCCGACCGGCCGCTCCGCGATGAGGGTGTCCTCAGACGGTTTCGACACGGAGCTGCTCCTTGTGCATGCCGTACGTGTACCAGGCGCGGCACGTGCCCTCGTGGCTGACCATGCAGGGGCCGTACGGGCTGTCTGGCGTGCAGAGCGTGCCGAACACGCCGCACTCGTCGGGGCGGATCTGGCCGAGGGTCACCTCGGCGCAGCGGCACCCCTTCGGATGCTCGGCGCCGCGCAGGGCGACCTCGTCGAGCTGGCCGGCGAAGCGCCTGGCGGCACTCGCGTGCCAGTACGACTCGCGCAGCTTGTAGCCCGAGAACGGGATCTCGGCGATGCCGCGCCAGCGGATCGGCGCGAGCTCGAAGACCTCATCCAGCTCGGCCTTGGCGCGTTCGTTCCCGTCGTACTTCACGAGCCGTTGGTAGGGGTTCGAGACCGTTGGAGCGCCGTCGCGTACCTGCTCGAGCAGGGATGCCACGGACGCGAGGACGTCGACCGGCTCGAAGCCGCCCGAGGCGCATGCGATGCCGAGCGCGGGGAGCTCCTCGTACACACGCAACCCCGTGATCGTGACCGCGTGCCCGGGCAGGATGAAGCCTTCGATGTCGAAGCCGTCGAGGGTCGGTAGGAGGCGCGTCGCCGGCGGCGTGTAGTAGTTCGCCTCGATCACGCTGAGGTTGTCGGGAACACCGCGCTTGAGCATCGCGGCGACGGCCACCACCGTGGTCTCGAAACCGACCGAGAAGAACACCACCTGCTTGTCGGGGTTCTGCTCGGCGATCCGCTTGGCGTCGAAGACGCTGTAGACCGCCCGGACGTCGCCGCCACGGGCCCGCGCGTCGAGCAGGCTCATGCGCACGTCGCCGCGGCGCTCACCCTCGAGCGGGATGCTGCCGGGGACCGCCAGCATGTCGCCGAACGACGTCAGGATCGTGTTCGGCCGCAGCGACAGCTGGATGGCCATGTTGATGTACTCGTTGTCGCACACGCACACCGGGCACCCCGGCCCGGCCAAGACGTCGACGCTCGTCGGGAGCAGGTCACGCAGCGCGTAGCGTCCCATCTCGTGCTCGTGCGTGCCGCAGATGTGCATGAGCTTGACGGGCCGACCGATTTCGAGCGCGAGCTCGCCGATGCGGCGCTGCAGGTCGGCGACGAGCGAAGGGTCCTTGTAGGTGTGCGGCTCGAACGGCGCCTGCGGATCGCGGGTCGCGCGGACCTCAGGCACTGGGGTACGGCTCCAGGTACTGATGGATCAGCTCCAGGTTGGCCTTGGCGTCCTCCGGGGCGATCTTGTCGATCGCGAAGCCGGCGTGGACGACCACCCAATCACCCGGCCTCAGGTCGTCGACCAGGCCGATGAAGCAGTGTTGCACCGCTCCACCGAGCTTGATCAGGCAGCGGTCGGCATCGAGCACTTCGACGACTTCGTGTGGAACTCCTAAACACATGGTCAACCTCCCGGCATACAGGCGGCCAGAGCGGCCTGGCCCAACGATATGCCCCCATCGTTCGTCGGCACGAGCGTGTTGCGCCAGTGCTGAATGTCCATGTTGTCAAGTCGGCTTTCCGTACGCTCCACCAGGAGCGCGTTCTGGAACACGCCTCCGCTGAGCACGACGCGTTCGAAGGCGTGCTCGGCGCGCAGCGAGTGGGCCGCATCGGCGACGCCTTGGGCGAGCGTCTCGTGGAACCTCAGCGCGACCTCGCCGCGTGAACCACCGCGCTCGAGGTCGCGCAGCACTGCGTCGAGCAGCGGCGCGTGGTCCCAGGCGCGGCCGTCGAACGGCCACGGGTACGGCGTCGCGTCGGCGCCCGCCGTTCGCGCCTCGAGGGCGGCCGCCTCGAGTCCGATGGCGGCCTGTCCCTCGAACGTCATGCTGCGGTGGAACCCCGTGAGGGCGGCGACGGTGTCGAACAGGCGCCCGACACTGGTGGTGGTGAAGGTGTTGAGACCCTGCTCGATCAGCCGCCGAGCGACCCGCACCCGCGCGGTCGGCAAGGCGATGGACGGCGCAGCGACACGCTCCCACACGCCGTCGCCGAGGGCCGCGAGCCAGCCGACCGCCGCCTGGACGGGCGTGCGGGCGGCGGCGTCGCCACCCGGCAGGTACGCGGGCCGGAGGTGGGCCACGCGCCGGAGACCGGCCACGAGGCTGCCGACGAAGACCTCGCCGCCCCACACCGCTCCGTCGTCGCCGAGGCCGGCGCCGTCGAACGCGATGCCGAGCACG
Organism: Trueperaceae bacterium; assembly: GCA_007695125.1. Classification (GTDB taxonomy): domain Bacteria; phylum Deinococcota; class Deinococci; order Deinococcales; family Trueperaceae; genus CSSed10-48. The sequence continues at coordinate 425 of REEJ01000073.1, read as the reverse complement.
CGCGTGTCCCAGGCGCCCTGCTCGGCCAGCACGCTGGCGACGTGCGCGGCGTGATGCTGGACGGCCACGCGTTCGCCACCGAGTTGCTCGGCGAAGCGCGTGCTGGGGTAGGCCGGGTGGAGGTCGTGCACCAGCCGGACGCTGCGCGGATCGACGCGGTACATGGCGCACAGGTCGTGCACCGTCTCCTGGAAGGCGACGAAGGACTCGTACTCGCTCAGGTCGCCGAGGTGTTGGGAGACGTAGGCCGCGCCGCCGACGGCGAGCGTGATGCTGCTCTTGAGCTCGGCCCCGAGCGCGAGCAGCGGCGCGTCGAACCGCGCCGAGCGCACCACCGGCGCCGGGGCGTAACCGCGTGCGCGACGCGCCACGGCGGGCCTGCCCGCGACCACCTGGGCGACGCTGTCGTCGACCCGGCGCGCGAT
>REEJ01000196.1 GCA_007695125.1 Trueperaceae bacterium | reverse complement strand
GGGGGCGGGGGGGGGGGGGGCCCCACCCGGGGGGGGGGGCGCCGCTCCCGTTCGATCGTGCGTCAGCAGATCGGCAGCTTGGTCAGAAGGCCGGTGCGTCGGGTGCCGGCGCCATCGGGTCGGCCTCGGGCGCTGGCGGCGGCGGCTCGAGTTCGGCGAGGACGTCGGCGATCATCGCGCGCGTGTCGACAAGCTCGCGTTGGGCTTCGTCGACCAGTTCGACGCCGTTGCCATCGATCTCGGTGCGGGCGTCGGCGAGCATCCCCTCGACGTCGTCGAGGCGCTGCTCCACGACTTCGAGCTGGCTCCGAAGGGCATCGACGTCTTCTTGGCCGATGCCACCTCCGCAGGCTGCGAGCGTGAGGCCCAGCGCGACTGCGAGCGTGGCGAGGATGGTTGTGCGTGTGCGAGACAACATGTCTGCTCCCTTCGTCGTTAGCGACGGTAATGGGGGGCGTAGTAGGAGGATAGCGCGTCTTCGCTGAGAAAAAACCCGGCGGCGCGCGCTCGCTGTCGACGCCGCGTCGGCGCGGCGAGCGCCGGTGCTCCGGTAGCATGAGAGCCACGCTCGGTCTGACCGGTGAGGAGGATCTGCATGTCACACCACGCGCTCCGCTGGGGCGTCCTCGGCAGCGCCAACATCGCCCGCAAGGCGCTCGTCCCGGCGATCCGATCCGCGCTCGGTAACGATCTCGTCGCCGTCGCCAGCCGCGACGCGGCCACGGCCGAGCGCTTCGCGGCCGAGTCCGGGGTCTCACGCTGGTACGCCGAGTACCAGGCGCTCCTGGACGATCCGCAGGTCGACGCGGTCTACGTGCCACTCCCGAACGCCCTGCACGCCGAATGGACCGTGCGTGCGATCGAGGCCGGCAAGCACGTGCTGTGCGAGAAGCCGCTCGCCACCAGCCCGGCAGAGTGTCGCCGCATGCACGCCGCGGCCGACGCCGCCGGGGTGCGTCTGATGGAGGCGTTCATGTACCGGCACCACCCGCGCACGCAGCGGCTGCTGGAGTTGGTCCACGGCGGCGCGCTCGGTGAGCTGCGCTGGCTACGCGCCTCGTTCTCGTTCACGGTAGGCGACCCGGCCAACGTGCGGCTCGACGCGGCGCTCGCCGGCGGTGCGTTGATGGACGTCGGCTGCTACGGCGTCGACGTCGCGCGGGCCCTCGTCGGGGCCGAGCCCGACCTCGCCCAGGCCCACGCCGTGTGGGCTCCGTCGGGCGTCGACCAGACGATGGTCGGGAGCCTGCGCTTCCCGAACGGGGTGGTGGCGCAGATCGCCTGCTCGCTCGACGCACCACGAACCGAGACCTTCGAGGTGGTCGGTAGCGAAGGCCGCCTCCAGGTGAGCAAGGCGTTCCTGCCCGGCGTGGACGCGTGCGACGCCTGGCTCGAACGCGCCGACGCGCCACCCGAGCGCCTCACGTTCGATGGCGTCGATCAGTACCGAGCGATGGTGGAGGCGTTCTCGGACGCCGTACGCGACGGTGGAACGCCGGCGTTGGGGCAAGACGGCGCCATGAACCTGCGCGCGATCGAGGGGCTCTACGCCTCGGCACACGCTGGCGGCGTCAGCGTGCCGATCGCCGGCGAAAGCTGACGAGCGAGGGCGGCCGCCGTGACGACCGCCCACGATGAACCGGGCGCGGTGCCCGCGGTGCCATCAACGCCCGACGTAGACGTTGACGTGTGTGCCGGCGGGCACGGCGTTCACGCGCAGCTGCGTGACACCGTTGCTGAAGTGCCAGCAGGTGATGCTCGACGAAGCCTGCAGCGTGAAGCCGAGGTTCCCCATGGCCTCGACGTAGGCCCCGCGCAGCTCGGCGAGGTTCGTCTCGCGGTGCTGCATCATCACGCCACCCACCATGGTGTCGACCAGCGAGACGCGCTGCAGCGCCGCACCGACGTCGACCCGGTCGAGGATGCCTTTCGGGGTCTCGCCATAGAAGTCGACGTTCACCATGGGCAGCGGAGCGACGGCGTCCTTCACCAGGTGCACCTGGAGCGTGGTGCCGTCGAACGCGAGCGTGACGCCGGCCTTCTCCGGGCAGTCACGGCTCTTGTCGTAGTCGAAGACGGCCGGATCGACGACCAGCACGGCGTTGGCGGCGAACGCGACGGCGCCGAACGCCAGGAGCAGGGCGGCGATCCACCGCATCGAGCTCGTGAGCGTACGAACGAGAGACATGGCGACCTCCTCCATCCCAGCGGGATTGGGTCCCGCTGTCACCGCATCCTCGTCCAGGCAGCGTGAACCCACCGTGAAACGGAAGCGGGCGGCCGCAGGTGCGACCGCCCCCGTCGTCTCGCGCCCTGGAGCCGTGGGCGCACGATCCAACCGTCAACGACCCACGTACGCCGTCACGTTCTGGCCGAACGGGTGGAGGTTCACGCGCACCGACGCGGTGCCGTTGCTGAACAGCCAGGTGCGGCCGTTCGAGCTGCCTTGCAGGGTGAAGCCCAAGTCACCCAACGCGGCGATGTAGGCGTCGCGCACCTGCGCCTCGGTCGTCTTGCGGTGTTCGATGACGACGCCGCCGACGACCGTCGCGATCCGCGAGCTGCGCCGGATGGCCTCGGCCAGGTCCACCTGATCGCGCGGGTCGATGCGGGGCGTCGCACCTGAGAAGCCGAGGTTGATGGCAGGCAGGGTGCCGCCGCTCTCGAGCACGTGCACCTCGACCCCGGTGCCGTTGAACGCGAGGGCCACGTCGGCCGTCTCGGGCGCAGGCGCAGAGGAGCCGACGTCGTACACGGCGGGGTCGACGACGAGCCTGACGTCGGCGGCGAGGGCGAGGGGCGTGAGCACGACGAAGCAGGCGACGAGGAACGGGAACGGACGGATGAACGGATGACGTGTCGACATGGCGACCTCCACGGGTGCAGCGGGTTGGTGCCCGCTTGACGTGGATGCTGTCCGATGACCCGTGAGCCCAGCGTGATGGTGGCGTGACCTCGGCCGACCGCCGCGATGGCGTGGTCCTGCGTTGCGTCAGAGCCCGCAGGAATGCGCTCAATCGACGCTGGTTCGCACCGGCGCACGCCGCGCGTCGTACGCGTGGGCGTACTCGCGCTCGAGCCGACGGACGCGGGCCCGTGCGAGGGCCAAGCGCGGATCGCCCGCAGCCAATGCGGCGGCCGTCGCCTCCCAACACTCGATGTCGTCGACCAGGCGTTCGGCGAGGTCGAAGAGGGCGTCCGGATCGGCCGCATGGAGCGCCGCTTGGCGCAACTCCTCCTCGAGCACCAGGCGCTGCTCCTCGATCCCCGGCGCCTCGCTGTCGGGGAGCAGGCGACCGCGCAACAGCGTCACGGCCTCGCGCACCTGTCCCGCGGCCAGCAGCGTCCGCGCTTCCAGCACGTCGGCGCGGTACGGCACGGTGAAGCGGTACGGCGCGTCGCTCACGGGCAACAGCACCCGGAGTCGCGTGAGCATGCCACGCATGCCTCCGGGCGTGAACGGCGGCTGCCCCTCAGGCGTCAAGAAGACGTTGAGCTGCTCTCGCGTGATCCCCTCAGGGTGCAGCGCGAGCGCCAGCGCCGCCTCCGAGAGCCGCGGCGGTAGCGTCACGGCGTCGCCCCGGTAGCGGCACGAGGTGCGTCCCAGGAACGCGAACTCGAGGTGCGCGCTCGGCCGCGTGAGCGTCGACCAGACGGCCTCGAAGCGCTCCACGGGCCCCGACAGGACCTGCAGCGCGACGGGGTGGAGGGCCCGCAGCGCATCGGCGACGTCGGCCGGCAGGTTGTGGGCGGCGCCGCCGCTCGCCAGCAGGTAGTGCAGCGCGGCGCAGAGGCGTTGCTCCATCACCTGGTCGTGCGCCATCAGCACCTCGACCAGGTCGTCCGACGCCCCCGGATCGCCGGCGCACGCCCGCGCGATGCCCCGCGCCAAGAGCCCTTGGAGGCGTTCGTGGGGCTCGCCCGCGCCACCGATCTCGACGGCGTCGGCCGCCACGGTCGCTGCGACGTCGTGTCGCCCGAGCTCGACCAGGACCCTGACGAGTTGATATGCGTAGCGCGCCCGCATCCGGCGCGGACTGCCGTGGTACGTGGCCTCGAGCAACGCCAGCGCCGCGGCGGTCCTCCCCTCGGCCAGTTCCAGGTAGGCGAGCGTGCTGCGCAACAGCGTCGCGACGTCCGGCAGGCTCCCCTCGACCATCGCCTGGGCGTCCTCGAGGGTGCCGCGCAGACCGGCGAGGTCGCCGCACATGATGCGGGCGACGGCCAGGTCGTTCACCAGCGTCAGGCGGCGCGCCCCGTCGCGCAACTGTTCCTGGTCGAACACGTCCAGCGCCCAGCGGGCCCAGGCCGCAGCGCGCGCGAACTCGCCTACGTGCAGGAGCCTGGCCGCGAAGGTGGTCGCGTTGCGCACCACCTCGAAGCGCGAACCGAGGTCCTCGGCCACCTGGACGCTTTCGCGCAGCAGCTCCAGAGCGCGTTGGGGATGCGGATGCAAGCGGCCGTACTGCCACAGCGTGAGCGGCGTGCGCGCCGAGCCGACGGCCGCCTCGGCCTCGGCGAAACCCCGACCGTGCGGCAGCGTGCCCGCGCGCCGCGCGCGCAGCGCGGGGGCGGCGTGCGCCCGCAGGTGGGCATCGACGTCGGCGAGCGTCGACGCCAAGTCACCAACCGCCAGCGCCGCGACCAGGCGCCACTCGAGGACGCGCTCACGCAGCGTGTACGGTTCGGGCACCGCGCTGAGCAGCACGTGGAGGCGCGCGAGCAACCCCTCCTCCTGGTAGCGCGGGCCGGCCTGCCTGAGCACGTCGTCGACCGCGTGAGGCACGCGCAAAACGGCCAACTCGAGCGCGCCCAAGACGTCACCGTCGCGCCGCAGCGCCTGCAGGACCAGCGCCGGCTCGACGGCCTCAGCCTCGGCGGCGTCGACGAGCGCACCGGCCGGGTCGGGCACGAGCACGCGCGGAAGGCCTGCGACGCGATGCGCCTCGGACAGGAGGTGGCCGAAGCGCCCACCGCTGGACGCGAGCATGGCCTCGACCACGTCGTCCGGGAGGCCTCCCGGCAGGGCGGCCCGAGCCTCCACGGCGCGCACGGCGAGGTCGTCGTGACCTACGACGAGGCAGCGCTCCCGAGCCAGATCCTGCGCCCCCGGATGACGCAGGTCGAGCACCACGCCGAAACCCACGTGTTGCAGGTCGAGCAGCGCGTCGATCAGGGTGAGGTGCGGCGCCGTCGCGGTCAGCGCGATGCGCAGCGGGAGTATGTCGGCGCTGTGGCGCCCGAGCGCCTGGAGATGCGCTCGGAAGGGCAGGGCCAGTGGCAGCAACGCATCCCCGAGCGCGTCGTTGACCGCGCGGGCGAGGGCATTGCCCTGGGCGACGGGATCGCCGTCAGCTCGTGGTCCCAGTCGGCACCATGCGACGCGTTCACGCTCGCGCAGCGCGTCGATGACGAACGGTACGCCGTAGGGTTCACCGCCGAGGAACGCCACCGGGCGAACGGCGCCGATGACGGTCTCGACCTGGCGGTTCAGCCACACCAACGCAGGATAGCGGTTGCGACTGAGCGCGGTGAGGGGTGTTGCCCCCGCTGCGCGTCAGGCGGAGTGGTGGCTGCTCAGGCGGCGTTGGCGACGTCGCGCTCGGAGCGCTCACGGGGGTCCGTCGCGCCGGCGTGCCGCAGTGCGGCGATCGTGTTCAGGAGCCGGACTTCGCGCACGACCACCTGCTCGGACCTGAACTCGAACGCTGTGGTGCGCTCCAAGAGCGCTCTCGCTTGACTTCGATCCATGACGACTCGGCCTCCTTGCCTGGTGAAGACACTACGGCGGTGCGCGCTCCATCGCCGCTCCACGATCCCCGAGCGGCATGGAGCGGGTATGAAGCGCCCTCCCGGATACCGTCCAGGCATCTCACGGAGGTGCTCCATGCAGACCCTCAAGAAGCTCGCACTCGCCTCGCTCGTCGCCCTCAGCCTGGCCGGCCTCACGGTCGGCGCGACCGCGTCGTTCACGCCGTCCGACACGCTGATCGCCGACAGCAGCAACCAGCGCGGCGAGCTCGACGCGGGCTGAAGCGACCCTCGAAGCCGCCCGGGTCAGGCGTCCGCCTGACCCGCCTCCGGCTGATGTGTCGTCCCGTCGTCCTTCGTCATGAGCACCGTATCGGAGCCGATCCAGCCTCGCCTCGGCGAGTTGCGCTTCATGTACCAGCCCGTCGTCGCCCTGTGTGACGGGGGCGGTGGCTGGTCCGAGGCGCTGGTGCGGTGGCTCCTGCCCGACGGGACCGTCCGCGGTCCGCTCGACGTGCTGCCCCACTGGCTGGCGGCGCCGCGGCAGGCCGCGTTCACCCAGTACACGCTGAGCCAGGCGGCGGCCGCGCTCGGTGCCGCGCCGGACGCCCACGTGGCGGTGAACCTGAGCCCGGTGCAGGCGCTGCATCCGGTCACGCTGGCGGTGCTCGACGGTCTGCTGCCCGACATCCGTGCGCGACTGCGGGTGGAGATCACCGAGCAGCGTGTGCGCGACATGCCCGCCCTCAACTCGGCGCTGGCGGCGATCCGTGAGCGTTGCGCGGCCGTCTTGCTCGACGACGTCACCGAACGCGACCTCGACCTGCGCAGCCGCGCGACCGAGGGCGTCGACGGCGTCAAGCTCGACCGCAGCGTCGTGTGTCGTCTCTTCTCGCCGGACGAGGCCGACGTCGCGCGCGCGTTCGTGCGCGCGGCGTGCGACCGCTTCCCCATCGTCGTGGCGGAAGGCGTCGAAGAGGTCGACGTGTGCGAGACGCTCGCAGCGCTCGGGGTGACGCACGCACAGGGGTTCGGTATCGCGCGGCCTCGCAACGAACTCGAAGGCGCGCACGTGGATAGGCGCGTGCCGTTCCTGCCGCTCGCGCCGCAAGCGGCGGCGTTCTCAACCCAGCGGCGTCCAGATCGCAGGCGCGGCGCCGACCACGACCCGTCCGCGTCCTGACGCACCGCCCGCGTGCCGTCCACCGTCATGCCCCCGCAACGACCTCCGCCCGGATCGAGGCAGCCATGGCGTTCGCGAGCGCCAGCGGCTCGGTCGACCGGCCGCCGTCGCGCAGCACCGTGACCGGCCCTTCGAAGGGTGCCCGCGCCACGACGGTGACGTACGCGCCCGGCACGAGCCCGTGGGCCGCGAGGTACGTGAGGACCTCGGGGTCTTGGTCCGTGATGCGCCGCACCACGGCGCGCTCGCCGACGTCGAGCGACGCGAGCGGCACGCCCACCGACGGCGGCACGCTGCCGTCGCGGCGCGGGATCGGATCGCCGTGCGGATCGTGCGTCGGCCGGCCCAGCAGGGCGTCGACGCGCTCCTCGAAGTCCTCGCTGATGACGTGTTCGAGGCGTTCGGCCTCGTCGTGCACCTCGTGCCAGCCGTAGCCCAGGGCGCGCGCGAGGTACGTCTCGAGCAAGCGGTGGTGGCGCAGCGTCTCGAGGGCGAGGTCGCGTCCGGCGGCCGTGAGGCTGGCGCCGTGGTACTTGCGATACGTCACCAACTTCAGGTCGGCCAGCTTCTGCAGCATGCCGGTGACGCTCGCAGGACTCACGCCGACGGCCTTCGCCAACTCGCGCGGTTTCACGTCGCGCTCGCCGAGCTCGAAGAGCGCCTTGAGGTAGTCCTCCATCGCCCGGGTCACGACGGGCGCTCGCCTCATGGCGCACCGCCCGTCTCGCGCTCGCGCAGGATCGACGGCGGCGGCCCCGGTGTGCGCCGCCGCAGCGCCCGCGCCACGATGCCGTGTTTGCCGACGATCAGCGCGACCAGCAAGAACACGCCCGTCGTGCTGGCCATGGCGCCGCCGATCGACACGTCAAAGGCCAGGGCCAGCGCGTATCCGCCCACGCTCGAACCCACGGCCACGAGGCAGCCGAGGACGAGCATGCGCCAGAGCCGATCGGTGACCAGGTAGGCGGCCGTGGGCGGCACGATCACGAAGGCCACGAACAGGATGGCCCCGACGGCGTCGAAGGCCCCTACGGCGGTGACGCTCACCAGCGCGAGCAGGGCGTAGCCGACCAGGCCGGGACGGAACCCGAGCGCCGTCGCCAGCATGGCGTCGAAGGTCGCGAGCTTGAGCTCCTTGTACAAGAAGACGACGAACGCCAGGTTGACGAGCGTGATGACCAGCATCGTCAGCAGCGAGCGTGCCACCTCCAGCGGCCCGACGCGCACGACGTCGAGCCACGCGAAGCCGATCTCGCCCAGCAGCACGGCGTCGGTGTCGAGGTGGACGTCGCGAGCGTAGACGTTGATCAGCAGCACCGCAACGGCGAAGAGCGCCGGGAACACCAGGCCGATCGCCGCGTCGCTCTTCACGCGCCGGCTGCGTACCAGCACGTCGGTCAACCACACCGTGAGCAGCCCCGCCAGAGCGGCACCGACCACGTGCAGGGGCGAGTCGAGCGCCCCGGTCAGCAGGTAGGCGAGGACGATGCCGATCAGCACGGAGTGGCTGATGGCGTCGCTGAGCATGCTCTCGCGCCGCAGCACCAGGAAGGCCCCGAGCAGCGAGGCCGCGACGCCGACCAGCGCGCCGATCAGCACGATCGTGACGCCCGGTTGGTCGAGCCAACCCTGCAGCCCGGTCACGGCGTCCCCCCGCCGACGGCTGCGTCGCGCTCACCGAACGGGGTGAGGAGCTCGCGCGCCTGCTGGCGACCGTCACCGGTGAGGACCCAGTGGGTCCCCTCCTCGGGCATGTGCTGGGCGCGCGAGACCAGGCCGCGCCGCTCCAGGCGCCGCAGCACGTGTCCGGTCGGACCGCCGAAGTAGGCGTCGAGCATGCCCTGCTCGCTGGCGTAGTCGAGGTCGGCGTGGTCCTGAGCCAGCCGGTAGAGGTCGACGAGCACGCGGTGCGCCCGCAGCGAGCGGCGCTGCGCGAGCGCGTGCACCAGCTGCCACACCACGCCGCGCTCGGGGGCGAGCAGCAGCGACACGACGACGAAGGCGCTCGCGACCAGCACGATGACGGGACCGGTCGAGAGGCCGCGGAACGAGGCCGACACCAGCGCGCCGACCACGCCACTGGCGGCGCCGAAGACGGCGGCGAGCACGACCATGCCCTCGAGCCGCCGGGCCCATTGGCGCGCCGCCGCGGCCGGGGCGATCACCAATGCGACCATCAGGATCACCCCCACCAGCTGCAGACCGATCACGACGGCGAGCGCGATCAGCACCGTCAGCACGAACTCGATGAGCACGACCGGGCGCCCGAGGCTGCGGGCGAAGTCGGCGTCGAACGTCGTGACCTTCAGCTCCTTCCAGCCGAGCACGACGACGAGCAACGAACCGCCACCGACGACCGCGAGCACGACCAAGTCGCGCGGCACGAGGGCGGCCGCCTGACCGAACAGGAAGGCGTCGAGCCCCGCCTGGGCGGCGCCGGCGTGGCGCTGCAGGTACGTCAGCAGCACCGTGCCGAACGCGAAGAACAGGCTGAGCGACACGCCCAGCGCCGCGTCGGTCTTGATGCGCGTGGTGCGGGTGAGCAGCAGCACCAGCAGCGCCGCCAAAGCACCGCTCACGAGCGCGCCGGCGAGGATCGGCTCGAGCCGCCTGGAGCCGGCGATCAGGAAGCCGAGACAGATGCCGGGCAGCGCGGCGTGGCTGAGCGTGTCGCCCAACAGGCTCTGCTGCCGCAAGAGCGCGAAGCTGCCGAGCACGCCAGCCACGGCGCCGACCAGCGCCGCGCCGATGGCGACGGTGCGCACCGTGAAGTCGCCGAACAGCGCCAGGAGTTCCATGCTCAGGGCTGCGGCGCGTGGCCGCCGACGCCCAGGAGCACGACCCGTGGGCCGTAGGCGGCGCGCAGGTGTTCGGGGGTGTAGACCTCGGTGACCGGGCCCTGGGCGATCAGGCGGACGTTGAGCAGGGCGAGCCAGTCGAAGTACGTGGCCACCGTCTGGAGGTCGTGGTGGACGGCCACCACGGTCTTGCCGCGCGCGCGCAGGTCCTTGAGCAGGTCGACGATCGCGCGCTCGGTGGTGGCGTCGACCCCGGCGAAGGGCTCGTCCATCAGGTAGAGGTCGGCGTCTTGCACGAGCGCGCGAGCGAGGAAGACGCGCTGCTGCTGCCCGCCCGAGAGCTGGCTGATCTGCCGCTCGGCGTAGGCGTCCATCCCGACCAGTGCGAGCGCTTGGAGCGCCTCGTCGGTCTCGCGGCGGCGCGGCACGCGGAACCACCCGAGCCGGCCGTAGAGCCCCATGGTGACGACGTCGAGCGCGGTGGTCGGGAAGTCCCAATCGACCGAGGTGCGCTGCGGGACGTAGGCCACCCGGTGGCGCTGCCGCCGGTAGGGGTGGCCGAACACGTAGACGTGGCCGGCCGCCGGGCGCATCGCGCCGATGACGCACTTGAGCAGCGTGCTCTTCCCCGCCCCGTTCGGCCCGACGATCGCGGCGAGCACCCCTGGCGGCACGTTCAGGTCGACGTCCCACAGGACGGCGTCACCGGAGTACGTGGCCGTCAGGTCCTCGACGTGCAACGCGAACGCGGGCTCGTGCGAACCGTTGGAGCCGTCCGCCTGGCGTGCGCCGATCACCGCAGGTTCCATGCCTCCGCCCATCCCGAGAGCGCGTCCGGCCACGGTGCCACCTGGCCACCGAGCGCGGTCACGACCGTGACGACATTGTGACGCACCATGCCCACGTAGGTGCCCTCGGCCGTGCCGTCGTCGCCCATGGCGTCGCCGAACAGCGCGCCGCCGATGGCGACCTCGGTGCCGCGGTCGCGGACGGCCGCCTGGACGGCCTCGATGGTGCGAGGGCTGATCGTCGTCTCGATGAAGATGGCGCGCACGCCGGCCTCGACGACGAGGTCGGCCGTCTCGCGGATGTCGGCGATGCTCGCCTCGGACTCGGTGCTGATCCCTTCGATGCCGGCGACATCGAAGCCGTACGCGGCACCGAAGTACGCGAACGCGTCGTGCGACGTGATCAACACGCGCTCCGTCTCGGGCACGCTGGCGCTGCTGGCCAGCGCCCACGCGTGGAGCGCGGCGAGATCGCTGGCGTGGCTGCTGGCGCGCGTACGGACGTCGTCGGCGCAGGCGGGCCGCAGGTCGGCGATGGTGGCGGCGACCACGTCGCTACCGCGCCCCCACAGCTCGACGGCGCCCCAGAGGTGTGGATCGGTGCTGCCCTCGAACTCGTCTTCGCCCTCCAGGAGCTGGTCGTCGGACACGAGGGTCGCTGCGATGGCCTCGGCCAGCGCCAGCGTCGACGTCCGTCGGCCGACCGCGTCGAGGACCGACCCGAGCTGCCCCTCCAGGTTGAAGCCGTTGTAGACGATCAGGTCGGCGCGTCCGAGCCGGTCGACGTCGCCGGCGCTGGCGCGGTACAGGTGCGGGTCGATGCCGGGCCCCATCAGGGCGACGACGTCGACGCACGGACCGCCGACCTCGCGGACCATGTCGGCGACCATGCCGGTGGTGGCCACGACGGCGAGTGGCGGGGTGGTGGCGTCGGCTTGCGCCCGTGCGGTCGTGGACCAGGCCACGGTGACGAAGAGGACGAACGCGAGCACCCTGACGATCGGGTGTGACGTGACGTGGTGTCGGACGCGGGCGTTGCTGTGGCGCATGTGGTCAGACCTTTCTAGTATCGACAAAAAGGTGGTTTCGGTATCCCTAAAACGGAGCGTATCGCGTTACGCGCCCTCCGTCAACAGCGTTCGACCACGTCGGCGGGACGCGGCGCATGTGACGGCCGTGGCGCCCAGCGCGTAGCATCTGGCATGGCGCTCCGCTCGTTCGGTCCGACGGGAGCGGCGTGACGCTCCAGATCACGCTGATCGCGGGCACCTGGTTGGTGGCCACGCTCGCGCTCGCACTGCTGCTGCTGGTGTGGCAGCGCGGCCACGCGCGGCGCGCACCGGTGCTCGCCCTGCTGCTCCTCGGGAGCGCCCTCTACGCCTTCGGATACGGCCTCGAACTCGCCGGCGACAGCGTCGCGTGGGTGTTCGCGACCTTCCGGATCCAGCACCTCGGGATCGCGTTCGCCCCAGTGCTGCTGCTGCTCCTGGCCGCGGACGTCGGGCGGGCGCCGCGGCTCGCTTCGCGACCCGTGATGCTCGTCGCCCTGGCGCTGTCGCTCACGACCGTGGTCCTCGTGTACACCAACCCACTGCACGGTCTCTACCATGCCAACCCTCGCATGGTCGAGGCAGGGCCCCTGACGCTCATCGACTTCGACCAAGGCCCCTGGTACGTGCTCTTCCACGTCTACATGGCCGTCGCCCTGATCGTCACGAACGTCACGCTGCTGCGCGGCTGGGCGCGCGCGCCACATGGCAGCGCCCTCCGCGCCCAGGCCCTGATCGTCGCGCTGGCGACCTTCCTGCCGTGGTTGGGCAGCCTCGTGTACCTGCTCGGGGTCCTCCCGCTGCCGATCGACACGAGCCCCTACGCGCTCGTGTTCTTCAGCGTGCTGGTCTACGTCGGCGTGACTCGCTTCGCGCTGGCCGACGTGTCACCCATCGCCCGAGCGCTCGTGTTCGAGCGCATGCAAGACCCCGCGTTCGTGGTCGACCACGACGGTCGGCTCGTCGACCACAACGAGGCCGCGGCGGCGCTCCTGCGCACCGTCACGGCCGAGCCATGGCTCGGCCGGCCGCTCGCCCTCCTCCTCGGCCGCGACGTGACGGCGGCCCAGGCCGCGAGCACCACCGACACCATCGTCGAGGCCGAACCCATCGAGCTCGCGGGGCGCAGCTACGACGCCAGGATCGCGCAGGTGCGCGGGTCCAGGGCCGACGCGCTCGGCAGCGTCGTCGTGCTGCGCGACGTCAGCGACCACACGAGGCTCCAGCGCATGCTCACCCAGCTCGCGTTGACCGACGAGCTCACGGGCATCGCCAACCGGCGCCACCTGCTGGAACTGGCCGAGCGGGTCCTGACCAGGGCGGTCCGCGACGGCGAACCGACCGCGTTCGTGATCTTCGATCTCGATCGCTTCAAGCTCGTGAACGACGACTACGGACACCTGGTCGGCGACCGGCTGTTGCGCGCCATCTCGAAGGCGGTCGCCGCCAACCTACGGCCGACCGACCTGCTCGGGCGCTACGGCGGCGAGGAGTTCGGCGTGTGCCTCCCCAACACCACGGAGGAGGACGCCGTGCGCGTCGCCCAGCGCGTCCGTCAGGCGGTCGCCGCGACCTCCGTGCCCAGTGGATCGGCCGGCGATCGCGGCGGGATCGGCGTCAGCGCGAGCGTCGGGGTGTGCGCGATCGCGAGCGGGGTCGCCACGGATCTCGAGACCGTGCTCACCCGCGCCGACGACGCGCAGTACGAGGCCAAGCGCCAAGGAGGCGATCGCGTGGTGGTGGCGCGCATCGCGGCCGCCGAGCCCAGCACCCTCGACCCAGTCGACTGAAGGCGGACCGCGCGGCGTCGCTCAGCGCGTCAGCGGCAGAGCGGCGGCGTGCCAGGCGACGATCCCGCCGTCGACGTTGCGCACGTCGCTGAACCCGGCCGCAACCAGCGACTCGGCGGCCGCCAGCGAGCGGTTCCCCGTGCGACAGAACACGAAGACGGGCTCGTCCTTGGGGAACTCGTCGGCCCGCCCGACCACGGTCGCGAGCGGCACGAGGACCGTCCCTGCGACATGGGCGTCGGCGTACTCGAACGGCTCGCGCACGTCGAGCACCAACGCGCCCTCGACGAGGCCCGCGGCCATGTCGTGCACGCTCACCGTCGTGAGCGGTCCACTCGCGCTCGCCGGTTGCGAGAGGACGACGGCGGCCGTGCCGGCCACGGCAGCGATCGCGGCGACGAGCCATGTCAACGGACGGGACAGCAGTCTCTTCATGCACTCACATATATCCCGCCGGGGTATTGGGCGTCAAGCTGGGGCGTTGCGTGCCGCGCAGCGCGACGAGGCTCACCGAGGGTTCGCGAACACCTGCGTCCAATGGGTCCCCACCAACCCGAGCCCGACCTCCGTGAACCCCAGCCGCATGATGTTCGCGCAATGGCCCGGGCTGCTCAACCAGCCGTCCATCACGGCGTCCGGCGACGCGTACCCCCACGCCACGTTCTCACCGAGCGCGCTCCAGGCGTACCCTTCACGCTCGACCCGCTGCGACACCGAGCTGCCATCCGAACCCATGTGGCCCATGAAGCCGTGCTCATGCATGTCGGCGCTGTGCACGTGCGCTGCGGCCATCAGCCGCGGCTCCGCGACGAGCGGGTGCGCCGCCGGGTACGCCGTGGCGCCGCACGTGCGCGGCTGCGAGCGAGCCTCGTTGACGAGGGCGAGCAGGCGCTGCAGTTCGGCGGTCGGTGGCATGGAACGGTTCGACGTCGGTCCCGCGCCTCCGCAGGACACCAGCATCGCCGTCGCTAGCAAGGCGGTGAGGACGACGAGCAGACGAGGTCCGCTGCACATGCGCACGCGCTCACGTGCGCACGGCGGTTCGCTGTGAAGCCTCGAACTCCACCGCACACGGCGCCCGCGCCTGCTCACCACGGCCTCGCGAACACCTGCGTCCAACTCCGCCCCTCGAGCCCGAGGCCGAGTTCGACGAAGGCGGGGTTCATCACGTTCGCGCAATGTCCGTCGCTCGCCAACCAGGCTGACATCACGGACTCCGGGGTGGCGTAGCCCCATGCGACGTTCTCGCCGAGCGCCCGCCATGCGTACCCCTCACGCTCGACCCGCTGCTGCAGGGTGCTGCCGTCCGAACCGGTGTGGCCCATGAAGCCGTTGACGTGCATGTCGTCGCTATGGCGCTGCGCCGCCGTCATCAACCGCACCTCCAGAGCCATCGGCTGGGCCGCCTCGAACGGTCCGAGCGCCCCACACGTTCGCGGCGAGCCTCGGGCCTCGTTCACGAGGGCGTGCAGAGCCTCGATCGGACCTGATTGCGGGTCCGGATCAGGCTCCGGATCGGGGTCGGGTTCCGGGTCCGGATCGGGGTCGGGGTCGGGTTCCGGGTCCGGATCGGGTTCCGGGTCCGGATCGGACACGTGGTCATCGCCGAGAGGTTCGTCGACATCGATCGCGCCCTCTGCCTCACCGATCGCTGGGACGGACGCACCCGAGTCCACGGGTGACGTCGACGCGCACCCGAACAGCAGCCACACCACAGTGAGGAGGGCGATCGCGATCGCGGTGGTCCTCGGCGCGATGGGTCGGTTGGCGCGCCACATGCCGCCACGCTACCGGCACGCGAGCGGTGGCGCAGTGAACTCGTGCGCTCCGAGCCTGGTCATCCACACCGCGGGTGGATGACCGAAGCGTGAAGCAGATGCCCACTCCGTCCGACGCACCGGGAGTATCGTCGAACATCGATAGGAGGTCGACCGTGGCCGATGCCCATGACCGTGTATCGAAGACGCTGCGCCTCGGTGCGCTCGCGCTCGTGTTGGCGCTGGCGGCGTGTGGAGGGCCCGGTTCGCCCACGCTGACGGTCGACGTGATCGGCAGCGGCAGCGGCTCGATCGTCTCCAGCCCAGCCGGCATCGACTGTGGTCCCACCTGCCGCGCCGCCTTCCCGTCTGGCCAGACCGTCACGCTCGAGGCACAGCCGGCCAGCGGCAGCGTGTTCACGGGGTGGTCCGGATGCTCGGCCGCGAGTGGTGACACGTGCACGCTGACGATGACGGGGTCGCGCACCGTCACCGCCTCGTTCACCGAGTTGGGCTCGATCGGCGGCACGATCGTCTTCCCCGGCGACGTGGTCGGCCCGACGCCGACTCTGTTCCGCGACACGGTGGAGGTCGACACGCCACCGCTCCGCGCCGCCGCTGGCGAGGCGGAGATCGTCCCCGGCCAGGTCATCGTGCGCTTCGCCCCGGGCGTGATGCGTGCGGCGACCACATTGCAGGCGGCCGGCGTTTCGCTGGCACTCGAACGTTCTGCGGCCGGTGGCGCCTTCAGCGTGTACCGAGCAGCTGGGATCACGCAGGCCCAGACGCACGACCTGGTCGCGGTGGTAGCGGCACGACCGGATGTCGACGCCGCCTTCCCGAACTGGATCCTGCGCACGTTCAAGGAGCCCGACGACCCCTTCTACGCCTATCAATGGCACTACCCGGCCATCAACCTGCCGCTGGCATGGAACACCGAGGATGGCACCACGAACGACGTCGTCGTGGCGGTGCTCGACACCGGCGTCATCGAGCACCCCGACCTGGAGCCCTCGCTCCTCCCCGGGTACGACTTCATCGACGGCGACGACGACCCGAACGATCCCGGCGGCGCCGGCGCCTTCCATGGCACGCACGTGGCGGGGACCGTGGCCGCGGCGACCGACAACGCGGCCGGCGTCGCCGGCGTCAGCTGGGGCGCCAGCGTGCTGCCGGTGCGCGTGCTCGACGGCGACGGCGTGGGTACGACGCTGAGCATCCTCGACGGCATCGCCTGGGCGGCCGGCCTCCCCACCTCCGACGCAGGCGTGGCCACGAACCCAAACCCGGCGGACGTGATCAACCTGAGCCTCGGTGGCACGCTGCTTGGCGGGTGTCCGGTCGCGTTCGACGCCTTCTTCGCCGACGTCGTCGAGCTCGGCATCGCGATCGTCGCGGCGGCCGGGAACGCCAACGTGAACGCCGCCGACACCTTCCCCGCCCACTGCAGCAACGTCGTGGCCGTCGGCGCCACCGGGCCGGAGGGCACGCGGGCGCCCTATTCGAACTTCGGCACCACCATCGACGTGATGGCACCCGGCGGGGACATCTCGCGCACACTCACGCGCGGCATCCAGGCCTTCCCCGCGGGCGTGCTCAGCACCACCGGCGCGGTCGAGGGTGGTTCACTCGTCGCGACGTACGCCTTCTACCAGGGCACCTCCATGGCGGCCCCGCACGCCGCAGGCGTGATGGCGCTCATGTTGAGCGCCGACCCGACGCTGACGCCTGCGCAGCTCGTCTCGCGACTCGGTGCGACGGCGGTCCCGTTGAGCGCGAGCGCGTGCGGACGACCGAGCGGTGCGGAGTGCGGCGCCGGGCTGATCGACGCCGCCGCGGTGCTCGCCCTCGACTCCGGCGACCCGCCACCACCGCCGCCACCTCCACCGCCGTCCGAGCCCGCGGCGGTCCCAACCTACGTGGTCGCGTTCTACTGCATTGCCGTCGGAGTCGACCCCTGCGGCGACGTCGACCTCGACCGCAGCGGCGAGTCGGTCGTGCCGACCACGTCGAACGAGGTGCCGTACACGGTCGCGGGCCTCGAACCGGGCACCTACCTCGCGGTTGCGTGGCAGGACCTGAACCGAAACGTCGTGGTCGACGAGGGCGAGCCCATCGGCATCCACCCGAACCTGATCAGCGTCGGCCTGGGACAGTCCCGCACGGGCATCACGATCGTAATGACGCCGTGGGAGCCGTTCGGCACCTCGCACACGACCGTCGGTGGGCGCACGCCCGAGCGCGTGGCGTCGGCGTTGCAGCGCTGGGCGAACGAGCGCTGAGCCCCGGATCGTGCCAGGTGCAACCGGTGGCAACGGCACGAAGGAAGACGTTCAGGACGGCGCGGCCGTCGTGACGGGACGTTTGGCCACGGCGCGGACGGTAGCATCCGTGACAAGGGCTTTGGATCCCGACACACGCGGAGGCGTTGACGTCCACACCCGTACTTGGGCGCTTGGGGTGGATCGAGCCATTAGCGCAACCGGCCGAGCGTGTACCCACGATCGCGCGAGCGCGATGGGTTGACGCGACACCCCGTATCGGTCCTCCTCCAGGTGGCGAGGCGCGAGTTCGCGCCCCGAGCCGGCCCAGCGGACACCTGACCCCTGAGAGGGGTCGATCGTGGCGAAGCACATCGACCGACGCACGTTCCTGAAGCTCACGGTCGCCGGAGCGGGGGGTGTCCTGCTCTCGACCAGCCTGACCGGCTGCGGGTTCGGGGGACCGCCCTTCGACGACGGTCACGGCGATCTACCGAACGGCTACCGCTTCTACCGCCTCCGTGCACACGGCGACGTCGTCGGCGGCAATGGCCGTGAGATGACGATCGATCAGTTCTTCGGCACCGCCCACATGAGTGGCGGTCCGCATGCCGAGGACGTTCTCACCTTCTCCGCCCGTGACGCAGGCAATCGCGCCGCGATCGTGCAAATGGGCCTCGACCTCGACGGCGCGCAACCGCAGGTGCAATGGCAACGCACGCTCGTGCGTAGCGGAGATGTCCTGGCCGACGGTCGCGAGGTCTCGCGCTTGGGCGCCATGGATGTCAACGAGGCCGGCAGCGTCGCCGGAGTGCTCATCGCCGCGCCGGCCGGCTTCGAGCAGCACTACGGCTCGGGTCTGTACCTCGCTCACGAGGGCGACGACTTCGAACCCCTCCTGATCGCTGGCGACACTTTCGACGACGGTGCTCGCGTCGCCATCGGGATCATCGGCGACGTCGACCTGCACGGCGACGACCTGCTCGTCGCTGCGGCGCACGCCCCTGAGCGTGTCGGCACCCTTCCGCCGGGGCACTCGCTCCTCCACCTCCCGAGCGCTTCATTGAGCGCCGCCCAGCCCGTGATGACCAGTGGCGACGTGCTGGCCGGCACCGATCACGCCGTGACGGACTTCGGCCTGCTCGACGTGCACGACGCGGGCCACTTCACGGTCCAGACGCGCACCACTTCGCTCCTCGAGCACACACCTGAACAGATCACGACGGGTGCCCCGCTCGAAGACTCGAGTTCGATCGTCAGCGGCAACCTGGCCGCGCCCGGCGATCACGACCTCGTCGCCGCTCCATCGAGCCTTGCAGCGGCAGCCTACGCGGGGCAAACGCACTACGGTCCTCGGATGCTCCCCGACGGCCGGACCCTGGCGATCGTGCACGACGGCGAGCGCGAGCACCTCGTGCTCGGTGCTCAACGGTTGCTCTCCAGCGGTGACGCCTCACCGGCAGGCGGCAGCGTGCTGGGATTCGGACCAGGCTCGATCAGCCCCGACGGCATCGTCTTCTACCAGCTGTACTCGAACGTCGCCGCGCGCCACGCGCTGGTGGCCACCAACGGTGCCGAGCACCGCGTCGTGCTCGAACGCGGCGACGAGGTCATGAACTGGGGCTCACCAGTCGAGGAGATCCTCTTCGGGACCACCACCCATCACGTCAACGGGAAGCACCGCCTCGCGCTCCTGTGCAGCTTCGCCGACGCGACGCACGCGCTGGTCGTCGGCGTACCGGTCTAGGGGACGAGGAGAACACCATGGGAACCACCAACCTGACCGTTCCAGCCACGCTCATCGCGACGTCCGACCCGATCACCATCGCCAAGGGCATCCCACTGCAGCACACCTTCCCGACCGACAAGCTCTCCTTCGGCGCGACCGCGACGTTGTTCGACACGAGCTACACCTACGACCACTGGTATGCGCCGACCGTGCGGCTGCGTGCCCGCACCGGAGTCGCGATCGAAGGGGGCGTCGTCGGGCCGGGGTACGGCCTACGGATGGACGTCTCCGGTACCGTCGACGACGACCAGATCGAGCTGCGCATCGCCCAGGACGAGTTCGTCGCCGGCATGATCCTGGGTGTCCTCGCCACGGTCGACGTTCGCATCGACGCCAACGTGCGGGCCCTGAAGCTGGACACCCACCTTCACCATCGCTTCGAGGCCGATGTCATCGACCTGCTGATCAGCACCGTCAAGACGATCGGCGGCCTCATCCCTGGCGTCAAGAAGATCGTGCAGTTCATCCCACCGGTCTCGACCGAATCGCTGCGCGATTTCAAGGAAGGCATCGTGGACAGCGGCGGCGAGCTGCGGCTCGAACCGTCCATCAGCGGCCAGTTCGACCTCATCAGCTTCATCGAGACCGTGGTCGAGACCGGCCTCGACTTCACGGGAGTGGGAGCGCCGGCGGTCGAGATCATCGCCGAGATCCTCGACGTCATCCAGAAGACCGGCCTCCTCCGCTTCGAGACCGGACCGTACTTCGGCGTCGAGTTCCCCGTGAACGTCAGCATCACGGGCTTGGCGGCCTGGGACGCGAGCACACGCGCGGAGAGCGACACACTCACGTTCGCGCATGGCCACGTGCGCGGCCCGCACGGCGCAAGCGAGCTGCCGACGAGCGTCGAGCACGTCGCGATGCGGTTCACGCACCGCAAGGGCATCGACCTCGATCTCGGTTGGTACGCCAAGGTGGTGATGCTGAAGTTCATCGACGTCGGTCACACCTGGAAGTTCGGCGTCTTCGAGGCCCTCGGCGTCGACGTCTTCGACGCCCCGGAGACGAACGAGGTGCAGAACCGCTCGGGCGCCCGCAGCGACAGCGAGATCGTGGTCGAGCTCGTGCCGCCGGCATGATCGCTCCTGGTGGGCAGGTCAGCGCACACGACTCGGCCGCCGCACACGCTCCGCGGCGCGTCACCATCGATTCGTTCGATGCGCTCCTGTGCGGCCTTCGGCACGTCGATCCGGCCGTCCGACACGCCGTGCTGCGCG
This sequence comes from Trueperaceae bacterium, assembly GCA_007695125.1. Classification (GTDB taxonomy): domain Bacteria; phylum Deinococcota; class Deinococci; order Deinococcales; family Trueperaceae; genus CSSed10-48. The sequence continues at coordinate 4,533 of REEJ01000196.1, read as the reverse complement.
CGCTCTCCAGCGCGCCCGTCGCCGCGCTCGCCTATCGGAGCAGCAACGGGCGCGACGTGGTCGACGAACTGCTCGCGCTCGTGGACGAGACGTCCGGCGCCGTGGAACACCCGCTCGTCCTGAGCACGCTCCTGCGCTTCGACGACGCGCGCGTGATCCCGACCGCCCTCGCGGTCTTCGAGACCGGTCGCGACGAACGCCTGGCCCTCATCGCGGCGGCCAGGCTCGCGCGGCTCGATCCCGTCGAGCGCCGCGCCAGCCTCACACCCATCGTCATGCAAGAGGCGCGTCCCAACCGCGCCCGTGCGGCGGCCAACCTGCTCGCCGACCTCGTGCCCGACCAGCACGAAGACGAAGACGACGCCCTCCCACTCGACGTCGCGCTGCGCATCACGCTGCTCAGCGACCACGACCTCCCCGTCCCGCCCCTCACGAACGCCACGCGCTGGGCCTGGCAACGAGAGCTGGTCGGGCCGCGGCAACGCAGCGCGAGAGCCGTGCTCGAGCGGGCCGACGACGTGGACCATGAGCCCCTGTGGTGTGCGTGGGACACCCTCGAACCGACCATCCGATCGTGGCTCCTGGAGCGTGCGATCGCGGCGCCGACGGCCGCAGGCCTCAGCAGAACACGCGCCCTCATCGACGCGGCCCGACTCGACGATCGAGATGACGCGCACGAGGTGCGGTTGTCGCTGCGCGCACTGATGGCAGCCGCCGAGTCGGTCGAAGAGGTGTGCGGGAAGGCGGACGAAGGGCGATTGGCGCTGCTGATCGCTCACCCCGACGCCTCGGTGCGCGCGGCAGCGATCGCTGCCGGTGCGCCCCTCGGCGACACGCGCGACCTCCTCCGACGCGATCATGCCCTACCCGTACGCCTAGCGGTCGCCGCACGCCTGTACGCGCGCGGCGACGACGATGCGGTCGACCAGTTGCTGCAGATGCTCGACGACGAGCCTTGGCAGGTGCGCTCACGCGCAGCCAGCGCGCTCGGCCACCTCGGCGCCCGAGCGCGACCTGGGCTCGAACGAGTCTTCCTCACGGGAAGCGAGCGAGCCCGCGTTGCCGCGGCGCAGGGACGACACACGGACCAGACGGCGAACGCATGAGACGAGCTCGTGGCGAGCGCGCACGTGGTCGCCCGTCAGGTCCCTGTCAGGCTATGCGGCTACAGTGAGGCAATCACGAAGCCAAGGCGCTTCGTAGAGACGATCGATGGCGGCGATGAAGCCTGCCCCGTACTTGGGCGCTTGGAGCAGGTGGAGCCAGTAGCGCAACCGGCCATCGCAGGAGCGGGTCAGCATCGTGCCGATCCGGCACGCGACGCCTCCTCGGTGGACTCACCAGCCGTCCCGAGGAGGCACCATGACTCGAACCACAGGACTCCACCACCCAGAACCCAGAGCGACCAGGCAACGCCGCGCAGCGACCGCGATCGGGGTCGGCGCCCTGGCGCTGCTCCTCGGCGCCTGCGGGGTCATCGCCGCGCTCATACCGCCCATTTCGGTCGGCGATCCGCTCGGCGTGGACGGCCAGGTGGTCACCGCCGCACTCCGAGACGGCACCATCACGACCCAGAGCACCACACATCTCGACACGACCCGCAGCCTCGACGTGCCCGACCTCGAGGCGAACCTGCACGGCTTCAGCCTCGCGAGCTTCCACACCAACGCCGGCCTCGCCAACCAGATGACGTTGAGCGTGCCCACCGACGGCTCGGCCTCCGACCATCCCCCACGCATCACGATCACGCGCGCCCTGATCGAGGCTCAGCTGTGGGACGACGTCAACGGCAGCGTCACGTTCACGCACGACCTCACGCTGGCACTGCCGTTCGAGCGGACCACGTGCACGCTCGACGCGTGCAGCTACGAGTACGCCGGCACCGAAACGCTCGCAGACGTGCTGGACCTCGAGATCACCGACCGAGCCACCCTCGAGAAGCTCGTCTCCATCCTCGTCCTGCGCGAGACCGAGACGCCGAACCAGGGCACCTTCCGCGTCGCCTTCGAGATCGAGGCCGGTACGGATCTCAGCGGCTACGAGGCGACCTTCACGCTGACCTCGCGAGGGAGCGTCATCCGCATCGGCCGCTGAAGCGGCTGAGGCCGCTGGCACCCACGCCGCCGTTCACGCGCCATCGTGAGCGTCACGGTGGCGCCGTCAGAAGTGGACGGTCGGGTCGGCAGCGGCCAGCCGCACACCCCCGAGACCCTCGACGCGCGCTGGCGTCGGGCGGCTCTCCGTGCTGCCGTCGCCCAGCTGCCCGTGGCGGTTGTCGCCCCAGGCCCAGAGGCTGCCGTCCTCCGTGACCGCCACGGAGTGGATCGAGCCGCCGGCTGCAGCCAGCACCCCCGACACGGCCGAGACCTCCACCGGCGCGAAACGGTGCTCCCTGCTGCCGTCACCGAGTCGGCCGAAGTCGTGGCGGCCCCACGCCCAGAGGCGACCGTCGGCCGTGACCGCGAACGAGTGGTCGGCGCCCGCGGCGACGCTGAGCGCACCCTCGAAGCCGGCGAGGTGCGTCGGCGTCGTGAGCCGCCACTCGTCCCCGGTCTCCATGCCCAGTTGCCCGTGTTCGTTGAAGCCCCAGGCCCAGACGCTGCCGTCACCGCCGACCGCAAGCGCGTGCTCCGAGCCGGCGGCGATGCTCAGCACCTCCGAGAGACCGACGATCTCGACGGGGCGGTCGTGCTGGACGGTGCTGTCGCCACTGCCGACCTGACCGGATTGGTTGCGGCCCCACCCCCACACGGTGCCGTCCTCGAGGAGCGCCAGCGCGAAGATCTCCCCCGCCGCGACGCTGCGCACACCGGACAGCTCCTCGACCTGCACCGGCATCGACATGCGGATGTCGAGCATCACCACGCCGAGCTGACCGCCCGCGTTGGATCCCCACGTCCACACGGAGCCGTCCTCGAGGGCAGCGACCGAGAAGAAGTCGCCCGCGGCGATGCTCCGGGCGCCAGCCAGGCCCGGGACCCGCACCGGCGCGAGCTGGTCCTCCCGGCTCTCGTCTCCGGCCTCGAAGCTGGTGTTCCGACCCCACGCCCAGACACTGCCGTCCTCGAGGATGGCCAGCGAGTGGGCGCCACCGGCGGCGACGCTGCGAACGTTCGTCAAGCCCGCCACCTGCACCGGCACCGTACGGTTCTCCGTCGTCCCGTCGCCGAGTTGCCCGTGGTGGTTCCGGCCCCACGCCCACACCGTGCCGTCGTGGAGGACCACCAACGAGTGGTGGCCGCCGGCGGCGAACGCCCCCGGTTGCGTCAGCGCCACCGCGACGTCAGCGACCGCCAACGCCGTCGCGCCCACGGACGGCGAGCCACCACGCTTGGTGTTCGCCTCGGCGGAGGCTACGGCGAGCAACGCCACGATCAGGACGAGCATCCACACACGTACCATCACGACCACCTGTTCACGAGAACGACGAAGCGACGATTTCCAGCGGAAATGAACCTCGGCATGGTATCCGAATGCCGCTCGCGTTGGCAACCCACGTCACCTCACGCGACGTGCTCCGCGCAGCTGCGCGGAGCACGTTCGAGCCTTCCGTCGGTGGCGACGGCTAGCGCACGCGCGTGAACACCACATCGCCGACCGGCGCCACCCCCGCGATCGACACCGTCCCGATCAGCCGATCGTCCACGAAGCGGCCGTCGAAGGCGAGCACGCGGTTGGGGCTATCGAGGCTGAGGCCGTCATCGAGGCCCAGACGTCCGCTCAGCGCGACGAAGCTGCCGGTCTGGAGGCGGAACAGCGCCACGTTGTAGGAGAGCGAGGCGTCGGCCGTCACGTCCGTGAAGCGCTGGCGGAAGGTGATCTCGAGGTCCACCGGCAGGCGCAGCGTCGGGCCGCCCGTCAGGCCGACCGTGACGTCGAAGCGAGCGGCCCACGTCTGCCCGTCCACGTTGCGCAAGAACGGGCCGAAGCCCGGCACGCAGGCGGCCAGGGTGAGCATGGCCGTGATCGCGATCACGAAGCGGGTGCGGTGCAAGGTCGGTCACCGTTCCTCTCGACGGGCGCCCCGGTCCATGGACCGTGCCGAACGCGCCTCCCTCCATCATGCATCGCCGCCGCGACCACCATCGTCGATTTGCGCGTCCCGCCGGACCGCAGCGGGCTCCAGATGCTGCGGCGCCCCCGGCACGTGGGACGTGTGCCCGTGGTGGGCGGCCGAACGGGCGCGGATGATGACTCAGTCTGAATGAACCGCGTGAGGCGGGGAGGCGGATGATCGTGCACGGTCCACGGCTCGGCATCGATGTTGGCTCGACGACGGTGAAGCTCGCAGTCGCAGAGGGCACGACCGGACGACTGGTTCACACCGCCTACCGCCGCCACCACGCCGAACAGACCGAGACCGTCGCACGGCTGCTCGCCGAGATCCCGGCCGAGGTGCTCGCGAGCGACGCGGAGGTCTGGGTCGCGGCCTGCGGCAGCGGCGCGCGGCCGCTGGCCGACCGGCTCGGCACCGCGTACGTGCAAGAGGTCGTGGCCAACGCGATCGCCGTCCGCGCGCTGCATCCCGAGGCG
>REEJ01000074.1 GCA_007695125.1 Trueperaceae bacterium | reverse complement strand
GTTCGATCTCGCCGCCACGGCGCTGGGCGCGTTCGCCGCCTGGCGGCTCGGCGTGACGATGCTCGAACGCAACGGGCGCGCTTCGGGGAGCTCGGCTTGAAGGCCTGGCTGCGCCGCTTGGCGCTCGCCGCCGTCGTCCTGGCCGGCATCGTCAGCCTGCTCGCGACCAGCCCGCCACCTCCACCCTGGATCCAGCTCGACGCCGAGCCGACCATGGTCTGCGCCGGTGATCCGGTGACCCTCTCGTGGCGAGTGCTGGACGGCTCGGACACGCCTGCGCCGGACGACGTACGAATCGTGACGGCGCCGCTCGACGCGTTCGACCCGCCGGTCGACGGCCTGCAGGTCAGCGGAGACGGGAGCATGGAGATCGAACCGCTACGCCCCGTGCGCATCACCGTCATCACGTCGGCCTACGCCGACGTGTTCGCTCCGGTCGCACTCGCCGTCTTCCCCTGCGACCTCACACGGTCGCAGCGTAGCGACGCCGTTGGCACGCTCGCCCTCGCCGGCGACGACGGGAACGGCTCGCTGCTGGCAGCCCTGGACCAGGGCGTCGACCAGACGCTGCTGCTGCGACTCGACGACGCGCTGGAGAGCGGCTGGGAAACCGTCGTCGCCGGACGCGTCGAGGCGTTGGTCCCCGTCCCCAGCGGCGGCTTCGTCGCCGTCGGCAGCAGCGCGGCGGCGCTCGGTGGCGAGGCGCCGCCGGTGCGGCAGGCCTTCGTGCAGCGCTACGACGCAGCCGGCGATCTGGTGTGGACCGAGCACTTCGGCGCCGACGAGTCCGACGGGCCAGCCACGCGCGCGTACGCTGCCGCGCTCGTGGGCGACGACGTCGTCGTGGTCGGGGGCACGAGCGGTGGCGGCGTGCCCGGCGAGGGTTTCATCCGACGCCTCGACGTCGACGGTGGCCTCGTGTGGGAAGAGCGTTTCGCGGCGGCCGGTGCCGATGGCGGCTGGGCGGTCGGTCGCGGCGTGGTCGTCGCGACCGACGGGCACCTCTACGTCGGTGGCACCACCTCGGGTGACGTCGGTGGCGCCAGTCTCGAGTCGATCGACGCCTTCGTGATCGCCTTCGACACCGCTGGCACGCGCCAATCGTGGTCGCAGCAAGTCGCCGGCCATGCTGGGGCAGGCGCGCTCGCACTCGGCTTCGCCGACACGATCGCGCTCGTCGGCCAGTCGCTGGTGGCCTGGCGGCTCGGAGAGCAGGCACCGGCCTGGACGGCCGAGCCGCCCGATGGAGCGCGCTGGACGCGGGTCGTCCCGGGGACCGATGGCACGCTGGTGGTGGCCGGTGAAGAGGCGATCGAGGTCGACATCCCCCTGCGGTGGCCCGCCGACCGCACCGACGTCGTGCTGCATCGTCTCGATCACGACGGCGTCATGCTCTCGCAGACGCGCCTAGGCTCGTTATGGAACGAGTCACTGACATCGCTCGCCTCGTGGCCGATCGCGCGTCCGGGCACCGCCGTGATGGGCGGGTCGACGGGTGGCTCCTTCCTCGCCCCAAACGCATCGAACGGCCTCGAGGCGTACCTCGTGGAGGTCGCGCTGGAGTGAGGCGCCGCTGAGCGGCGCTGCCGCAGTGCCGCAGGCTGCGTCACGCCCGCGGCACACTGGCCTCCCGCGGCGGAGCGAGGCTCGGTCGTGGAAGCGGAGCGGGCATGAGCGACCGCCTCGCTGCTCTCCCACTCACGCATGCCATACTGCGCCCACCCATGCTCATCTTCCTCGGGCGCCGCACCCTCCTCGCCATCCCGTCGCTCCTCGGCGTCGCGCTGGTGACGTTCATCCTCATGCGCTCCGTGCCGGGCGACGTGGTCACCAGCCTGCTCGGCGACGTCCAGGACGTCACGCCCGAGCGACTCGCCGAGTTGCGCCGCATGTTCGGCCTCGACCTGCCGATCCACGTGCAGTTCGGCCAGTGGCTCGGCGCCGTGCTGCAGGGCGATCTCGGGAGTTCGCTGCGCACCGGCCGCAGCATCGCCGGCGACATCGCGCTGCGTTTCCCGGTCACCCTCCAGCTGACGCTGATGAGCCTCGCGATCGCGCTCACGTTGGCGCTGCCGATCGGCGTGACCGCGGCGCGCTACCGCGGCCGCTGGCCCGACTACCTCGGCAGCGCGTTCGTGCTGGTCGGCCTGGCGTTGCCGAACTTCTTCCTGGCGATCCTGCTGATCCTGCTCTTCTCGCTGCACCTCGGCTGGCTGCCGCCTGCGGGATACGTGCCCCTGCTCGAGGATCCGGCCGAGAACATGCGCCGCATGCTGCTGCCTTCGCTGTCGCTGGGGCTGATCCTGGCCGCGGCCACCACGCGCATCATGCGCTCGACCATGCTCGAGGTGCTCGGTCGCGACTACGTCCGCACGGCCCGAGCGAAGGGCCTCGAGGAGCGCGTGGTCACGCTCCGGCACGCGCTGCGCAACGCGCTCATCCCCGTGGTGACGGTGGTCGGTCTGCAGTTCGGATCGCTGCTGGGCGGCACGGTGATCATCGAGCAGGTGTTCAGCCTGCCGGGCATCGGGCGCTTCGCGCTGGAGGGCATCAACCTGCGCGACTACCCGGTGGTGCAGGGCGCGGTGCTGGTGATCGCGGCCGCGTTCGTGTTCGTGAACCTGCTCGTCGACGTGATCTACGCGCTGATCGACCCGCGGGTGCGCTATGCATGACGGCGCCGCGCTCGCGAGTGCCCGGGCTGCGTCCGCTCGCCGCCGCAGCGACCGCTGGCGCACGCTGCGGCTGTTCCTGACGCGCAGCGCCGGCGGCGTGGGATTGCTGATGGTGCTGGCGGCGCTCATCGGAGCGATCTTCGCGCCCTACCTGACGCCCTACGACGCCGTGACGCTCGACCCGCCGGCGCGGTTGCAGGGCCCCAGCGCCGAGCACTGGCTCGGCACCGACCAGCTGGGCCGTGACACGTTCACACGCATCCTGTACGGCGGTCGCGCGTCGCTCTCGGTGGCCGGTGCGGCGGTGACGTTCGCGCTCCTGGTCGGCGGCACGCTCGGGCTGCTCGCAGGCTTCTATCGCGGCTGGGTGGACGCGCTGATCATGCGGATCACCGACGTGCTGCTGTCGTTCCCGGCGGTGCTGCTGGCGATCGCGCTGATCGCGTTCCTCGGGGCGGGCTTCACCAACCTGGTGCTGGCGATCGGCATCGTGTACGTGGGCCCGTTCGCGCGCGTCGCGCGCGGGGCGGTGCTCACGGTGCGCGAGGAGCTCTTCGTCGAGGCGTCGCGGGCGCTGGGCAGCCGCGACTGGCGCATCATCATCGCCGCGGTGCTGCCGAGCGCGGCGGCGCCGTTGATCGTCGAGGTGACGCTGCGGCTGGCGTACGCCATCCTGGCCGAGGCGTCGCTGTCGTTCCTCGGCCTCGGGACGCAGCCGCCGACGCCGAGCTGGGGCCTGATGGTGTCCGACGGGCGCCGCTTCTTGGCGCTGGGGCCGTGGGCGACGATCGCGCCGGGCTTGGCGATCATGCTGGTGGTGCTCGGCTTCAACCTGCTCGGCGACGGCCTGCGCGATGCGCTCGACCCCCGCGTGAAGGCTCGCTGAAGCGTTCTGCGCTGCATGACCATGCACACGGTCGCATCATCGTCGTAGGATGCCGCACTGCCATGTCGTCATCATCGACGTTCGGCACGAGGAGGTACGGATGAAGCGAACGATCTTCGTCACTCTCGCCCTGTTGCTCGGCCTGGCGCTGGCGCAACCCCAGTTCGGCGGCACGCTGCGCGTCGGCATGCAGACCGACCCCGTCGGTCTCGACCCACACCTCAGCAACGCCACCGCCACGCGCAACATGCTCGAGAACACCTACGACACGCTCGTCATGCACGACGAGACGCTGGCGATCGTCCCCGGCCTGGCCGAGTCGTGGGAGGCCTCCGACGACCTGCTGCAGTGGACGTTCCACCTGCGCGAGGCGCGCTGGCACGACGGCGAAGCCGTCACCGCCGACGACGTCGCGTTCTCGATCATGCGCATCAAGGACCCCGAGGTCGCCAGCCCACGCAGCGGCAACTTCGCGGTGGTCGAGACGGTCGAGGCGATCGACGATCGCACCGTCGTGTTCACGCTGTCGCAGCCCTTCACGCCGCTGCTGTCGTTCCTGGCCCAGAGCCTGAACGTGATCGTGCCCCGCCACGTGGTCGAGGCCAACGGCGACCTGCAGAACGTCACCATCGGCAGCGGCCCGTTCCGCTTCGTCGAGTACCTGCCGCAGACGCGCCTGGTGCTCGAGCGCTTCGACGACTACTGGGGCGTCGACGCCGACGGCAGAGCACTCCCCTACCTCGACGGCATCACCTTCACCTTCTACCCGGACCCGACCGCTCGCACCACGGCGATCGCCACGGGTGACGTCGATTGGATCGAGTACGTACCCGCCGTCGACGTGCTGTCGCTCGACGCCGATCCGAACGTCGAGGTCGTCGGCGGCCTGGCCGCCAACTTCCGCAGCGTGCAGTTCAACACCACCATCCCGCCGTTCGACGATCACCGCGTCCGCCAGGCCTTCGCCTACGCGATCGACAAGCAGGCCGTGGTCGACCTGGCCCTCTTCGGCACCGGCGGCGTCGTGGCCCGCGGCACCACCGTCCCGGCGGGCAACTTCTACGCCGTGGAGTCGACCCCCTACGACACCCGCGACGTCGAGAAGGCGCGCGCCCTGCTGGCAGAGGCAGGCCTCGCGGACGGCTTCGAGTTCGACTTCTACATCACCAGCACCTACGACTTCCTGCGCGACCCCGCCGAGATCATCCAGTCGAACCTGGCCGACATCGGCGTGACCGCCACCATCCGCATGGAGGACTGGTCGATCTTCCTGCCCAACTACATCGCCGGCGACTTCGTCGTCCTCGTGAGCGGCAGCTCGGGCCAGACCGACCCCGACGCGTTCCTCTACACGCCGTTCCACAGCGAGAGCGCCAACAACTTCGGCAAGTTCTCCGACGCCCGCGTCGACGAGCTGCTCGAGGCCGGTCGTCAGGAGCCCGACCCCGAGGTGCGCCGCGAGCTGTACGTCGAGGCCCAGGAGCGCATCCTCGAGCTCTCGCCGCACGTGTTCCTGTTCCACTCCGCGCAGTACTCGGCGCACCGCCCGCGCGTCCAGGGCTACGTGCACTTCCCCAACACCAGCTACCTCGGCTTCCGCACGACCTGGCTGGCGAACTGATCGTCTGACCCGTTGGCGCGCACGCACGCGCCTACGTTCGGCACGACACCGCACGCATGTCGCCCCCGACCGGGTTCACGGTTCGGGGGCGACGCTCGTCTCGGCGCTCGGCGCCGCGTCCATCAGCGCCACCACCACCAGGTGCGGCATCGTGAGCGCGCTGATCCACAC
>REEJ01000075.1 GCA_007695125.1 Trueperaceae bacterium | reverse complement strand
CGCCCGATGGTGAGCGGTGGCGTGACGAGCAGGACGTTGTAGCGGCCGAAGGCGTAGACGCCTTTGGCGCGTAGGGCGCCCATGAGGCGTTCCATGGGGGTGTTGACGCCGCCGTACCAGGGGGTGAGGGGTTCTTTGGTGGCGCGGTCGCGTACGAGTTCGATGCCGTAGAAGGCGCCGATGCCGCGGACGTCGCCGATCACCTGGTGTTTGGCGGCGAGTGCGTCGAGGCCGGTGCGGATCCAGGTGTCGATCTCTCGGGCGCGGGTGAAGAGGCCTTCGTCTTCCATGGTTTCGAGGACGGCGTTGGCGGTGGCGACGGCGAGGGGGTGGCCGGAGTAGGTGTGGCCGCACATGAGGGGGGTGTCGTCGAAGTGTTGTGCGAGGTTCTCGCGGAGCATGGCGCCGCCGAGGGGGATGTAGGCGCTGGTGAGGCCTTTGGCCATGGTGATGATGTCGGGTTGGACGTCGTATCGGACGGCGGCGAAGCGTTCGCCGGTGCGGCCGAAGCCGGTCATGACTTCGTCGAAGATGAGGAGGATGCCGTGGCGTTGGGTGAGGTCGCGTATGCCTTGGAGGTAGCCGTCGGGGTAGGGGATGACGCCGTTGGTGCCGACGATGGGTTCGATGATGAGGGCGGCGACGTTGTGTGGGCCTTCGAAGGTGAGGATCAGCTCGAGGTGGGCGAGGGCGGCTTCGGTCTCGGCTGGGCCGCTGGCGTTGAAGGGTGAGCGGTAGGGGTAGGGGGCGAAGGCTCGGACGACGCCGGGCATGCCGGGCTCAACGGCCCAGCGGCGGTCTTCGCCGGTGAGGGTGCCGGCGCCGGGGGCGCTGCCGTGGAAGGAGCGGTAGGTGGCGATGATCTTGTGGCGGCCGGTGATGGTGCGGGCCATCTTGATGGCGTCTTCGTTGGCTTCGGCGCCGCCGGTGGTGAAGAAGGTGCGGGCGCCCTCACTCCAGGGGGAGAGGCGTGAGAGGCGCTCGGCGAGGGCGTTGCGTTGGTCGTTGGGGAAGGCGGGCATGGCGTAGCAGAGGCGTTCGGCTTGGCGTTTGATGGCGTCGACGACGCGTGGGTGGCTGTGGCCGAGGTTGACGGCGACGAGGCCGGCGCTGAGGTCGAGGTAGCGCTTGTCGGTGTCGTCGATGAGGTACGAGCCTTCGCCGCGGACCATGGTGGGTGGCGCCGCGCGGCGTTGCTTCGACCAGGGGGTGAGGACGTGGGAGGTGGTCGGTTGGGTTGCTGGTGCGGCGGGTGCGTGGACGGTGCTCATCGTGGTACCTGACCCATCTGGCCCTGGCGGCACGACCGACGTGATCGTGCGCGGACCGGTTGCGTGAGGGTATCCGATGGGGGCAGCGCAGCGCTCGGGTGCGAACGGCGCGGCGTGTACAGCGAGGGTGTCGCGGTCACGCGATGTTCGGCCAGCGCCCCCGCCACGGCGTCGCCCGCTCGTAGGCGTCCGCCACCCGTAGCAGCGTGGCTTCGTCGAAGTGGCGGGTGGCGAGTTGCAGGCCGAGCGGCAGCCCGGCTGGGTCGAAGCCGCAGGGCACGGAGAGCGAGGGGACGCCGGCGAGGTTGTAGGCCTGCGGCAAGGGCGTGGCTGGCGTTCCGCCTGGCCCGCTGTCGGCACCGCGACGGTGGGGCATGTCGAGGCGCCGAGCGGCGTCGGCGCTGGGGCCTGCCAGCACGTCGACGTCCGCCAAGAGCGCGGTGAGCTGCTGGGCGATCGCGGTGCGCATGCGGCCCGCGTGGGCGGCGACGAACGTGGGCGTGACGGCGCCGGCGAGGAAGCCGACGCGGGTGTTCACGTCGTAGTCGAGGTAGCGGTCGCGCAGCCAGCGGCGGTGGTAGCTGGCGGCCTCGGCGAGGACGAGCGCGGAGCAGACCTGCTGCGCGACGCTCAGGAGGGGGAGGCTGACGCGCGTGACCGTTGCGCCGAGCTCGCGCAGCACATCGAGCGCGGCGCGGGTGGCGGACAGCGCGTCGGAGCTCACGCCGCCCTCGTCCATCATCTCGTCGATCACGCCGATGCGGACGCCGCGCAGGTCGGCGGCGCCGAGGTGGGCCGCGTAGTCGTCGACGCCGGCGTGGCTGGCGGTGGGGTCGCGCTGGTCTGGCCCGGCGATGACGCGCAGGATGGCGGCGACGTCGCGGGTGCTGCGCGCGAGCGGGCCGACGCAGTCGAGCGACCAGGCGAGGGGGATGACGCCGTCGCGGCTGACGCGGCCCCAGGTGGGCTTGAGGCCGACGAGGTTGCAGAACGCTGCGGGGCCACGGATGGAGCCGCCCGTGTCGCCGCCGAGGGAGAACGTGACGAGGCCGGCGGCGACCGCCGCCGCCGGACCGCTGGACGACGCGCCCGGGCTGCGCTCCGTGTCCCAGGGGTTGCGGGCGGCGCCGAAGGGGAAGTCGCGCGTGGGGCCCGCGTGGAACTCGTGGGTGTTGAGCGTGCCGAGGAAGATGGCGCCGGCGGCTTCGAGGCGCGCCACGGCGCTGGCCGTGCGGTCGCCGGTCACGTCGCTCAACACGCGCGAGCCGCCCGTGAGGCGCACCCCGTCGACGAGCATCTGGTCCTTCACGGCGAAGGGGATGCCGTGGAGCGCGGAGCGGTCGCGACCGGCTCGGAGCTCGGCGTCGGCGCGCTCGGCGGCGCGCAGGGCGCGCTCGCCGGTGACGGTGATGAACGACCGCAGGTGCGGGTCGTGCCGCTCGATGCGCTCGAGGTAGGTGCGCACGAGCGCGACCGACGAGCCGCCGGCGCGGAGCCAGGCGGCCTGGGCGACGGCGTCGGCGAAGGCGAGGTCGGGACCTTCGAGGTCGGGACCTTCGAGGTCGGCTGCCTGAGAGCCCGCACCGAGTTCGGACGCGGTGCGGGTGCCTCGGCGCGCGTCCGGCGCGCCGGACGGACGCTGGGCTGCGAGGCGCTCGGCGTCGAACCAGTGGCTCCAGGGCTCGTGATCGAACGGCTCGAGCGCGTCCCAGGCCAGCGCCTGCTCGAGCATCGCGCGGGCGGTGTCGCCGATCTCGCGCAGGTCGTCGGCGGGGACGTCGAAGCCCTGGGCGGCGAGGAGGGTGGCGACGGTGTCGTCGGTCAGGAGCGCGGGGTCGGGGCTGGTGGGCAACATGGGGATCCTCCGGTCGCCGTCATCATCGCGGATGGCGGCGACCGGGGGTCCTCATGCGCGTGGGCCCCGGGATACGGGGCCCACGCACCTCGATCGAGTGGGCGGGTGGCTCAGAGGCCTTCGTAGGGGAAGACGAGCGAGAACACCGGCTCGTCGACGGAGCGGTCGCGGACCGTCAGGCCCTCGTCGGGAAGGTAGACCCAGGTGAGTTGGTTCCAGCCTGCGGTGAGCTCGACGTCGACGTCGAGCGTGAAGCCCGCCTCGGGCGCGCAGTCGACCCCGGTGGTGGTGATCGTCGTCGGCGCCGTGGCGTACGCGAGCGACACGAAGGTGGTGCCGGCGAAGCCGGTGTCGAAATCGAAATCCGGGTCGACGGCGTCGGTCGTGGTGATCCCGATGCCGAGACCCGTCGGAGCCAAGAAGGCGGGTGACGCGATGGTGAGGCCCTCGAACAACGTGAGGGTCACGCGGGCGGAGGGATCGCTGGCCTCCAACGTGCACTCGGGACCGTCGGCGAAGAACAGCGCCGCGACGGCGTCCTCCGCGTCGCGGAAGAGCGCCTCGGGGATCGCGTCGCCGTCGGGCAGCGCCAGCTCGTACGTGCCGTCGGCAGCAACCTGGCCCAACCCGGCGAGGTAGAAGCCGTCCTCGATCTCGACCACGGCCGAGGAGCGCAGCACGTCGCCGTCGATGTCGAGGCCTGTCGCGCTGGAGCGCAGGGCCTGCGAGTCGGGGCCACCGAACGCGCTCGTGTGGGCCTGCGGGTCCGGAGCTGGGATCTCGATGTCGAGCATCCAGAGCGAGACGGACAGCAGTGGTCCGGGCTCGGCGCCCTCGAGGTCGACCCAAGCGGCGCTGCCGCGCAGCACGGTGGGCTCGGGCTCGCCGGGCGGCGGCGGCTGGGCGCAACCGATGACCAGCGCGAACGCGGCGAGGGCCGCCAGGACAGCGGGCCAGCGCCAGGCGCGCGCGCGAAGCGAAGGGGCGTCGGATCGTGATGACGTGTGCATGCGGCCTCCTCGGACCATGGACCACCGTGACGCCGACGCCTATGGGCGCGACGGGCGGTGGGTGGGAGGATCTAGGTTTGCAGGCTCACGCCGAACTGGCGATCGGATGGTTCACACGGCGGTGAAGCGCGTGGCGGGTTGGTGTGCGTGCCCAGTCGCGCCGAACGCTCGTCACCCGTGGTATCGACACGCTTCGTATGTGACCCTGATCGTCCCCACGCCTTCGATCGCTCCGACGAGTTCGTCGCCGTGATGCACGGGTCCGACGCCCGCGGGTGTGCCTGTCATGATCAGATCGCCCGGCTCGAGTCGCACGAAGCGGCTGAGATCGCTTACGATCTCCGGCACGCTCCAGATCAGGTCGCTCAGGTCGGCGTCCTGGCGCACCTCACCGTTCACGGTGAGGCGAATGGAGCCTCGAGACAGATGCCCGATCGTGGCAACTGGCATGATCGCGCTGCACGGGGCCGAGCGATCGAAGCCCTTGCCGAGGTCCCAAGGACGCCCCGACTCCTTCGCGGCGCGTTGAATGTCGCGGCGAGTCATGTCGAGTCCAACGGCGTAGCCGAAGACGTGATCGAGTGCGCGCTCGACGGGGATGCTGTCCCCGCCGGTGCCGATTGCGACCACGAGCTCGACCTCGTGGTGGAGTTCCTCGGTCATCGTAGGGAAGGGCAGCGCAGCGCCGTCACCGACCACGGCGTCGGCCGGCTTGGTGAAGAAGAAGGGCGCCTCGCGGGTAGGGTCGTGGCCCATCTCGCGCGCGTGCTCCGCGTAGTTCCGTCCGACGCAGAAGATGCGTCGCACTGGGAAGGTGCGGCTCGCGCCGCCGTCGTCGGCAACGGGGACGCGGACGGTGTGGAGCGCTGGGACGACGTCGGCGATGGTCATAGTGCCTCCGGGCGTGCGTGCTTCGGATTGACCGTGATGCGGGTGCTGTCATCCACAACTGTGCCTGCCTCGCTCGTTCGTGTGACGGCGTCCACGAGGCGCTCCAGACCCTCGTCGAGCAACGCGTCGTCGCATGCGAAGCAGAGCCGGAAACGGTCGGCGAAGGCGTCGCCGAAGACCGATCCTGGCACCACCGCTACGCCGTGGCGCTCGAGCAGGTCGCGCGCGAACGCGTCACCGTCGCTCCATGGCGGGGGCACCTTGGGGAACACGTAGAAGCCGCCGGCGGGCATGGGCGCGTCGAGCCCGGCGAGCGCGAGCGCATGGCCGACACGTTGCATGCGCC
>REEJ01000265.1 GCA_007695125.1 Trueperaceae bacterium | reverse complement strand
AGCGGCATCCACCGCGTCCCGGACCCGAAGATCCTCGACGGCACGAACTGGTGCGACATCGGCTGGGCGCTCGACCGCGACTCCGGTCGCGTGGTCGTCATGGCCGCCATCGACAACCTCGTCAAGGGCACCGCAGGCCACGCGCTCCAGTCGCTCAACCTGGCGCTGGGCCTCGACGAGCGCAGCGGCCTCGGCTTCGGCGGGCTCCACCCGTGACGGCTGCGGCCGAGCGACCGCTGGTCGTCAAGGTCGGCGGGTCGGCCGGCGTCGACGTGGACGCCGTGTGCGACGACGTCGCCGCGCTGTGGCAGGGCGGTCGCGCGGTGGTGCTGGTCCACGGCGGCAGCGAGCGCACGAACCAGGTCGCCACGGCGCTGGGGCACCCGCCTCGGTTCGTGACGAGCCCGTCCGGACACACCAGTCGCTACACCGACGCGGAAACGATGGAGGTCTTCTTGATGGTGTACTGCGGCGCCGTCAACAAGCGCATCGTCGAACGTCTCCAGCGCCGCGGCGTCGGCGCCGTGGGGCTGTCGGGACTCGACGGTCGTATCCTCGAGGGCCGTCACAAGCGCAGCGTCAGGTCGGTCGAGGCTGGGAAGACGCGCGTCTTGCACGGCGACCACACGGGTACCGTGGAGCGCGTCAACGGCGCCCTGCTGCAGCTCCTCCTCGACGCCGGGCACCTGCCCGTGCTCACCCCGCCGGCGGCGAGTGTCGAGGGCGTGGCGATCAACGTCGATGGCGATCGCGCCGCGGCCGCAGTGGCAGCCGCCCTCGGCGCCAGCGACCTGGTGATCCTCTCGAACGTGCCTGGCCTCCTCGCCGACCTGCACGACGAAGCGAGTCTGATCCCTGCCGTGGCGCGCTCCGGCGTCGAAGCCGCGATCGCACACGCAGGCGGCAGGATGAAGAAGAAGCTGCTCGGCGCGGCCGAGGCGATCGATGGCGGGGTCGGCCGCGTCGTCATCGGCGACGCCCGGATCGCGTCGCCGATCACCGCGGCGCTGGCCGGACGCGGTACCGTCATCGCGTGACGCCGCTGCTGCGCGCGTCCAGCCAGGAGGGGCATGGCATGATCGAGCCATCATCGACGCAATCCGTCGGCCACGCGTTGCTCGCACGCGAGGCCGCCCATGGTCCCGGGCTGTGGGCCCAGACCGTCGCGTTCGTTCGTGGCCAGGGAGTCCGCCTGTGGGACGCCGATGGCCGCGAGTACCTCGACTGCATGGCCGGCATCGCGGTGGCCAGCCTCGGGCACGCGCATCCACGCCTCGCAGCGGCGATCCACGAGCAGGCGCTGCGGCTGATCGTATGCCCGCAGAACCTCGGCAACGACGTCCGCACCGCCTTCCTCGAGGCGCTCGCGGCGCGCATGCCGACGGGCGTCGACCGGATCTTCCTCGCGAACAGCGGTGCCGAGGCCAACGAGGCGTCGCTCAAGTGGGCGCTCGCAGCGACCGGACGCCGCCGCGTGGTGGCCGCCAAACGCGGCTTCGCCGGACGCACCATGGGCGCGCTGTCGCTCACGTGGGAGGCGTCGTACCGCGAGCCCTTCGAGCCGCTGCCGTACCCCGTCGACTGGGTGTCGTACGGCGACGAGAGCGACCTCGAGGCGACCGTATCGAACGAGACGGCCGTGATCTGGCTCGAGCCGATCCAGGGTGAGGGAGGCGTCCACGTGGCACCTGCCGGTTACCTGCAGCGCGCGCGTGAACTCGCCGACGCCGCAGGCGCGTTGCTGGTGATCGACGAGATCCAGACCGGCGTGGGCCGCACCGGGCGCTTCCTCGCGCTCGAGCATGCCGGCGTCGTCCCGGACATGGTGACCATGGCGAAGGGCCTCGCCGGGGGTGTGCCGATCGGCGCGGTGGCGATGACGTCAGCGGTCGCGACCGCGATGCCCAAAGGTGGGCACGGCACGACGTTCGGCGGCAACCCGCTGGCGGCTGCTGCGGGGCTCGCGGTCCTGCGCGAGTTCGACCAGGGCGACTTGTTGGCGCACGTCGAGCGTGTCGGCCAGCGGCTGCGCGCCGGGCTCGAGGCGATCGCGAGTCCCAAGGTGCGCACCGTGCGCGGGCAGGGTCTGATGCTGGGCCTGGAACTGAAGGAGAAGGTCGCACCGTACGTGGACGCGCTGCGAGATGCGGGCGTGCTGGTGATCAACGCCGGCGCGACCGTCATCCGCTTCGTCCCGCCGCTGGTGATCGACGAGGCCGAGGTCGACGAGGTCGTCGCCCGCGTCGCCCGCGTCCTGGAGGCGGGGAACTGACGAGCGAGCCCAGCGCGGACGTCCGGCTCGACGGCGACCATCCGCTCGACGCCGAGGCCTGTGCGAGCGTCCTCGTGGGTGCCGTCGAGCGCGCCAGCCCGTCGGGCTGCGAGGCCGACGTCGCGGCGTACCTGGTCGACGCGATGCGGCCGTGGTCGGAGCGTGCAGAGATCGACGAGGCGGGCAACGCGGTGGGATGGTTCGGCACCGGTCCGCTGCGCATCGTCGCGCTCGGCCACCTCGACACCGCGCCTGGCTGGTGGCCGGTCACGCGCGCCGGGCACGAGTTGCGTGGCCGTGGCAGCGTCGACGCCAAAGGCAGCCTGTGTGCGCTCGCCTGCGCAGCGGCTCGACTGCCGGCGGCGCTGCGGTCGCGCTTGAGCGTCCAGGTGATCGGTGCGGTCGAAGAGGAGTGCGACACCAGCAAGGGGGCCCGGCACGCCCTGCAGGCGTACCCGCGGCCCGACCTGGTGATCGTGGGCGAGCCGTCGGGGTGGGACGCCTACACGCTGGGCTACAAGGGGCGGCTGGCTGTGGAGATCCGTGCTGAACGAGCGGAGGGGCACTCCGCGGCACAGGAGGCGAGCGCGGCTGCGGTGGCTGCGAACGCCTGGCACATGCTCGAGGCGTGGGCGCACGATGCCAGCGAGGGGGCGGCGGGCGCCTTCGACGCCGTCCAGGCGACGCTGCTCGGCATCGCCTCGGCGAGCGATGGGCTGCGGCAACGGGCCGTCGCGCATGTCGCCTTCCGGCTACCCCCGGGTCTCGACGCAGCGGCTGCGGCCGCACGCGTCGAAGCGACGTTGCGCCCACTCGTGGCGCGAGCGGGAGTCGCGCTGCGCATGAGCGGTGGCGAGGGCGCGTACCGCGGACCGCGCGACGGTCCGTTGCCACGGGCGCTGCGCGTGGCCATCAGGGCCGAAGGCGGTACGCCTCGGCCGCTCCTGAAGACCGGGACGTCGGACATGAACGTGATCGCACCGACCTGGGACGTTCCGATGCTGGCATACGGACCCGGCGACGCGAGCTTGGATCACACCCCAGACGAACGGATCGACCTGCGCGAGTACGCGCGGTCGATCCGGGTGCTGGAGCGCGTGTTCACAGCGCTCGCGACGTGACCGCCGGCGGGCGTCAGACCCCCGAGAGGTCGTAGTTCTTCTTGATGAACGTGGCCCAGTCGGCCGGCACGTCCTCTTCGGGGAAGATCGCCGTGACGGGACAGGCCGGCACGCACGCGCCGCAGTCGATGCACTCGTCCGGGTGGATGTAGAACTGATCGTCGGTCTCGTAGATGCATTCGACCGGGCAGACGTCGACGCACGCCTGATCCTTCGTGCCGATGCACGGCTCCGTGATGATGTGTGGCACGGTATCTCCTCGTCTCGGTCGGGCTCGCCCCCCCGAAGCACGACGCTCGTCATCATGACCGAGGCGCCGCGGGTCGTCAAGCGCTGCTGGACACCGCTTCCATGGCGTCCAGGACGACGCCGACGCGATCCACCGTGCGAGGTTCGTTACGCACGGCGAGATGGCGGAGCGGCTACACTACGTCCGTGGAGTCGACGGCTCATATCGCGCTCGAGCTGCTGGAGTACAAGCTCGAGGCGCTGGTCACGCGACGGCCCGTCCGCGGCGGCGTCGCGTCGCTCTGGCGCCTGCACGGGTTGATCGACGCAGGTCGAGCGGATCTCGGCCACGAAGACCGCGAGCGCTTCGCCGACGTCGCGCGCCGCCTCCGTGCGGTCGCCGAACTGCCGGCTCGAGGCTCCAGCGCGCGCCCGAGCCTCGACAGCCTGCGCCTGGACGACGGCGACGGGTCGCGCGACGCCGACAACGGCGTCGTCCTCGAGGTCGACGAGCCCGTGGCGACGAGCCGCGATCCGCTCCTGGTCGAGGAGCGTGAGCGCCTGAAGACGCTCGCGGAACGCGTCTGGTGGGAGGAACTCGACGAGGTCGTGCTGGGCCTGGCAGCGGGTTGGCGGGCGGAGCGCGACCGTCTCACGCCGCGGCTCGTCTACGCGACGCTGCGCAACCTGCAGCGCCACGCCGAACGGCCCAGCCACGCAAGCGACATAGGACTGCACCGCTTCAAGGTGACCGAACCGCTGCCCGAGCGCGAGGACCCGCTCATCTCACTCTCCGACGTCGACAGCTTGGGCGAGTTGGCGCGCGAGTTGATCGACCTGGTCATGAGCGTCGGCCAGGGTCGCGGGGTGCTGGCGAATCTCGACGTACCACCGGCGGGTGCGCTCGCCTACGTCCGACAGGCACTGACGGCGGTCGCACACGACCCCTATGCGGGCAAGTTCTCGCTGCTCGTGCGCAAGGGCCCGAGCAGCAACGAGTTGCGGACCGCGCTGCAAGAGCTCTCGAAGGAGCGCATGCCGGAGACGCAGAAGGCGGTGGTGCGACGCGAGCTCGACGCCCGGTTGGCCGAGACGCTGGCCTTCGAGCGCCACCAACGCGACATGTTCCAGCGCGACGTGGCGCGCTGCGGCGAGCACGTGCAGGCGCTGGTCGACCGGCTCGAACGCCACCTGCCGGCGCGGGTCGGCGGGCGCGCTCCAGGTCCACGGCTCCTGGGAGGCGTGCTCTTCGCCGTCAACCCTGCGCTGCGCTGGGAGCGGGTTCCACCTGGTGCCGAGGCGTTCACGCTGCGAATGATCGGTCCGGCGCGCTTCACGATCGGGGGTCACGAGATCGCGCTGATGGGGAGCGGCGACACGCGCAGCATCTTCGCCGACGGCACCTCGCACCCGCTCGCCCCGCACATGGACGTCCGCGTCGGCAGGGGGCGCCTGCTCGTCGACGTCGAGGGCGAGTACCTCTACATGCGCTTCCGCGACGAGGGTCGTTCCTTGGCCTCGTTGGTGGCAGAGGCCCTCGCGGCTTCCTACGTGCTCACCCACGAGCGCGCACCTGACCTGCTCGCGGTCATCGCAGGGGTCGCGGGAGAGCGCTCGGCGGTGCCGTTCGAAACGGTCCGCCGGGCGATCGGGCGGGCCGGCGAGATCACGTCCAGGGCACCGCAGCGGCGCGTGGCGATCGAAGGACTGCTGCGTGGCTCCGCCCGCGCGGCGGGCATCAACCTCGGCGACAACCTCGTCCA
>REEJ01000076.1 GCA_007695125.1 Trueperaceae bacterium | reverse complement strand
GGCTCAGGGCGTGCCGGCAAGGTGATCTTGCGCTGGGACGAGTGAGCGTTCGGCCGAGCCACGGCTCGCACCGAGCGCGATGGGGCCGAGGCCGTGCCGGGCGTGCGCGCGCGATGCAACCTTCGCGCAACCTTCGATTTGCAAACATTGAGGCAGGAAAGCGGGCGGCCACGGATGCAGCTGATGGCCGCCCGCTTTTCGTTGTCTTGACCGACGCTCACGCCTCGTCGTCGACCACCATCTCGGAGGCCGGCGGCAGGCGCCACGCGAGCACCGCCCCGAGGGCGATGCACGCACCGAAGACCACCAAGATCCCGCCCGATCCGAGCCAACCGGCCATCGCGCCGACCGCGGCGCCGACGACCGTCGCAGCGCCGATGCTGGTGTTCGCGATCGCGACGTACGTCGGGCGTTCGCGCGCCGGGGGGCCGTCGACCAGGTAGGTCTTGCGCCCTAAGCGCACACCGCCGTGCGCGACGCCGGCGAGCACGAACGCTGGCGCGTAGCTGAGCGCCGAGCGCCAGGCGTCGGGAGCGTTCCCGATCGCGAGCGCGTACACGACCGCCAGGGCCCCGAGGGCGCCCGCGACTGCCATCGTACGGTGGCTCGACAGGTCGGCGAAGCGTCCCCAGAACGGGCTGCTCACGGTCGCAGCGAGCGCGTTCGCGATCACGAACACGCCCAAGCTCCCCAGCGAGGGATCGACGTTACTCTGCCCGAACAGCGTGATGAAGGGGACCGCGAGCGGCAAGGCCAGGAGCAGTGCACGCGCGACCACGAACGCCCTGAACGCGGATTGCTTCCGCAGGAAGCGCACGCCGGCGCGCGCCTCGGCGAGCGCGTCGCGGCCACCAGCGGTGTGGCCGTCGGACTCGCGCACGCGCGCGAACGCCGCCGCGCCGACGGCGAACGCCAGCGCAGCGGTGCCCAGGATCAACACGTAGGGCCAGCGCGCCTCGGCGGCGTCGACGGAGCCTCGCACGAACAGGCCCGCTGCCACGCCGAGCAGGCCGCCGATGGTCGCGCGAAGCGCCAGCACGCGGCCACGCTCGCCCTTCGGTACCGTCTTCGCCATCACGTCCTTGAACGCCACCGAACCCACGCCGCTCGCGACGCTGAACGCGGCCAGTGCCGCGACGACGACCAGGCCAGCCACGACGCCCGAGAGGCTCGCTACGGCGAGCGCCATCAGCGTCAAGGCCACGACCTGCGCCGCCGCGCTCCACACCCACCATGGAGCGCGGCGCGGCGCGGTGCGGATTCGCCCCGCGACGGCGAGCTGTGGGAGGAGCGAACCGGCGTCCTTCACCGGGACCAACATGCCGATGAACGCCGCCGGCGCTCCAACTGCGCCCAGGACCCAGGGCAGCACCGTGCCCGGGTTCGCAAGCTGCTCGCCGAGCTTGGTGAAGGCGCCGCTCGTCACGTTCCAGAGCACGTTGCCGGGGACCACACGACACGCGTCGCCCGGTAGATCGTCACATGCGCGCTCCTCGGCGTCGTCGTGGATCGCCTCGTAGAGTCGCCCGGCGACGCGCTCGATGGTGGTGACGTCAGCGCGGTGCGACATGGCACCCCAGATGGCCCTCGCCGTGGAGGGCCCAGCAGCCGCACATGCCCGTCGCGGACGCGACCGGGCCCACGCGACAGGCACCCGCGATCAGTGTGCGGGGGAAGGAACGGACGGCGGTGCCGAGAACGATGACGTGACCCTCCTGAGGCGCCGTTGCGCCATGCCAGTGATACCGGGTCCATGTGCCGGACGACTGTGAGGCTTGCCCTTTCCGGCCTGGTTCGTGACCGCCGAGACGGCGTGTGCCACCATATCGGCGCTCCATGCAGGCTGACGGTCTACTTGGGTAGTGCGGGCGCGAACGCCGTGCCCCGCTTGCGTCGCACCAGCGCTTGGTAGAGCATCAGGAGCGCGAGCGTGAGGACGACGATGGAGACCCCGATGGTCTGGAGGCCCAGCGCCGTGGCGACGAACCCGACGGAGGCCGTGAGCGCCGCGCCGCCCAGGCCGGCGGCGGCGATCTGGAAGCCGATGGCGTTGTCGGCGTGCGCCTGACCCACCAAGCGTGGCGTCAGGATGATGAGCGAGGCGAAGATGGGTGCGAATGCAGCGCCGATCAGCATGAGTCCCGCGAACGACAGCGAACGGGTCGGCTCGAGCCAGAAGAGCAGTGCGCCGACGACGCTGCCGACGAGGCAGACGCTGAGCGTGCGGACGAGCGGTACCCGGTCGGCGACGATGCCGAAGAGGACGCGCCCGACCATCAGGCTGCCCCAGTAGAGGCTCACCATGAGGCCGCCGGTTGCGACCGTCTCGCCGCGGTGCAGCGTCAGCAAGGTGAAGCTCCACTGCGCCACCACGAACTCCGCACCCGTGTAGACGAAGAAGGTGAGCATGCCGAGCCACACGATGGGTTGCCGCAGCGTGTCGCGGTTGCGGGCTGCCAGCGGCGGGCGCGCGGGCCCGTCGTCGCCGGTCACGACGGTGGCCCAGCGCCTGCGGGTCAGGAAGAACGTCAACGCCAACAGCACCTGCGCGCTCCCCACGATCACGTAGCTCCAGCGCCACACGTGGCCAGAGGTCAGCACCGCCGTGACGAGCAACGGTCCGAGGGTGGTGCCGAGACCGAAGAAGGCGTGCAGCCAGTTGAGGATGCGCGCGCTGAAGTGGCGCGCGCCGTACGCGTTCAGGCCAGCGTCGATGGCGCCACCGGCCAGACCGGCCACGAAGCCGAAGGCGAGGAGCAGGTGCCACGAGGCGGTGATCGCGAAGCCCAGCAGCGCGAGTGCAGCCGCCAGCGTCGAGAGGGCGAGGAGGCTGCCGATCGGCAGCACGCGGAGGATCCGCCCGCTGAGGGAGCTCGAGGTGAGGTAACCGGCCGTCTGGAACGCGACGAGCAAGCCGAGCGCGTCGAGAGGCACGCCGAAACTGCTGCGGATCGAGGGCCACGACACCCCGAGGAGGCCGTCGGGAAGGCCGAGGCTGACGAACGCGAGGAACGCGAGGAGCGCGAGGAGGGTGGTGCGCGGCATCGGCTGTACCCATTCGAGCGCATTCGGGCCGCACGACGCAAGAGCGACCGCGCAGTGTGAGGTGGTGGCGGTGCCGCCTCAGAGCACGTCTGCCAACGCAGCGTCCAGGCCTTCGCGCAGCGTGCGCACGAGTGCGTCTATCTGTGCCTCGTCGATCACGAACGGCGGCGCCAGGAGCGCGTGGTCGCCTCCGAGCGCGCCGGCGCTGCCGCCTCCGGGGTAGATGTACAGGCCACGATCGAGGCAGGCCTGGCGCACGCGAGCGCGCACGCCCGCGGCCGAGGGGAAGGGGTTCCGGTTGGCGCGATCCGCGACGAACTCGACCCCCGCGAGGAGGCCTGCACCACGGATGTCCCCTACGTGCGGGTGGTCGTCGAACGTCTCGTGCAAGCGCTGCAGGAGGTGTACACCCATCGTCTGCACGCGTTGCAGCAGACCCTCGCGCTCGATGATGTCGATCACGCGGCTGCCGATCGCGGCCGCCACCGGGTGCCCGGAGTAGGTGTGGCCGTGGCGGAAGTCGTCGCGCCTCGCGCGGAACGCATCGAACATCTCGTCGCTCACCAGCAGCGCGCCAAGCGACGCGTACCCCGCGCCGGTGCCCTTGGCCGTGGCGATCAGGTCGGGCAACACGTCGGCCTGTTGCATCGCCCACCAGGTGCCCGAGCGGCCGTTGCCGCTCATCACCTCGTCGGCGATGAAGACGATGTCGTGCTCGTCGCAGATCGCGCGGACACGGCGCCAGTACGCGGGCTCGGCAGCTGCGCCCGGGGCGCTCGAACCGACGATCGGCTCTGCGATGAACGCCGCGATCTGCGCGGCGCCCTCGGCCTCGACCACGCGCGCCAGGTCGTCGGCGCACTCGAGCGTGCAGCGCCTGTCGGCGTGGCACCAGGTGCAGCGGTACGGGTAGCACGGCGCGATCTTCGGCTCGATGCGCATCAGCGCCGTGAACGGCGCCGTTCGCTCTGCCTGATCGGTCACGGCCAGCGCGCCCAGCGTCGCACCGTGATAGCTCGTGCGCCGCGACACCACCTTGATGCGCTCGGCGCGGCCGTGTGCGAGATGGACCTGCCGGGCCAGCTTGATCCCCGCCTCGACCGACTCGCTCCCGCCGGAGGTGAAGAACACACGGCTGAAGCCGGCCGGGGCACGAGCGATCATCTTCTCAGCGAGTTCGATGGTGGGGCGCGTGATGAACGCACCGGGGTGCGCATACGCGACGCGGGTGGCCTGTGCGCGCAAGACGTCGGCGAGTTCGGTGCGGCCGTGGCCGACCGATGCAACGGCGGCCCCCGCAGCTGCGTCGAGGTATGCGCGGCCGTCCTCGCCATAGAGGTACACGCCGTCCGCGCGGTCGATGACGATCGGTTCGCGCGAGAGGTCGCGGAGGAAGACCGGTCCGTCGAGCAGCGACCCGATGCTCACGTCAACGCACCAGCAGGATCGGGACCTTCACGTGGCGCGACACCTTCTCCGCCGTGCTGCCGAGGGTCGGACGCGTGAGCGTCCCTTGGCTGTGCGCGCCGATGACGATGAGGTCGGCGAGCTCGCGCTCGGCCATCTGGACGATCTCGCGCCACGCCGAGTGCTCACCGTACTTGACCACCAAGCGACTCGGGACGCCCTCGGGGAGGTGCTTCGCGGCCTCCTGCAGCAACTCCTTGCCGTACTCGGTGGCGGCCTTGCGAAGCTCGCCCGGAGGGAGGTAGAAGCCGGCCTGCAGCGCGTAGGTCGGCGGCGGCGGTACCACGTGGAAGAGGATCACGTCGCCCTGCAGGTCCTGTGCCAGGCGGCCGCCGATCTGCGCGGCGGTGTGCGCGTGGCTGTCCTCGTCGATCGCGATCAGCAGCGTGTCGAACACGGCGCTTCCCTTCAGGCCGCGGCGGCCAGGCGCATCCGGTGGCGTTGCGCGAGGAGGATCAGGACCACGAGCGCGATCCCGATGGCGTCGGTGAGGAACGTCGGTTGGATGAGCATCACGGCGATCGCGAGGAGGACGATCTGCTCATACCAGCGCGTCTTCGTGAGCATGTAGCGCTGGGTGCCCGCGCCGAACGCCAGCATCCCGAGCACCGCCGAGAGGAACACCCACAGGCCGTCGAGGAACGTATCGACGCCGAACAGCAGGAGTCGGGTGTTGAAGATGAACATGAACGGCAAGATCGCCGTGCGCATGTCGTAGGTGAAGCCCTGGATGCCGGTACGGATCGGGTTCGAGCGAGCGATCGCGGCCGCCGCGTACGCCGCCAGGCCGACCGGCGGGGTGTCGTCGGCGAGGATGCCGAAGAAGAAGACGAAGAGGTGCGCCGCGAGCAGCGGGAAGCCGAAGCCGAACTGCTGGCCCAGACTGTAGATCACCGGCGCCGTGA
>REEJ01000344.1 GCA_007695125.1 Trueperaceae bacterium | reverse complement strand
GGCGTCCCGGCCGAGTCGGTCGCGGCCGTCGTGCGCGAGCGCCTGGTCCGTGAGGCGGCGCTCCTCGATGAGGTGGTGGAGGTCTCCGCACGCGAGGCGGCTCGCCTCGAGCGCCTGCTCTCCGACCACCTGGGCCCGGCGCCGGCCGTGCTCCCGACCCGCCACTACTGGTTGGAGGTCGACGGCGTCGCGATCGACCCGACCGCGACCGGGCTCGGCCTCGACGGAGGCCGCGCCGTCGCCGCAGCCGACCTCGACGCACAGCGCACGACGCTGACCTTCCGCCTCGTGCTGGAGCGCGCCAAGGGCAGCGAGATCGAGACCGAGGAGCTGCTCGAGGTCGAGCTGTTCGCGGACGAGGTCGCCTTCCGGCCGATCGACCTGCTCGTCTACCCGGAGCCCGACGCCCTGCCGCACGCGCTGGAGCTGATGGCGATGACACCGGCCGAGCGCGTGGAGGCGCTGCGGCACGTCAGCGACTTCCACGTCGCGCTGCTCGTCGATGGACGGCGTTACGGGGGGTGGAGCTTCGACCTGGAGGGCGCCGTACGCAGGCCGCGCGGCGACCCGCGCGTCGCCGCCGCGAGCGCCGTCGGCGGTGGCATGGGCGGTCTCTTCGGGCGTTCGCTCGGCGGGGGCGCCCCCGCCGCAAGCGGCGAGCTGCACGCCGTGCGCCTCGAGGTGGTCGTGGCGGAGCGCGATAGGGGCGAGCGCACCCACACGCGCACGCTCTTCAGCGCCGGCGACGCCCCCTTCCCGATGTTGCGCGACTCGTTCCTGGTCGAGACGCACCTCCTCCCTGCGGGCGAGTCGGCGCGCCGCACGCTCGGTGCCCTGGCCGCCAACGCCGACGCCTTGCGCGCATTGCTCTACGGCGCGGGCATCTCGCGGGCGATCGAGCCCGAGGCCGAGGTCGCGCCGCTGCTGCTCGAGTACGCCGACGCGCGGCGGCGGCTGCTCGCTGCGCTCGGCGCGGCGCCGCTCTTCGAGGGCGTCGGCATCGTCCGCGAGAGCCGCCAACTGCTCCTCCCGGACGGTGAGGGGCGGATCGCCCTGCGCCACGCCATCGACCTGATGGACACCCGCTACGCCTTCCTGGACGAGACCGGCGGCTACGACCAGGCGACCGCGTTGCGCGCCGGTGTGGCCGAGACGGCGCTCGAGTGGCTGCTCCTGATGCGGAGGCACCCAGGCGGCGTCGACGCCGACCGGTCCGCCTGGACGCTGCTCGAGCGCGCCCGGGCGACGGGCGCCGAGGCCGGCGTCGAGTCGGCGGCGGACGCGCTGCACGTGCGTTGGTCCGGCGACGCCTCCTGGAGCGTCGATCCGCGCACCGGCCTGGGCATCGGACGCGTGGCTGGCGGCGCCGGGCAGGGCATGGTCGAGTACGCCTGGATGGTGAGCGAGAAGCTCTGCGAGGCGATGGGCAAGTTCGAGTCGCTGCTCACAGATCTCGAGGTGAGCGGACCGCTGCTGGACGACCTCCAGAACATGTGCTCCGTGCGCGACATCATGACGGGGCTCGGCAGCGACGTCGAGAGCGTGCTGAAGGACGGTGCGACGGAGTGGTACGCGGACAAGCTCGAGGCGTGGGGTCTCGGCAAGATCCCCGACTACAAGGACCTGCAGAACGAGATGTTCGACGTCATCCAGGACGTCACCCGCTCCACGTGGCGCCGCGCCGCCGGCGCCCTGGCGGGGCTGTGAGGGGGGTGGAGCCGTGATCCGCACGCTGCTCCTGGTCGTGCTGCTCGCCATCGGCCCGGCCGCCGCGCAGGTCGTGATCGTGTCGACCGCCGGGCTCCACGCCGAGACGCTGCTCGAGGCGCGCGTCCCCGACGGCTCGCTGGGCGTCGTCGCCGGTGGGCTCCGCGGGGCGCCCGACGCGTGGGGCGACCTGCTCGCGGCCGGCGGCTGGGCGGTGGTCGCGCCCCGCTGGGACGACCCGCTCGAGCTCGCTCCCGAACGGCTCGTGTCCAGCGACCGCGTCGGCTCGCCGCGCACGTGGGTCGTGCACGACGCGGGCGGGCTGCGCGTGGCCGTCCTGGCGGT
This sequence comes from Trueperaceae bacterium, assembly GCA_007695125.1. Taxonomy (GTDB): domain Bacteria; phylum Deinococcota; class Deinococci; order Deinococcales; family Trueperaceae; genus CSSed10-48. The sequence goes on along the minus strand of REEJ01000344.1, from coordinate 3,390 downwards.
GACGCTGCCGCCGCACGGACACGCCGCAGCCGAGCTTCGGGACGCCGAGGGGGCCGTGCGCGAGGCGCTCGCAGACGTTCCCGACGGCATGCCCGTCGTGCTCGTCGTGGCGGGCGACCGCGCCGAGGCGGCCGCGCTCCTGCGCGGCGTGCCCCGCATCGCGCTCGCGCTCGTGGCCGGGGCCGGCAGCGGCGACCGGACGCCGGTGCGTGTCGGCGACGCCTGGTTGGTCGAGGCGCCCTGGGGCGGCGCCCACTGGGGCGTCACGCACGCCGAGGTGGACGGCGAGCGCTTCGTCCAGGTCGCGCATCGCATCGTGGCGCCGCGCGAACGCAGCGAAGCGGTCGCCGAGGCGAAGCGCCGGCATGGCCTGGTCGCGGCCCCGCTCGACGCGCTGCTCGATGCCGCAGCGGCGCCCGCACAGCCGGCCGCTCCCGCGCCCGAGACGGCGTTCGGAGCCGCGCTCGACGGCGCTGTGCCGGCGGGTGCGAACCGCGCAGCGATCGTGCGCGTGCACGGCGCACGGACGGTGGAGCGTTACGGCGACGTCTCGCCTTCTGGCGGCGGGGCCCTCCTCGTGCTCGAGGTCGAGTTCGAGAACGTCATCCCGCTCACGCTGGTGCGCGAGCGGGAGACGCCGACCGAGTACCGCTTCCAGGACGTCAGTGACCACGCCTACCTGGTCGTGAACGGCACACGCCTGGCGCGCCTCGCTCCGGACGCCGAGCGCACGCCGGGCCACCTGCCGGTGCGCAGCTTCAGCATCGATCGGCCCGGCGAGCGCGTGCGGGGCAACCTCGTGTTCGAGCTGCCGGCCGAGGCGGCGCACTCGCTCGAGTTCCGGCTCTACGACTTCGCGCACGGGCACGTGACGATGCCGCTGGTGGTCGACGCCGACGCCGTTCCGGGCGCTGCCGCGGCGGCTGAGCCGCTCACGCCGCTCGCGCTCAACGAGATCGTGGAGCTCGGCGCGTACGACCTGCAGGTCGCGGACGCGCTCGACGGGCGCACCGCGCCGGAGGGCATGACCTTCGTCAGCGTCGAGCTGCGAGCCCGGAGCATGTTCACGTTCGACGCCGACGCCAGCGCCTTCGACCCGCACGCGGCGGCGGGGGAGACGACCGTCGTCGGCACCGTCTCCGACTGGCTCGAGGCGCACCGCTACCTCCACCTCGTGATCGACGGCGTGCACGCCTACACGGCCGATATGGACACGAGCACGCTGCCTCCCGAGCCGCGCTTCCTGCCCGACGTGATGACCGGCGGCCGGGTGGTGTTCAGCGTGCCGTCGAACTTCGCGTCGCTTACCCTGCGCGCCGACTTCCCCAACGCGCGCCTGCCCGACCGGAGCGTGATCCGGCCCGTGCCGATCGAGGTCGCGCTGTACGGCGACACGCCGGCGCCGCTGGAGCGCGCCGGCCTCTGGAGCGTCCGGGACGACACGCTCGAGGTGACGCTCGGCGACCTCCACGTCGCCGACGTGTTCGCGGGCATCGACGCCGGAGCAGGACAGCGCTTCATCGTCCTGGACGTGCACGTGCGCAACCACGGCGAGCGGCCGGAGTGGTTCCAGACCGCCGAGCAGCTGCGCCACGCCGACGCCCGGGGACGTCAGAGCGCGCCGCACGCGGCGACCTTCGCGGGCCCGTACCGCCCGACGGAGCCGAACGTGTGGGTGCCCGACGGTGCCGAGCGCACGTTCCAGGTCGCCTACCTCGTCGGCGTCGAGGAACGTGAGCCGCGCGTGGCGTACCGCGGCTTCACGCTGGCCGAGACGGTGGTGCTGCCCGCGATCGGGGAGTGAGCGACGATGCCCGGCAGCGCGCGATGGCGAGCGGTGCCGGGCATCCATTGGTGCCGGAACATGTGCGCAACGCTAGGGTGCGCGCTGCCGGCGGCTCGTCAGGTCCCGCGCTGCTCGCGCCAGGAGGCGACGAGCATGCGCACCATCCAGACGGCCGCGACGATCGCCAGCAGCCCGAGCAGGATCCGCATGACGACGGCGCCGACGATGAACGCCACGTAGAGCAAGACGACGACGGCGATGGCTGCGATGACCGTCTGAAGGATGTTCATCGGGCTCCCTCCCCGTTCGGGTACCGCCCCATGCTACCCGAGGTGGGGTCGTCGTGGTTGGCGCACGAGCCGACGCAGGCGCTGCAGCTGCGACTCGGGCTGGGACGGTCGCGGCGCTCAGGCGCCGACGTACGCCTCGACGGCCCGCTCGATCGCGCCCCGCCCCAGCGCCGTCACCTCACCGATCGACGGAACGTCGGCGGGCAGGCTCCACAGGTGTGCGAGTTCGAGCTGGGCGTCCTTGACGCTGTCGGGGAAGGCGAGGGCGGCGCGTGGGACGACCGGCGTCCACCACTTCGGGTTGCTGGCCTCGTTGAGCGGCGCGGCGATGGGGTCGCCGAGGTCGGTCTCGCCGATCACGACCCAGGGGCGACGGTCGCTGCCCGCGTAGACGCTCGACGGTTCGTGGGGGGCGTCGGGGACGAGCAGCGCACCGGGGCGCACGATCTGCCACAGGCGCTCGCCGCGCAGCATGGCGTGTGCGCAGGTGGCGCGGGCGTCGTGGTCGGGCGGGGCGTCGTCGAGCGTCACGAGCATCGCCTCACCGAGTGCACCCAGCCACGTCAGCCACCCTTCCACGATCTGTGCCACCTGCGTGTGCGTGTCCCAGCGGGCGCTCAGGGCGGCCGGGTGCACGACGACCACCAGGTCGCCGTCGGGCGGAACGAAGCGCAGCACCTCGCTGGCGTGCTCGCTCAAGTCGACGATGGTGCCGGGCGGGAGCGTGGCCACGCGTGGCCTCCTCTTGATGTACGAGCATCGTAGCGCCCTGCCCATCGGCGTCGGTCCGCTGCCGGGAGGAACGAAGCGTGGACGAGGACGTCGCCGTAGCGTGACCCATGGTCCAGACCCGACGCGGTACCGGGAACGCGGCGAAGCGTACGCATCATGCGTATGCGCTACCGTATGGCCTAGGAGGTCGTACGGTGCCTGCTGCGCGGATCACGATCACGTTGCCGGAATCGCTGCTCGAGCGCCTCGACCGCACCGAGACGAACCGCAGCCGGTTCATCGCCGAAGCCGTGGAGCGCGAGCTCGAGCGTCGCCGCCGCGAGGCGCCGCGCCGATCGCTCGAGGCGCCGCACGCGGAAACTTCCGAGACGTCGGAGCTCGGCCTCGAGGCGTACCGCGACGCGCTCGACGCCGCCGACGTACCGCTCGTCGACCGGGCGGAGGGCGTCGCCGTCGCGTGGCGCCACGGGTTCGGTTGGCGTGAGGCGAACGACGCGTGATCGAGCGGGGTTCGGTCGTGCTCGTCGATCTCGATCCGACCGTCGGCCACGAGCAGCGTGGCCTGCGACCGTGCGTCGTGGT
>REEJ01000077.1 GCA_007695125.1 Trueperaceae bacterium | reverse complement strand
GCCCTACGCCGAGGGTGGCCTGCGCTTCACCAACCTCGTCGCCGTCGCGCCCGCGACCGACGTCAGTGTGGTCGACGCCGCGCCGCTGCTCGTCGCCGCCCACTACGACACCGTCGCCGACTCACCGGGCGCCGACGACAACGCCGCCGCGATCGCCATGGCCCTCGAGGTCGCGCGACGCCTGGTCGAACGGCCGGCCGCGCGACCCGTGGTCATCGCCCAGTTCGACGCCGAGGAACCCCCCTACTTCCACTCCCGCGTCATGGGCAGCACCTCCTTCCACGAGCGCCAAGCGCACACGGCCTTCCACGCCGCCGTCGTCCTCGATCTCGTCGGCCACGCCGTCCCCGTCCCCGGCATCGAGGACGTCGTCTTCATGACCGGCATGGAGAGCGACCCTGCGCTCGAACGCACCGTGACCGGGTTGGCCCCCATCGACGGCGTCCGCGTCGTCACCGCCCACAACCGCTACGTCGGCGACATGAGCGACCACCACGCCTTCCGCCTCGCTCAGGTCCCCTACCTGTTCCTCTCCTGCGGCCGCTGGGCCCACTACCACGCCCCCACCGACACGCCCGACCGGGTGGATTGGCCCAAGTGCGCCGCCATGGCCGACCTCGTCGAGGCGCTCACCCGCGACGTCGCCAGCCGCGCGCTCGACGGCCCGTGGGAGGGGTACGACACCACCGCAACCGACATCGCCACCATGCGCGCCTCCCTGGGGCCACTGCTCGACGGCTTCGGGACACGGCTCGAGTCCCGGTCCGACATCGACCGCGTCGTCGCGCTGATGCTGCAGCGGGCGAGGCTGTGAACCGCCGGACGGCGCGGCGCCTCGCTCGAGCGCTCCGCCTCCGAGGCTCCCTGATCGGGTAGGAGCGAGCGGTCGTGTCGATGTCATGCCAGCGGGGGCGGCCTCCAGAAGAGGTCGCCCCCGCGAACGTCGTGCGGTCGGATGGGACGCGTGGACGTCGCCGTGATCGTGCTCAGCGGTCGCCGGCCCCACGCTGGGCGCCGACGGGCCCCTTGGCGTGCTGGCCGTCCGCTGCCTTCAGCTGCCGCTGCAGCATCGCCTGGCCACCCTCGCCGCGGCCGGTCCGCGTCATGGTCTTGGCACCGACGCACTCGCCGTCGCCGCGGACCTGGACGTGCGCCTCGACGCGTTCGGCTGTCGCGACGGGGCCGCGCCCCTCGTTCGGGCCGAACGGTTGGGCCATGACGAACCCGGCGAGCAGGGCGGTGGTGGCGAGGATCATGATCGTGCGCATGGTGTGCTCCTTTCGTCTCGGAGTCTCCGAGCGTGAGGCCACCGTAGGCCGGGCCGTGTGAACGTTGTGCGAAGGCTGCGGGCGCCCGCCTGCCGGTGCGACCTGGACGCGCCACGCGCGCCGCCCCCACGGCGTACCGTGGAACGCGTCTCGCCATCACGAGGAGTTGAGGGTGCACAAGGAACACGATCGGTTGACACGAGACCTGCAGACGCTCACGGTACGGCTCGCCGAGCTCGCGGCTTACCGCGACCGCTGGACGCGACGCATCGAACACGGCCGCTTCCGGGCGCACGGTGTCGCCGACGCCGTCGACATCGCCGTGGGGCAACGCTGGCCGAGCTCGACGTTCCCGGTCGGGCTGAGCTTCGACACGGAGGTCCCGCCGGTGTGGCGCGGCCACGCCGTCAACGTCAGGCTCAGCGTGGGCGGCGAGGGCTACCTGCGGGTGAACGGTCGAGGCGTGGGCGGGCTGAACCCGTACCACCAGGAGCATCCGGTCCTCGCCGTCGCCGAGGGTGGCGACCGCCTCCGACTCGAGGTCGAGGCCGTACCGAAGTCGCTCTTCGGCCGCCCGAACCACGATCCGACGCTCGAACGGGCGCTGCTCGTCGTGCCCGACGCCGACGTCCGCGCCCTCCACCACGACCTCGACGCGCTCTTGGCCACAGCCGTCTACCTCGCGAAGCGCGAGCGACCGATCATCGCGGAGTTGCTCGCAGAGGTGGTCGCGACCAGCCTGCGCGACATCGGCCTGAACCGCGCCGACAGCGACGCCTACCTGGCCCGGCTGGTCCAGTCGCCAGCGGCGCGGGCCGAGGTCGACGGGATCTGGGAGGGCTGGCGCTTCGACGGCGACGCAGCGCCCCTGCCCGACGACCTGCGCGCGCGGATCCCCGAGCTGCGCGCGCGTCTGCGAACGGCCGTCGAACGGGTGCGTGAGCGCTATCCCGCCGAGGGGTCGCTGTGGCTCACGGGCCACGCACACATCGACCTCGCCTGGCTCTGGCCGCTCGAAGAGACGCGCCGCAAGGCCGTGCGCACCTTCGAGACGGTCCTCGGCCTCATGGATCGCTACCCGCACTTCCACTTCAACCAGTCGAGCGCCCAGCTCTACGCGTACGTGGAGGAGGACGACCCGGCGCTGTTCGAGCGCATCCGCGCGCGGGTCGCCGAGGGGCGCTGGGACGTGGTCGGCGGGATGTGGGTCGAGCCCGACGGCAACCTGCTCGCCGGGGAGTCGTGGGCACGGCAGCTGCTGCACGGTCAGCGCTACTTCGAGCGCGCCTTCGGCGTCCGCGCCCGCGTCTGCTGGCTCCCAGACACGTTCGGCTACACGGGCAACCTGCCGCAGTTGCTCGCCCAGGCGGGCGTGCCCTCCTTCTTCACCACCAAGCTCAACTGGAACGAGACCGACACCTTCCCGCACGACCTCTACGAGTGGGAGGGCCTCGACGGCACGCGGGTATTGGCGCACGCCTTCTACAACCCGAACGGCGGCTACAACGGCCACGTCGAGCCGTTCGACCTCGGCGAGACCTGGCGCCACTTCCGCGGCAAGCAGCGCCACGACCAGTCGCTGCTCTCGTTCGGCTACGGCGACGGCGGCGGCGGCCCGACCGACGCCATGCTCGAGGCGTTCGAGCGCCTGCGCGACGTTCCCGGACTACCCCGACTCGAGATGGGCCGGGTCGAGACGTTCTTCGAGCGCGTCGATCGCAGCGCGTTGCCCGTCTGGGTCGGCGAGAAGTACCTCGAGTTCCATCGCGGCACCTACACCACGCAGGCGCGCACCAAGGCGCTGCACCGTCGGCTCGAGCACGAGCTCGTGGCCGCCGAGGCCGCCGCCACGCTCGCGGCGCTCGGCGGGGCCGACGACCCGCACGACACGCTGTACGACGCGTGGACCGTGCTGCTGCGCAACCAGTTCCACGACATCCTCCCCGGCTCGAGCATCCGCACCGTCTACGAGACGGCCGAACGCGAGATGGGCGAGGCGCTGCAGCGCGTCACCAACGTGCGCGACGTCGCCCTGGGGACGCTCAGCGCGCCGGGCGCCCGGGCCCTGGTCGTGTGGAACCTCTCGCTCGACGCGCGGCCGCTGCGCTGCGCGACCCCGATCCCGGCGGGCGGCGCCGGGCTCGAACTCACGCTCGCCGACGGCACGCCGGTGCCCCACGCCCGCACCGACACGCAGCTGTTGGTCTCGCTCGAACACGTGCGGGTGCCGGCGCTGGGCTACCTGACGCTGTACCTCGGCCCGCCTGGCGACGAGGCCGCCGGCAGCGACGCTCCCGGCGATCGTGCCGCATCCCAACCGGGCGCGGTCAGCGGCAGCGCGAACGAGCTCGAGAACGAGCACCTGCGCATCCGCGTGGCCGCCGACGGCACGCTCGAGTCGGTGTACGACAAGGACGCCGCGCGCGAGGTGCTCGCCGGGCGCGGCAACGCCCTGTGGGCGTACGTCGACGTCCCGCGCCAGTACGAAGCCTGGGAGATCGACCACGACTACGAGCGAGACGGTGTCGAGGTCGTGGCGTCACAGCCCCCGGAGCTCGTCGAGGCGGGTCCGGTCCGCGCCAGCCTGCGCGTGACCCGGCGGTTCGAGCAGAGCACGATCGTGCAGGAGTACCGCCTCAGCGCCGGCGCGCGGCGCCTCGACGTGGTCACGCGGGTCGACTGGCGCGGCCGACGGCAGCTGCTGCGCGCGCTCTTCCCCCTCGCCGTGCGGCACCACGAGGCGACGTTCGAGACCGCCTTCGGCGCCGTGGCCCGCCCCACGCATCGCAACACGAGCTGGGACGAGGCGCGCTTCGAGGTGCCCGGCCACCGCTGGGCCGACATCAGCGAGGCCGGCTACGGCGCGAGCCTCGTGAACGACGCCAAGTACGGTTACAGCGCACACGGCGGCACCCTGGGCCTCACGCTCCTGCGCGCCCCGGTCTTCCCCGACCCGTTCGCCGACGAGGGCGAGCACGAGTTCACCTACGCGCTCTACCCACACACCGGCGACTGGCGCACGGGGACCGTCGCCGAAGGGCACGACCTCAACAGCCCGCTGGTCGTGGTGGCGGTGCCCGCAGACGGCGCGGAGGGCGGCGCTGCGGCCGGCACCGCGCCCGGGGCCGCGGCCGGGGCCTGGCGACCCGAGCGCTCCTTCGTCGCCTGCGACACCCCATCGCTCCGCCTCGCGAGCCTGAAGCGCGCCGAGGACGGCGACGACCTGGTGCTGCGCCTGTACGACGCACACGGTGCACGCGGCACCGCGCGGCTCACGTTCGACCTGCCGATCGCTGCCGCCCGCGCCTGCGACCTGCTCGAGGAGCCGCTGTCGGATGACGAGGCACGCGTCGAAGACGGCCGGCTCGCCGTGCCGTTCACCCCGTACGGCGTCACCACCTGGCGGCTGCGGCTGGGGTGAGGGGAGCGGCGCTGGCCGCCGTCGGACGACTGACGCGTTTGAGCGCCGACCCCGGCTCACACCGCGATCCTCTAGGCTGTGGTTGATGCACCGACTCGCGCCCGACCCGGACCGCCCACACTGGCAGGATGCCGCTGCGTTCACGCCACCGGGCTCCGTGGCCACGTCGCGTTGCGCCGGTGTTCACGGCCCTGGCAGCGTTGGCCTGGTTCGCCATGGCTGACGCACCCACACCCCACCTCCAGCCGGGACGCTACGTGGTCGACGCGCTCGAGCACCCCGACCTGGCCACGCTCGAAGGCCCCGACGGTCACTCCGTCGTCGTCCCTCGCAGTTGGCTCCCCATACACGCTCGCGAAGGCGACGTGATCAGGACGCTCGACACGCACGCGCAGGCGGGCCAGAGCGTCCGGTTCGAGGTCGACGCGGCCGCCACGGAAGAGCGCCGGCGCGCCCTGCAGGAGCGCCGCGACGGCCTGCCGGGCGCACCGTCGGGCGACCTGGAGTTGTGACCACGGTACGCACCCTCGCGGCCACGCTGGCACTCACGATCGCGCTGCTGCTCGGCTTCGCGGCGGCGCTCGAGATCCACTTCGTCGACGTCGGTCAGGGCGACGGCGTCCTCATCGTGCTGCCGGACGGGCGCCACGTCGTGTACGACGCGGGCTTGGACGACGGCGCGATGCTCCGCTACCTCCGCGCGAGCGGCGTGAGCGCGCTCGCCCTCGTCATCGCCAGCCACGCCCACGCCGACCACAT
>REEJ01000078.1 GCA_007695125.1 Trueperaceae bacterium | reverse complement strand
GGGGGGGCCCCCCCCACGGGGGGCCCCCCGCCACTGCTTGATTCCTCGTGCCGTCTGACTCGTCGTCCCGTGACGCGTCGACGCCAGCGATTACGGCAGGCGCACGTCACCCTCCGTGTTGTTCGTGAAGGTGTTGTCACCTTCGGTGAGCGGGTTGATCGACGTGCCAGCCGCGTCGGTGACTTCGCCATCCTCCTCGATGTAGATGCCCCAGCCGCCGCTGTCGTTGAAGGCGCTGTTCGTCACGGCTACCCGTGAGAACGCGTCGACGAAGAGGTTCGTGGCGTTGTTGCCGTTGATGGAGCTCCACGTCTGGCCCGCGTTCTCCATCGTCACGAAGTCCAGCGCGTTGTCGGCGCTGTTCGACGAGATGCCCAGGCCGCGCCAGCCGTTCGGATCGCCCGTGGCACTGGTGAACACGATCCGATCGTCGCTCGTGCCTACGGCGCTCAAGGCACCGCTGTCGACCCGCATGCCCGAGCTGGTCTCGAACTCCAACGTGACGCCGGGGTCGACCGTGATCACGGCGCCCGGATCGTCGACGACGTGGTTTCCAGAGAAGCGGTACGGCACGTCCACGGCGCGCCACGTGGCGCTGCTCACCAGGTCACCGTCGTCCGTCACCTGGATGTGCTGCGCTCCAGGGAGGGCGTTCTGGGAGAACACGTTCCCTGCCCCGATCGAGCCCAGTTGATGCGAGGTGACGCGCATCGCGGCGGACTCGTTGGCGTCGAAGGTGTTGCCCTCGAACGCGCTGAGCACGCTCGATCCGGCGTCGACGTAGAGGCCGACTCCGTCGTTTCCGGCCGTCGCGAAGGTCGAGTTGGTGATCGCCACCTCGCCGTTCGGGCCCACGAAGAGGTTCGTGGCGTTGTTGCCGTTGATCGAACTCCACGTCATCCCAGCGTTCTCGAAGGCGGCGTGGTCGAACAGGTTCTGGTCGCTGCTCGAGAAGATGCCGACGCCACGCCAATCGTCCGGGTTGCCGGACGCGCTCGTGAACGTGACCGGTGCCGTGTCCGATCCCTCCGCGCGCAGCGCGCCGGTGTCCACGGCCAGGCCGGCGCCCGTGTCGAACTCCAGCGTCGCCCCAGCCTCGATCGTGATCACCGCGCCGGGGTCGCCGACGACGTGGTTGCCGACGAACCGGTAGGGCACGTCCGTCGCTGGCCACGTCGCGCTCGAGCGCAGTTCCTCGTCGCTCGCGACCCGGATGTGCTTCGCGCCAGGCAGGGCGTTGTCGTCGACGTCGAACTCGTTGCCCGATCCGATCTGGCCCAGTTGATGCGAGGTGACGCGCATCGCGGCCGCCTCGTTGTCGTCGAAACGGTTGTTCTCGAGGGCGATGAACTCGCTCGCGCGGCCCTCGACGTACACGCCCACACCGTCGTTGCCGGCGGTTCGGAAGGTCGAGTTCGTGATCGCTGCCCGACCCGCGGGCCCAAGGTAGAGGTTCGTCGCGTTGTTCCCGTTGATGGAACTCCAGGTCATCCCGGCGTTCTCGATCAACACGTTGTCCAGGACGTTGTCGTCGCTGCTCGTGAAGATCCCGACGCCGCGCCAGTCGTCGCTGTCACCCGACTGGCTGCGGAAGGTGATCGGGTTCACGGACGTTCCGTCGGCGTTGAGCGAGCCGCCATCGGCAACGCGCATGCCGGAGCTCGTCTCGAACTCGAGCACTGCGCCCGGCAGCAGCGTCAATGCTGCGGACACGGTGACGTTCGTGGTCACCAGGTAGCAATCGAGCGGCAACGTCGTCGCTTCGGTGATGTCGTCGGAGAGCGGCGTGGCGGCGTCACAGTCGACGGTCACCACATCTTCGTCTGAAACGACGGTCACGGTCGCCGACGCGGCGTGGCTGGTGTCCGCCGAGCTCGTGGCCGTGATCTCGGCAGCCCCTTCGCTCACGCCGGTCACGACGCCGCTGGTGTCCACGGTCGCCACGGATGGCGTGTTGCTCTCCCAGCTGACGCTCTGGCTCGCGCCGGTCGGTTGGACGGTCGCGCTCAGCGTGACGGTCTCATCGACCTCGATGGTCGCGGCGTCCGGACTCACGTCCACGCCCGTGACGGTCGTTGGCGGGGGTGGTGCCCCGCAGGCCGCAAGGAGCCCTGCGGCGAGCAGTGCGAGCACGATCGGTGCTGTTCGTCTCATCGTGTGTCCTCCTCCCGTCGAGTGCTCGTCGACGGGCGCTTCTGGGTCCACGCGCGTCGAACGGGCTGAGCGTGCGCGCGATGATCGAGCCTCGTTCGGCCCTCGCTGCACCACTCGGTCGACGTTCGGTCACCCTATCGAAGGCCCGTCGAGGGATTGTTGGCGCGAACACATGCGCGCTCCCTCATACCTTCGTGCGCTCAGGCAGCGCCGGTGCGTAGGGCCTGCGCGGAACCGCTTCATCGACGAGTCACACCCTTACCTGCGCCGTCGTCCAGCGCACCTGCGACGATGGAGCGTGGAGGTGCTCGTCGTGTTGGTCCCGCGATGGCTCTTGATCGTCGTCCTGGTGGTGCTCGTCGGTCTGTCGGGTCTCGCCGTGGTCTTCGCCCAGCAGCAGCACAGCGCGCCACGGCTCGTCGCGCATCACGTCGACTTCGAGGTCGACCCGAGGAGCCCCGGCCTCGAGGCCCGGTTCCACGCGTTCCAGGATGAGTCCAACGGTGTCACGTGTTACGTGCTGTTCACGGCCAACCCGGCGCTGGAGTGCTTCCAGTGAGGCTCCATCCAAAGCCGACCGCCTGATCACCGCAGCAGCGTTGCGAGCGTCACGCAGCGCTGATCAGCGGCGCTCGGAACCAGGTGCCTTCCCCCTCGTCAGGTCCCGAGCGCGAGTCTGAGGCAGTCCACGGAGTGAGGCGGTCAACAGGAGGCACGTGAAGGCCTCGGGAAGGTCGGGGACGACGGGGAGTTCGGGTCGTTCGGGAGCGACGGGGAGCTCGGGCTGGTGGGGTTCCCGCATCTCGTGGGCGATCTCGTGGCCATGGTCTGCGACGGCCCGGTTCGCGTACGCGGTCAGAACGCCGTCGAGGGCCTGCTGGGGGACCTCGTCGACCAGGACTGGCACCTCGTCCTCGCCGATGATGGTGCCATCGCACTTCAGCGTGGGGTCGACGGGCAACTGGGCCGCGGCCGTGCCGATCACGAGGATCGAGAAGTGAGCTGCAAGCACTCGGCTCACGTTCGTCGCCTCCTTGACGGGTGGACGGGCACCTGCACCCGAGGATCACGACTTCGGTCGGTTGCGCTCCTGGCTCCGCTCGCACCAAGCGCCCACGTACAGCGCGAGCATCACAGCCTCCGAAGGAACGCCGCGTACGGTCGGTCCGTATGGTCGGTCCACGAGCAGGGTACGGCCACAACCTGACGCGAGCCTGACGGGGACGTGACGGCCGAGGCCCGTTGGGCGCTCGGAACCAGCCCAGCCGGGCCGAACGCCGCCGTTCGGCGCCTACGTCGCCTGTGACACCGGTCAGGCGCGTTCGAGGGTCGCCCGGCGCGGCTCCCGGCGCATGATCCAGAGGCCGGGGAGGACGGTACCGCTGGCGACGGTGGCGATCGTCTCGAAACCGAAGCGTTCGTACATCCCTGCGGTGGCCTCCTCGGTGGTCTCGAGCCAGGCGGGAAGGCCTTCGACATCGCATCGCTCGAGCGTTCGCTCGAGCAGCCGGCGGGCGACGCCTCGACCGCGGTAGTCAGGGTCGGTACCCAAGATCGAGAGGTACCAACTGGGCATCTGTCTGGCCAGCTTGGCGGCCGCGCTTCTCTCGGCGAGCATGCGTCTGATCGTGCGCCGGTCCCGCCACAGCGCTCTCGTGACGCTGGCGAACAGCGACAAGACGCGCGTGCCCGGACTCGTGAGCGCGTGCAGCAGCGTCGAGCTCTGCGCGCCCGGCTGGATGCCAGGCGGGTACCAGATGGCGACACCGGCGATGGCCCCGTCGACGTCGGCGACGTGAACGGCCGCATAGCGCGCGGCGGCACGCACACGGCCGATCGCGGCGGCCTCGGTGAAGCGCGTGCGCGTCGCCGCGTCTCTGAACGGCGCTCGACCCGACGCGCCGCTGCCGAAGAGCGCCTGCTTCGCCGGCTCCTCGGCGAAGGCTCGTGCCAGCACCGTGGCGGCCGCCGACACGTCGCTCGGCTCGAGCAGCCGTATCGCCAGGGTCGCCTCTGCGCCGGGACCGCCTGACCGCGTGACGCGGTCGGCGGGCTGGTTCGATTCGTGCGCGACCATGCTGTCATGGTACGCGAGGTGAGAGCGTGCGGTCACGCGCGTGTACGAGCGGATCGCTGTGAGCGGGCGCTGCCGCTCGCTGCGGACCGGGACCGGCGCGTGCGCGCGATCAGTCCCTGCCTACCAGGTCGAACCCGAACGCCAGGCCCGCCGCGATCGCGATGGCGTACACGGTGATGCTGATGACGGCGAAGCCCACCAGGATGCCGCGCTGCATCCCGAGTGCCTGAGCGGTCGCGGCCACCGCCCACACGCCGATCCACGGCGTCGCCAGTAGGACGAACGGTGCGCCGTATCGGTCGATCCAGCGCTCGAACCGTGCCGAGCGACGGTCGTGCAACCAGCGGCGCACGCGCTCGACCCGCATGAGGCGCTCGTATCCGAAGACGATGAGGAAGACCGGCGTCACGTTCCCGAGCACCGGCCACACGACGGCCGAGAGCGGATCGAGTCCGAGCGCGAACGCAGCCGGGACGGCGACGTAGATCTCGAAGAACGGGAAGAACCCGAGGAACCACGCGCTCGCCGCGCGTGCCGCGTAGTCGAAGAAGGAGAGCATGCCCACGGTCACCTCCGGCGCGTCGTCTTTCATGACCGGGTACGGCGCGTGTCTCGTCCGGGGCGTCCAGGGACAGCCACTCGAACGGTAACGCGTCGCCTCGAGCACAGTGTGAGCATTCGGGCACGCGTGTGCTGTCCAGCCGAGAACAGCCGGCGCGTGGGTCGTGTGGACCCGGCACGGTCCCCTCGGGGAGTGCGAGCCGTGCGCCTCGTCAGCGCCAACGTCGACGCTCGCTGACCCAACGCGTGCCTACCACACGCGCGAAGCAGACCCGGTTGACACCGCGTTGCAAAGCACGTGTGTCAGGACGGCTCGATCACGCTTCGATGACGCCTCGCTCACGCTTCGATGATGCCTCGCTCACGCCCCGGTTCGTACGCTGCCCGTGCGGTTGGGCGATCGCCGAGGTTCGCCCAGCCGAGCACCCGAGAGGAGCACCTCATGTTCTCACCGAACGACACGAGCGCCATCGCCCGGAACGCTCACGTGCGCATCGAACGACTGCACCACGAGGCCCGGGTCGAGACCAGCCTGTCATCCCTCCAGACGTCCTCCCGCATCCGCATCGCAAGCGTGCTGCGGCGCATCGCGACGTGGATCGAACCACGTCAAGCTACCGTTCGCGTCTCCGCCCTGCACCGACCACAGTACGGATCGGACTGAACGGCGCATCGTGCG
>REEJ01000079.1 GCA_007695125.1 Trueperaceae bacterium | reverse complement strand
GCGTGTCACTACAGCGTGTTCGATGCGACCCTCGCCGGGCGCGTCGTCAGCGGACCGGCGATCGAGCCGCTGCCGCGCATCCGGCTGCGCCTCGAGCGCTCGCCCGACACCGGTGCGCACGTGATCGTCGCGGACGGCGCCGAGACGAGCGGCTGAGACGAACCGCTGAGCGGACCCGCCGACACCAGGTACAGGTCCGAACCGCAGCGAGGTCTATCCTGGGCGCGACGGGAGGAGAGCCCATGAACCCACTCCGCCAGCTGGCCACGTTGGGGCAGTCCGTGTACCTCGACGAGATCAGCCGCACGCTGCTGCGCAGCGGCGAGCTCGAGCGGCTCATCGCCGACGACGGCTTGCACGGTGTCACCTCCAACCCGGCGATCTTCGAGAAGGCGATCGCCGGCTCGGACGCCTACGACGATGCGATCCGTGACCTCGCGGTCGCCGGGCGCTCGCCGGAGCGGATCTTCGAGGCGCTCGCCATCGAGGACATCCAAGACGCCGCCGACCTGTTCGCCGACACCTATCGCCGCAGCGACGGCCAGCACGGCTACGTGTCGCTCGAGGTCTCGCCGAAGCTGGCGTTCGACAGCGACGGCACCGTCCACGAGGCGCGCCGGCTGTGGGCGGCGCTGGATCGCCCGAACGTGCTGATCAAGGTGCCCGGCACGGCTCCGGGGCTGGCGGCGATCCGTCAGCTCACCGCCGAAGGCATCAACCTGAACGTGACGCTGCTCTTCGGACTGCCGCGCTACCAGGCGGTCGCCGAGGCCTACCGCGCGGGCCTGCGCGACCGCCTCGAGTCAGGCCGCCCACTGCACGCCATCGCGTCCGTCGCCAGCTTCTTCCTCTCGCGCATCGATGTCGCCATCGACCCGCTCCTCGATCAGGTCGCGGCGGAAGGCGGCGAGCGTGGCGAGCGGGCGGCCGCACTGCGCGGAACGGCGGCGATCGCCTCGGCGAAGCGCGCGTACGTGATCTACCACGACGTGTTCGGGGGCGACGACTTCGCGGAGCTCGTGGCGCACGGAGCTCGGCCGCAGTGGCTGCTGTGGGCGTCCACGGGCGTGAAGGACGAGCGCTACCCACCGACCATGTACGTCGAGCCGCTCATCGGCGCGTCGACGATCACCACGTTGCCGCGCGACACGCTCGACGCGTACCGCACGCACGGAGCCCCGGCGCCGCGCCTCAGCGACGGCCTCGACGACGCCGCACGGTCGCTGCGTGCGCTCCAGGACCTCGGGATCGACCTGGACCACGTGACGCACGTCCTCGAGGGCGAAGGGGTCGAGAAGTTCGTCAAGCCTTACCAGGCGCTGCTGGGGGCGGTGGCGACGGCCGCTACGGAGGGGCAGAAGAGCCCTTGAGCGCTTCCTCGGCCTCCGCCAGCCGCCGCCGCAACAGGGCCGTGTAGCCGATCAGGGTCACGAGCACGAACCCGAACCACTGCACGGCGTAGCCGAGGTGCGGTCCCAACGCGACCTCGGGCGGCCGCGGCGGCAGCGGGAGCGTGGCGTCACCGGGTGGGCGCGGGCCGGCGTCCTGCAGGATCCGCAGCGGTTGCAGCGGGTACGGGAGCTGGGCCGACAGGCGCTCCAGGTCGACGTACGCGACCTGCGCCAAGCGTCCGTCGGGCGGGTCGCGCGGCGCGAGCGCGGCGAGCGGGCCGGTCGGTGGCGTCTCGCCCGGGAAGGCCCAACCCTCGATCGTGACGACACCGGCCGGCGGCGGCGCCGCGCTGACCGGCACGCTGTCCAGCGACTGCGGGACCCAACCCCGCTCCACCAGCACGGCGCTACCGTCGTCGAGGACGACCGGCGTGACCACGTGGTAGCCCGGCGAACCGTCGCGCGACACGGGGCGCCTGAGCACCTCGGCCGCCGCATCGAAGCGGCCGGTCACACGCACGCGCCGGAACTCGAGCGGATGCGGCGCCATGGGTGCCAGCGCCGACGGCTCTGCCGCAGCCGCCCGCAACACGCCGGCGATGTCGGTGGCCGGGATGTCGAGCCGCGCCTCGATGGTCGCGTTGCGCAGGACGCTCTGCTCGTGGCGCCGCAGCTGCCAGGTGCCGAACTGGCTGAACGACACCACGACGCTGATGGCGAGCAGGTGGCCGACGATCCACCCGGGGGTCAGGAGCGAGCGCCAGGCGCCCGAGCGGTGCACATCCACGCCTACACGAAGAGCGCTCGGTCGAGCGCCATCGACAGGAACAGCAGCGCCAGGTAGAGCATGGAGTACTTGTAGACCGGCAGCGCGCTCGCGCGGTCGACCTTGGCGCCGCTGCGCACCACCGCGAAGAGCCGCAGGACGCGCAGCGCCAGCACCACGTTCAGGGCCAACGCGGCCAGGAAGTAGCCGATGCCGAACGCGTTCAACGCGAAGGGGATCACGGTCAGCAGGATGGTCAACGCCGCGTACATCACCATCTGGATCACGGTCGCGCGTTCACCGATGACCGAGGGCGCCATGGGGATGCCCACCGCCACGTAATCGTCCTTGATCATGAGCGCGAGCGCCCAGAAGTGGACCGGCGTCCACATGAACACGAGCGCGAAGAGCATCCACGCGAGCAGCGAGAGATCGCCGGTCACGGCGGCCCACCCGACGAGAGGCGGAACCGCGCCGGCCGCGCCGCCGATGACGATGTTCTGCCACGTGCTGCGCTTGAGCCACATCGTGTAGATCAGGACGTAGAACGCGATGCCGGCCCAGGACAACAGCGCCGCCAACAGGTTCGAGGCCGCCCAGATGGTGACGAACGACGCCACCGTGAGCGCGCCGGCGAACAGCAGGGCGTCGCGCGTCGGGATCACGTCCGTGACGGTGGGTCGTGACGCCGTGCGCTTCATGCGCCCGTCGATGTCGCGATCGAACACCATGTTGAACGCCCCGGCGGCGCCGGCGGACATGGCACCGCCGACGATCAGGCCGAGGAGCGGGATCAGGCCCGGGAAGCCGCTGGCCGCGATGAACATCGCACCGACGGTGGTGAGCAGCAAGAGGCTGATCACCTTGGGCTTGGTGAGCACGACGTAGTCGCGCCAGGTCGCGCGGCGCGGGATCACGACGCCAGCCATCTCAGGCACGCTCCAGACCGGTGCGCGCCAAGCCTGCGGCGCCCCTCGCGGCGGGGATGGGGGCACCGAGCATCACGAGCGACAACGCCGCCAGCAGGCCGAACGCGGCGACGGCCAACCCGAGATGCAGCATCTGCAGCACGATCGGCGCCAGCAGCGCAAGGTTCACGGTCCCCACGCCCAGCTGCACGATGTACGTGCCGAGCAGCCACTGGCGCAACCGGTGCCCATGCGGCACCGGCTTGAGCCAGCGCGCGAGCCCGAGCGCGACGAACAGGTACACGCCCACCGCGATGGCGATCAGCGGGTGCAGGATCCGCAGCCGGATCAGCGGGTGCGACTCGGGGTCGAAGTCGGCGGCGATGCCATCGGCGAGCGACTCGGACGGGAACATGGTGTTCCCCATCGCGGCGATGCCGCCGCTGAACATGAGCACCTGCATGCCGATCAGGCCGACGAGCAACACCGTCAGCAGCGGTCCCTGCTGGGGCAGACGCAGCGGGTAGGCCGGCCGGTCACGACGGGTGTAGACGACCGTCCCGGCGAGTGCACCGATCAGCAGCAGCGAGTTGACGAGGTGCGTCGCCACCATCAGGCCGCGGGCCGTGGACTGGTTGTCGCCGGTGAGCCCCCACAACACGGTCAGAGCGCCGAGACCGGCCTCGATGAGGAGGAAGATGAACGCCGCGAGCCCGAAGACGAACGCCCCACGGTTCTCGTGGCGCTCTCGCCACACTCGACGCAACAGCCAGGTGCCGAGGGCCAGGACGACCAACGACAACAGGCGGTGCGTGAACTCGATGGCGGTGTGGACGTCGCCGGAGAGCGGGACGAGCTCGCCATGGCAGGTCGGCCAGTGCGATCCGCAGCCGGCCCCGGAACCGGTGGCGCGGACGAACGCGCCTTGCAAGATCACGACGACGTTGGCCCACAACGTCACCCACACGAGTGTCGGCGTCGTGGCCCAAGCGGGGCGGTACCGCGTCGGTTCGTTCGATGTGCTCATGCATGTCCTCGCAGGCGCCGAACGTGCGGGCGCCGTGCGGCTCATCGTGCCGCACCGCCGGCATCGTACACGTCTCCGGGGCGGCCGTGCGTGACCCCGGGCGCAGTGCGGGACGAACGTCCCGGGCCGCTTCGCACACGCCGTTCTCACCCGCGGAGGCCATCGTGTGAGGCGATGCGGTCAAGGATCACCCGACACGCCCCGCCCGGTCGCCGACGCGCACTCGATCCCTTCGTGTCGCGCCAGACCGGCGTCGTGAGGCACGCCGAACGGGCTGCCTGGCCGGTGTTAGACTCGTCCGATCAATCCTCCCGGAGGCTCCGTTGAACACCACCTACCCCCGACGCTCGCCGCGCCCTGCCGCCGCGCGGGTCCGCGCTACGCTGCACGCGCTCGCGCTCGTGCTCCTGGTCGGAGCCGCAGCGCACGCGCAGGAGGGCGCCGCACCGACGGCTGACGCCGACCGCCTCGTTCGCGACGGCAACCTCTACTACGCACAGGGCGATTGCGCGCTCGCGCAGTACTTCTACCAAGAGGCGCTGAAGCGCGAGGAGAACCACCCCGAGGCGCTCGTCGGCAAGGGGCGTGCGCTCACGTGCCAAACCGCCTATCCGGCGGCGATCGACGCCTTCAGGCAATCGATCGCTGCGAACCCCCAGCACATCCCCGCCTACGTCCACCTGGCGTTGACATACCAGGAGCAGTTCCTGGCCGATCCGGGCGGTCACGGCGGCCGGCTCGGCGACGCGCTCGACATCTTGGCGCAGGCCGAATCGATCGCGCCGCAAGACGCGACGGTGCAGAACACGCGCGGCATCGTGCTCTACCAGGTCGGTGACCTCGGCGCCGCACAGCAGGCGCTGGAGCGGGCCGTCGAACTCGCCACCGCCGCCGGCCTGGCCGAGCGCGAACGCTCCACCATCCACGTGAACCTCGGCCGCGCCTACCGCGACCAGGACCAGCTCGAGTTGGCGCAGCAGGCGTTCCGACGAGCCGTCGTGCTCGATCCGACCAACGCCAGCGCGCACAACAACCTCGGCAACATCATGTACCGCCTCGGTGACTGCGCTGGTGCCGAGTTCGAGCTCTCGCAGGCCGTGGCGCTCGCGCCGACGTCGCTGTCGGCCGTGTCGCAGTTGGCCATCGTGCTGTTCGAGTGCGGCGACGTGCCGGCATCGATCCCGCGCTTCGAGCAGGCGCTGCAACTCGACGGCGCCGTGTTCACCCCACCGCTCTTCACCTACCTGGCGCGCGCGTACCTCCAGCAGGGCCGCGTCGACGACGCCGTGCGGCGCGCCCAGCAAGGCGCGTTGTTGCCGCCCGAATCGGCCGACGCCCACTACTACCTCGGCAAGGCGTACGAGGCCCGTCGCGCCAGCGGCGATCTCGAGAACGC
>REEJ01000182.1 GCA_007695125.1 Trueperaceae bacterium | reverse complement strand
CACTCGTTCGGCAGTACGCCCGCGACCAGCTGCAGTCGCACCCGGCGTCGTACCGACGGGCCCGGTCCCGTCAACGCCGTCACCACGTCGAGCTGCTGCGCGCGTGCGAGGTCGAACTCGACGGCTCGGAGCGCCAGAGCGCCGCCATGATGCAACTCGAGGCCGCGCTCCCGAACCTCCTGCTGGCGTGGCGCTCCGCGGCCGAGGACGGTGCGTTGACCGACCTCTGGGACGCGTGCCGACCACTGCAGCGCTTCTTCGCGCAACGGGGTGGCCTGGACGCGACCGCGGCCGAGGCCTTCGCCACGGCGCACGCGCGTCTCGCCTCCGACGCCGCGAGCCAGCGCGCGTTGGTCGGCCGCCTCCTGGCGGCCGAGGCGTGGTTCCGCTACCGTGCGGGTCGTGTCGCGCTCGCACAGGCCGCCGCCGTGCGCGCCCTGGATCTGCTGCGGAGCGATGCGCGCGACACGGTCGCGATGCACTCGACGAGCGACGTCGAACGGGAGCGGATCCGGACCCGCACACGAGCGGTGGTCAGCGCGCTCAACACCCTCGCCAACGTCGCCCAGCGCCGAGGTGACCTCGCGGGCGCCGCGCGCTGGCTGAACGAGGCGCTGCAGCTCGAGCGCGAACCGGGCGACGAGCCGCAGCAGACGATGCTGATGAACAACCTGGCGCTGCTCAAGAAGGCGAACGGGGCCTTCGAGGAGGCCGAGACGCTGCTGCTGGAGGCCTTGACACTGAACCGTGAGCGCGCGAACCTCCGCTCCGCTGCGCGCAACCTCGTCAACCTAGGCAGCCTGCTGGTGATCGCGGGTCGGCCAGCGGACGCGGAGGCCCACCTCGAGGACGGTCTCCGGATCGCGACCGAACTCGGTTACCAGGTGTTGGTGCCGGACCTCCTGGCCAACCTGGGCGGTGCCGCCTTCGCCCGCGGCGAGCTGGAGCGCGCGCGTGAGCACTACCTCGCGTCGCTCCACCACCCTGCTGCCAGCAGCGACACCACATCGATCGCTCGGTGCCGCTGGCGGCTGGCGCGCGTCGAGGCGGCGCGCGGCGACCACGGTGCGGCCCAGCGGCACCTGACCGGCGCGCTTCCGATGGCGCACGCGGTCGACGACGCCGGGCTGGTCGCGAGCTGCCTGGTCGCCCGCGCAGAGCTGCACCTGGCCGCCGACGAACCGGTCGCCGCCGCGGAGCTCGTCGGTGCGATCGACGCCATCGGCGCGCTCGAGCCATCTGATCCGCTGCTCCTCGACGCGCTCCGCGACGCCGTGTCGGCTGCGCTCCCTGGCGGCGAACTCCGCTCGGCGCTGGCCCGCGGCGCCGAGACCCCGCTCGGCCGCGTGGTGGCCGCTGCCATCAGGCCGCTCGCGGGCGCAGCCGTCAGCCCGGACGCCGCGCGAGCAGAGACACGCTCTTGACCCCGAAACGCTCCGTCGCACCCTGGGCCGAGCGCGACAGGAAGCGGTACGCACCGTTCTCCTGGACGACCTCGACGCGCATCCCGGCGGCCGCGATCATGCGCGTGTAGGCGTGCTCCTGCGCCGCGCCACCGATGCAGGCGGCCCACAGCGCGGCGTCGCACACGATGTCGTCGGTGAGTTGCTGCTCGGTGACGATGTCGGCGATCGCCATGCGGCCACCGGGACGGAGGACGCGCGCGATCTCGCGGAACACGGCGGCCTTGTCCGGTGCCAGGTTGATCACACCGTTGCTGATGACCGCGTCGACGCTGGCGTCCTCGACTGGCAGGGCCTCCGCCAAGCCGGCCAGGAAGGTGACGTTGGTGAGGCCGTACTCGTCGCGCAACCGCTCGGCCTTGCGCAACTGCGCCTCGGTCATGTCGACGCCGATCACCCGACCGTCGGACCCGACCGCGCGCGCGGCGAGGAAGCTGTCCATGCCCGAGCCGCTGCCGAGGTCGAGGACGGTCTCGCCCGGCTGCAGGGCGGCCAGGTCGGCGTGGTGACCGACGCCGGCGAACGACTCGATCGCGGCGGCTGGAACCCGATCGAGCTCGCTCCCCTCGTAGCCCAGCCGTTCGGCCAGCGCCCGGCCCATCTCGAAGTGGAACTCGCCGTCGGGGGCCTCGGCCACCTGACGGTACATGGAGCGCACCTTGGTGCGCAGATCGTCGACATCGACTCGAATCGTCATGGTGTTCCCTCCCTGACCGACGCGTCGACACGGTGCGCTCACCGGGCGGCGCCGATCGTGGAGGAAGCGTGCCACACGCGGCCCTTCCGCACCCCTTCCACGTTGGCTCGGACGTTAGCGAACGAGGCCCGCTCCCGCGTAGATCGCCTCGACCAGCCGCAGCGAGCGCAACCCCTCGCGCCCGTCAACGAGCGGATCCCGCCCCTCGCGCAGCGCGGCCAGGAAGTCGGCGAGCACACGGCCGTGGTTCGCGGTGTCGGTGGCCCGCGGGTCGCGCGCACCACCGTCGCTCGCCTGGCTCGCGGGCGGCGCGGGCACACCCTCGACGTCCCAACGCACCACGCGCTCGCCCTCGAGGCGCAGGCTGCCGTGCGTGCCGAGCACGTCGAGCGCGTGCGGGTGCCCAGGCGAGCTCGCCGTCGTGGCGAGCACCGTGCCGAGCGCGCCCGCCGCCGGACCCGAGCCGAAGCGCAACGCCACGGCAGCGGTGTCCTCGACCTCGACGGCGCGCGCCTGGGTGGCCGCGAACGCCCGCACGTCGTCGGGGTCGCCGAACCACCACACCAACACGTCGAGCAGGTGGATGCCCTGGTTCATCAACACGCCACCGCCGTCGAGCGCCCAGGTGCCGCGCCAGGCGGCGCTGGCGTAGTACGCGTCGCCGCGGTGGTAGGGCAGCGTCAGGCCGACGGCCACCACCGTGCCGAGGGCGCCGTCCCGGATCGCCGAGGCGACGTGCCGGAAGACGGGATCCGCCCGCCGCTGGAACACCACGCCCAAGCGCAGGTCCCGCGCCGCCGCCAAGGCGACCAAGCGCTCGCCGGCGGCGCCGGTGATGGTGAGCGGTTTCTCGACCAGCACGTGGCAGCCACGCTCGAGCGCCATGCCGGCGTGGTCCGCGTGGAGGCCGCTGGGAGACGTGACGACGACGGCTTCGAGGCCGAGGCCGTAGAACGCGTCCGGATCGTCGAGCGCACGCACGCCCAGCCTCGTGGCGGCCTCGTCGAGGTCGCCGCCCGGTGCGCGCAGCACGGCCACGCACTCCGCGTCGCCTGCGCGGCGCAGCAGCTCGACGAACCAACCCGCCGCCAGCCCGGCACCGACCACGCCGACGCGCAGGGGTCGATCGCCTACGTGCTCACTGCCGGCGACCTCGCGCGCAGACGCCTCAGCTGTCACTGCCGCACGCCGAACAGGTCCGGCACCACGTTGACGAACCACGGGAAGTACGTGACCAGCAGGAGCACCACCAGCAGCGGCGGCCACAGGAAGACCATCGCCCGACTGGCGCGCTCGATGCGGATCCTGCCTATGGCACAGCCGACGAAGAGCGCCGTCCCCACCGGCGGCGTGGTGAGGCCGAGGCCGAGGTTCAGGAGCAGGACGATGCCGAAGTGCACCGCGCTCATGTTGATCGGGTCGGCCGTGACGATCGGCAGCAAGATGGGCGTGAGGATCAAGATCAACGGCGCCATGTCCATGATCGCGCCGAGCATCAGCAGCAGCAGGTTGATCATGGCCATCAGCAAGATGGGGTTGTCGCTGACCGACAGGATGCCGTCCGCGAGCAGCGTGG
The DNA here is from genome assembly GCA_007695125.1 of Trueperaceae bacterium. Classification (GTDB taxonomy): domain Bacteria; phylum Deinococcota; class Deinococci; order Deinococcales; family Trueperaceae; genus CSSed10-48. The sequence goes on along the minus strand of REEJ01000182.1, from coordinate 21,878 downwards.
GGATGCGCAGGTAGGCCATCAGCCAGGCGAAGGCGCTGGCGGTGGCGATCAGGAAGATCACGATCGAGATGGTCCGCACCGCCTGCAGGGTGGCGACCCAGAGCTTGCGCGGGCTCATCTCGCGATAGATCACGGTCGCCACCACGAAGGCGACCACCGTGCCGATCGCGGCAGCCTCGGTCGCCGTGAACCAGCCGAAGGCGATGCCGCCGACGATGATCAGGCCGACGGCGAGCCCGGGGATGGCGACGAACGAGACCTTGAGCGACTCGAGCAGCGGCGGCCGGCTGTCGGACGGGTAGCCGCGGCGCAGCGCCAGCACGTAGCAGGCCACCATCAGCGCGAAACCGATCATGATGCCGGGTACGTAGCCCGCCAGGAACAGCGCGCTGATCGAGACGCCGCCGGCGGCGAGGCTGTAGATCACGGCGTTGTGGCTGGGCGGGATGATGATGCCCTGCACCGAGCTCGCGACCGTGACGCCGACACTGAAGTCGGCGTCGTAGCCCTTCTTCTTCATCATCGGGATCAAGATGCTGCCGTTGGCCGACACGTCGGCGACGGCCGAGCCCGAGGCGCCGCCGAACAGCATCGACGAGACGACGTTCACCATCGCCAGGCCGCCGCGGATGGGGCCGACGAGGACGCGCGCGAACTCGACCAGGCGGGTGGCGATGCCGCCCTCGGCCATGATCAGTCCGGCCAGGATGAAGAACGGGATGGCGAGCAGGGGCGTGGAGTTCACGCCGTTGGCCATGCGCTGCGCGACGATCAAGGGGGGTAGGTCGAGCGCGAGGACCGTGGCCAGGCAGGCGATCCCGAGCGCGATCGCGATCGGGACGCCGAGCAGCATCAGCACAGCGACGCCGCCGAGCAAGACGCCGACGGGACCCATGAGCACGTCGACCCCGAACACCGCGAACGCACCGGCGCCGATGAACAGCAAGATCGCGGCCATCGCGATCCGCACGGTCCAGTTGCCACCGACCTGTGCGGTCTCGAGCACCACGTCGAGGTCGGCGACCGGCGGCTTGAACACGTTGCGCAGGGAGTAGAAGGCGACGAGACCGCCGCCGAAGGGGATACCGAGATACATCAGCCCCACGGGGAGCCGGGTGGCCGAGAAGGTCTGCAGCATGGTGCGCTGCGACAACTCCCAGCCGTACAGAAGGAGATACACGCCGAAGGCGGCGACACCGAGCCACACCAGGCGCTCGAGCCAGAGCTGGACGCGCTTGGGCAACTGCCGGGTCACAACGTCGACCGACAGGTGCTCGCCGGCGCGCACGGCCAGGCCGGAGCCGAGCATCGCCAGCCACACCATCATGATCAGGCTGATCTCTTCGGTCCAGCGCGGTACCCGGATGTCGGGGATGTAGCGGGCGGTCACCTGCCAGGCGATCACGACGACGATGCCGAGCAGCAGGGCCGCGGTGACGATGCGCACCAGTCCGGTCAGGCCGAGTTCGAGCCGCGCCCACCAGGGGCGCGGCTCGGGGGCGCGAGGAGGCGGCGGGGCCTCCTCGCGGGGTGTGGTGTCCGGGTCGGGATGGCCGGATGCCATCGCTGCCTCCGTCTTCGTGCCCACCGCCAGGCGGGCGCGAGCTCTACTCGGTGTCGAGGATGCGCTGGAGCAGATCGCCGTACTCGTCCGCGTACTTCTCGTACACGGGCGCCATGGCGTCCTGGAACTCGGCGATGTCGACGGTGATGATCTCGGAGCCGGCCTCGACGACGGCCTCGCGGCTCTCGGCGACCAAGGCGGCCCACAGCGCAGCCTGCACGGGCACGCTGGCCAGGGCGGCCTCGCGCACCAGGGCGCGGTCTTCGGCGCTCAGGCGGTCATAGGTGGAGGCGCTGATCATGACGATCTCGGGAACGCGGGCGTGGGCGTTCTCGGTGAAGTACGGGGCGACCTCGTAGTGGCGGACGCCACCGGGGCCGTAGGAGGGGTAGTTGTTCTCGGCGCCATCGATGACGCCGGTCTGCAACGCGCTGTAGACCTCGCCGAACGCGAGCGGCACGGGGTCCGCGCCGAGGGCGTCCATCATGTCGAGGACGACTTGGCTCTGCTGGGTACGGATGCGCAGGCCCTGCAGGTCGGCGACGCTGCGGATTGGCGTGGTCGCGGTGTAGAAGTTACGGCTACCGGAGTCGTAGTACGCCAGGCCGACCATGTCGGCGGCGCGCAGGCCGTCGAGCAATTCCTTGCCGATGGGGCCCTGGACGACCTTCCACATGTGGGCCTCGTCGCGGAAGATGAACGGCATGCTGTACACGCCCATGGCCGGGTAGAACTCGCCGACCGGGCTGGTGCTGGTGCGGACGATGTCGATCACGCCGAGCTGCACCTGCTCGATGGTGGAGCGCTCGTCACCGAGCTGCCCGCCGGGGAACACTTCCATGACGATGCGGCCGTCCGAGGCCGCCTCGAGGTACTCGGCCATGGCCATCAGGCCGAGCACGGTGGGGTACGTGGCTGGCTGGTTGTCGGCTGCGCGCAGCGTGATCTGCTGCGCCAGCGTCGAGCCGGCGAGCAGCGCCACGGCGAGGGCGAGCGCGAGGGTACGGGTCATGCGCATGCTGATCTCCTCCCCCGGTCGGGCCCACACGAGCCCGTACCGGTCACCCGCGGACGATGGACCGGTATCGATATCGTTACCGCTATCATCATGCGGGTACAGACGGTGGTTCCCCGGAAGGTAGCACGAGGCGGCGCGGGGTGTCAACGAAACGGTCCTTGTGCCGTGTGGGACGTTCGTACTTGACACTTCAAGCGGTTTGGTAGGCAGCTTGACGCTCGCATCCACGCTGCATATACTCGCGTCACCGCACCGGGTGTTAGCGCTCACGGGACCGGTCCCTGGGACAGGGTGCCGTGCCGCCCTCCCGCACAGGAGCCATCGTGCCGAACCGCGTGACCATCGCCGACGTCGCCCGCCTCGCGGGGGTGTCGACGATGACCGTGTCGCGGGTCATCAACGCCAAAGGCGACGTGCGCGACGCCACCCGGCTCAGGGTGCAACGCGCCATCGACCAGCTCGAGTACCGCCCCAGCCAGGCCGCCCGCACGCTCACCACGCGCCGCAGCCACACGCTCGGCCTGCTCGTCCCCGACATCACCAACCCGTTCTTCCCCGAGATCGTCCGCGGCGCCGAGGACGTCGCCTGGGAGCGCGGCTACCTGGTGTCGCTGGCCAACACCGTCGAGGATCTCGAGCGCGAGCGGGCGGCGCTCGAGCACTTCGAGGCCCATCGCGTCGACGGGCTGATCGTCTGCAGCGCCCGCCTGCCGGAGGCCGCGCTCGGCGCCGCCCTGCGGCGGCACCAGGCCGTCGTGCTGCTCAACCGTCGCGTCGCCGACGAGCACGTCGCCAGCCTCGAGGTCGACGACGCGCTCGGCACGCGCCTGGCCGTCGCCCATCTGGCGTCGAGCGGGCACCGCACGATCGGGTTGCTCGCCGGTCCGCTCCGCTCCTCGAGCTCGTCCAAGCGGCGCGTGGGCTACCACGACGGCATCGAGGCCGCCGGCCGGCGCTTCGACGCCAGCCTGGTCGAGGACGGCGAGCCGAGCGAGGACGACGGGCACCGCGCGCTGCACGCACTCCTCGCACGCCGGCCCGACGTCGACGCCGTCGTCTGCTACAACGACGTCGTGGCGCTCGGCGCGCTCGCCGCTGCACGCGACCTCGGGCGCGACGTCCCCGGCGCGCTCGCGCTGGTCGGCTGCGACGACGTGCGCCTGGCCAGCCTGGTGCATCCGCCCCTCACCACGCTCCGCATCGACACCTACGCGCTCGGTCGGCAGGCCGCCGAGCTCCTGTTCGATCGGCTTCGCGACGAACCGCCTCGGCACGTCGTCGTCGCCCCCGAGTTGGTGGTGCGCGCGAGCGCGCCCTGAAGCCGCCGCCCACTCGCGAAAGGACGTGCGCATGACACACGACCGCGACCCCGCCTTCGACCTCGCACGGACGCACGGGCACGGCCTCGTCGCGGGGAGCGCCCGCTCGTCGGGCGGCCTCACGATCTGGGCGGAGCGCGACGGTGACGGCGCACGACTGGCCGTCGCGGCCGCCGAGCCCGGCGCGCTGAGCGCGTTCGTCGGTGAACGCCACGACGCCGGCGACGTGGCCCTGGTACGCGCGGCGTTCGACGCCCCGAACCTGGCCGCGCTGCGCGGCGCCCTGCCGAACCTGCGCCCCGTCCCGCTCGGCACGCTCTCCTCCGCCGGCTTCGGCGACAGGCTCGGCCTCGCCACCCCTGGCCACGTCGACGCCATGCGCGCCACCGGCGCAGAGCGCAGCGTGGCGGCGATCTTCGCGCAGCAGTCGATGCGCGAGAACGCCCGCACGGGGCGCAGCCCGATCCAGGTGCTCGACGACGCCACGGCCGGGGCGTTCCTCGCCGGCTGGCGCCACCCGGTCGGGGCCGACGCCGACCACCTCAAGACCGAGGCCGACATCGATCTCTGCCTGACGGCCGGTTACAGCATGTTCACCATCGACCCGGGCGACCACGTGGTCGACGCCGCCGACGACCTGCAGGGCGGCGCCTTGCGCGAGGCCTTCGAGGGGCGGGTGCCATGGGACGCGCTCGAGACCTCGCCGTCGGACCTGTTGCAGCGGCTCGCCGAGCGCTCGGTCGACCTCGGCGACCGCGCGCTGGTCCTCACCCCCGAGGCGCTCGAACGCGCGGCGGTCAAGTACGGCGCGGCCGTGGCGCACGTTGCCCGCATGGTGCGCCACCTGCGCAGCCAGGCGGGGCCGGAGCGCGCGGAGGTGGAGGTGTCGGTCGACGAGACCGCCACGCCGACGAGCCTGGCCGAGCACGCCTACCTGGCGCTGGAGCTGGGGCGCCTCGGCGTCGACTGGGTCTCGTTGGCGCCGCGCTTCGTGGGCGCCTTCGAGAAGGGCGTCGACTACATCGGTGATCTCGCGGCGTTGGCGCGCGACCTCCAGGGTCACGCCCGCGTGGCCGAGGCGCTCGGCGGCTACAAGCTCAGCCTCCACTCCGGCTCCGACAAGTTCGCCGTCTACCCCATCGCCGCGCAGGCGACGGGCGGTCGCGTCCACCTCAAGACCGCCGGCACCAGTTACCTCGAGGCGCTGCGCGTCGCCGGCGCCACTCGGCCCGAGCTGTTCCGAGCCGTGATCCAGCTCGGCCTCGAGCGCTTCGAGCACGACGTGAAGAGCTACCACATCAGCGGCCGACCGGCCGGCGTCCCCGACCCCGCCGCGCTGCCCGGCTCGGCGCTCCTGGCGCTGCTCGAGCAGCGCGACGCACGCCAGGTCCTGCACGTGACCTTCGGCAGCGCCCTACAGCGCTACGGCGACGACCTGCGGGCGCTGCTCCGCGCTCACGAGGACGCTTACCGCGCAGCCCTCCGGCGCCACTTCGAGCGCCACCTGGCGCCGTTCGTCGCGCTCACCCACGAGGAGGTACGGACATGACGCCCTTCGATCTCACGGGACGCGTCGTCGTCGTCACTGGCGGCGCCGGCGCACTCGGCTTCGCGATGGCGCGCGGCCTCGCCCACGCCGGTGCCTCCGTGGCGCTCATCAGCCGCCGTCAGGCCGCCATCGAGGAGGCGGCGCAACAGCTTCGCGACCAGGGGCACGACGCGCTCGGCCTGAGCGCCGACGTGCTCGACCCCGCGTCGCTCGCCGCCGCCGCCGAGACGGTCGAGCAACGCTGGGGCCGGCTCGACGTGCTGCTCACCGCCGCCGGCGGGAACCGGCCGGACGCCGTCGTGTACGGCGACCGCGACCTCTTCGGCCTCACCCCCGAGGCGTTCCGGAAGGTGGTCGAGTTGAACTTGGATGGCACGCTGCTGCCGGTCCAGGCCTTCGCGCCCGCCATGCTGCGCGCCGGTCGCGGCTCGGTGATCACGATCAGCTCGATGGCCGCGCAGAAGCCGCTCACCCGCGTGATCGGTTACGGCGCGGCCAAGGCCGCCGTCGACAACCTCACCCGCTGGCTCGCGGTGCACATGGCACAGACCTACGGCGAGGGGCTGCGCGTCAACGCGATCGCGCCGGGCTTCTTCGTCGGCGAGCAGAACCGCGCGCTGCTCCTGCAACCCGACGGCGCGCCCACCGCGCGCGGCACCAGCATCCTCGCCAACACGCCGATGGGTCGCTTCGGCGAGGCCGACGACCTGGTCGGCACCGCGGTGTGGCTCGCCAGCGACGCCTCGCGCTTCGTGACGGGCGTGGTGGTGCCCGTCGACGGTGGGTACGCCGCCTTCGGAGGGGTGTGAGCGACGCCGCCATAGCGCACCTCGAGGCGGGCGGAGGCGGCGGCGTCCTCGCGCGGGCCGTCGCGCCCACCGGCCAGGTGCTCGACGCCAGCGCGGTGCGCAGCACGCTGGAGCGCGGCCTCGCGGGCGGCGGCTTCGACGGTGCCCGCGTGCTGGTGCTGATCCCCGACCACACCCGCACGCTCCCGCTGCCGCAGCTCTTCCGCGAGCTGGTCGACCTGCTCGCCGGCGCGCGCGAGCTCACCTTCATGGTGGCGCTCGGCACGCACCCGCCGCTCGACGAAGAGCGCCTGCAGCGCCTGGTGGGCATCAGCGCCGAGGAGCGCGCCGGCCGCTACCGACACGTCAGGATCGTGAACCACGGCTGGTTCGAGGACGGCACGCTCGTGTCGCTCGGCACGCTGCCGCACACGCGCATCCAGGCCATCGCCGGTGAGCGCTGGCATCCGACCCTCGGCGGCGACGTCGACGTGCTGATCAACCGCGCCGTGCCCGAGGCCGACCGCGTGGTCATCCTCGGCCCCACCTTCCCGCACGAGGTGGTCGGCTTCTCGGGCGGCTTCAAGTACTACTTCCCGGGCGTCAGCGGCGCCGACATGATCAACGTGACGCACTGGCTCGGCGCGCTCTCGGGCGTGCGCGGCACCATCGGCATCGCGGACACGCCGGTGCGCGCGATGATCCACGCAGCCGCCGAACTGGTGAGCACACCGACGACGCTGATCGCGTTGACGGTGGAGGGCGGCGGTCTCGGCGCCATCGCCGTCGGCGACCCCGTGGCGGCCTGGGCGGAGGCAGCCGAGCGCTCGAACGAGCGCCACGTCACGCACCTGCCGCGCCCCATGGAGCGCGTGCTGGCGTGCGCACCGCCGATGTACGACGAGCTCTGGACCGCCGGCAAGGCGATGTACAAGCTCGAACCGGCCCTCGCCGAGGGGGGCGAGCTGATCATCTACGCGCCCCACCTCGACACCGTGAGCCGCGTGCACGGCGAGTGGATCGAACGCATCGGCTACCACACGCTCCCGTACTTCCTGGAGCAGTGGGAGCGCTTCGCCCAGGTGCCGCTCGGGGTCCTGGCCCACTCGACGCACGTACGCGGCGACGGCCGCTGGCTGGACGGGCGCGAGGTACCGAGGGCGCGCGTGACGCTCGCGAGCCGCTTGGGCCCCGACGCCTGCGCCCAGCTGAACCTCGGCTACCTCGACCCCGCGACCGTCGACGTCGAGTCCTGGGCCGGACGCGAGGACGAGGGCGTCATGCTCGTACGCAAGGCGGGCGAGCGGCTCTACCGCGCGCCATCCGCACCGGTAGCGTCAAGGAGGTCATGACCATGCCGACCCGTTGGACCCTCGATCCCGACCGCTGCTTCGACCCCGATCCGCGCCAGCGCGACGTGGCGCGCAGCCTCTTCGACGGCGTGCGCGACCTTCCGCTCGTGTGCCCGCACGGCCACGTGCCGCCGGCGCTGCTCGCCGACGACGCGCCGCTCGGCGACCCCGCCACGCTGCTGGTGGTCCCGGACCACTACGTGGTGCGGATGCTCTACAGCCAAGGCGTCGCGATGGAGGACCTGGGCCTCCCACGCCGCGACGGAGGCGCGAGCGAGAGCGATCCGCGCGCCATCTGGCGACGCTTCTGCGAGCACTACCACCTGTTCGCCGGCACCCCGACCGGCGTGTGGCTGAAGCAGGAGCTGATCGAGCTCTTCGACGTCGAGGAGCGGCCCTCGGCCGAGAACGCCGACGCGCTCTTCGACCACCTCGCGGACCGCCTGGCCGACCCGGCCTACCGACCGCGCGCGCTGTTCGAGCGCCTGGGCGTCGAGGTGCTGTGCACCACGGACGCTGCCACGGACCCCTTGGCGCTGCACGTGCAGCTCCAGCAGGACGGCTTCATGGTGCGTCCGACCTTCCGTCCCGACGCGGTGATCGACCCGACCCGCGACGATTGGGAGGCGTCGATCGAGCTGCTGGCCGAGCGCAGCGGCGTCGCCGTCGACGACTACGACGGCTTCGTGCAGGCGCTGCAGGCGCGCCGCACGGCCTTCCGCGAGGCCGGTGCCACCGCCACGGATCACGGGGCGTTCGCCGCCGACGTGCGCTGGCTCGAGCCCGACACGGCGGCCGCGACGTTCGACCGGCTCCGCTCGGGCCGCGCCGACGCGCTCGACCGCGGCCGCTTCGCGTCGCACATGCTCGCCGAGATGGCTCGCATGAGCGCCGACGACGGCCTCGTGATGCAGCTCCACGTCGGCTCGCTGCGCGATCACCACCAGGCCGTGTTCGAGCGCTTCGGCCGCGACGTCGGCGGCGACATCCCCGTCGCGGCCGAGTGGACGCGTGCGCTGCGGCCGCTCCTGAAGCGGCTCGGCGCCGATCCCGGCTTCCGGCTGGTGCTCTTCACGCTCGACGAGAGCACCTACGGCCGCGAGCTCGCGCCGCTGGCCGGCCACTACCCCGCGCTGCGGCTCGGCGCGCCGTGGTGGTTCTTCGACTCGGTGCTCGGCATGGAGCGCTACCTGGACGCCACGGTGGAGACGGCGGGCATCTACAACCTGGCGGGGTTCAACGACGACACCCGTGCCTACCCCTCGATCCGGGCTCGCCACGACGTGTGGCGGCGGGTGAGCTGCAACTGGCTCGCCGGCCGTGTCGTGCGGGGCCTGATCGACGAGGACGTGGCGCCCACGCTCGCCAAGGCACTGGCCTACGACCTGGCGAAGTCGACCTACCGCCTGCCCTGATCGCGAGCCTCGGGGCGTAGGATCGCGCATGGCCGAGGCCCCCACCTCCTACTGCGCAGCGGTGGGGGGGGGGGGGGGGGGGGCCCCCCCCCCCCCCACCGCCACTACCACGACCACCAGTACGGCTTCCCGCTGGAGCGCGACGACGCCCTGTTCGGCCGTCTGGTGCTCGAGATCAACCAGGCCGGACTGTCGTGGACGACGATCCTGCGCAAGGCCGAGGCCTTCGAGCGGGCGTTCGACGGCTTCGATGTGGCGCGCGTCGCGGCCTACGGCGACGCCGACGTCGCCCGGCTGCTGGGCGACGCCTCGATCGTGCGCAACCGCGCCAAGGTCGCCGCTGCGATCCACAACGCCCAGCGCATCACCGAGCTCCAGGCCGAGCACGGCAGTTTCCGCGCCTGGCTCGAGCACCACCAGCCGCAACCGCTCGAGGCATGGGTGCGGCTGTTCAAGCGCACCTTCCGCTTCACGGGTGGCGAGATCACGCGCGAGTTCCTCGTCTCCACCGGCTGGCTGCCGGGCGCGCACGACGCCGACTGCGAGGCGTATGCGCGCGTCCTGGCGCTCACGCCACCATGGGCGCGCGGCCCGACCCCCACGGAGGGGACCGGGCCGCGCTGAGGGAGGAACGCCGGGCTGAACCGGCCGTGGCTCAGGTCTCCGGGTGCCAGATGGCCGCCTGCGCGGCCGCCAGGCGCGCCACGGGGACGCGGTACGGGCTGCAACTCACGTAGTCGAGACCAGTCATGTGACAGAACTCGATCGACTTGGGGTCGCCGCCGTGCTCGCCGCAGATGCCCACGTGCAGGTCGGGCCGCTCGGCGCGCCCTTCGGTCACCGCGATCTCGATCAGGCGACCGACGCCGCTGCGATCGAGGTGCTGGAACGGGTTCTCCTCGATCACGCCCTGCTCGACGTAGGGGATCAGGAACTTCGCCTCGGCGTCGTCGCGCGACAGGCCGTAGGTGGTCTGCGTGAGGTCGTTCGTGCCGAAGCTGAAGAACTCCGCCTCGGCGGCGATGGCGCCGGCCGTCAACGCGGCGCGCGGCACCTCGATCATCGTGCCCACCTTGTACGGCACGGTCACGCCGGTCTCCTTCTCGACGGCGCTGCCGATGCGGTGGATGATCTCTGCCATCACCTTGAACTCGCCCAGGTCGGACGTGAGCGGCACCATGATCTCGGGATGCACGGCGGTGCCGTCCTGGACGACGCGCGAAGCGGCCTCCATGATCGCCCGCACCTGCATCTCGGTGACCTCGGGGAGCATCACGCCCAGGCGCACGCCGCGCAGACCGAGCATCGGGTTCGACTCGCGCAACTCACCGACGCGCGCGAGCAGGTCTTCCTTCTCGCGCACCTTGGTGAGCGCCTCGTCGATCTCGGAGAGGGTGTGGAAGTGCTGCAGGCGCACCTTCAGGTCGGCGAGCTCCTGGAGCAGGTCCTCGTACGCCGGGAGGAACTCGTGGAGCGGCGGGTCGAGCAGGCGCACGATGACGGGTCGGCCGTCCATGGCGCGGAAGAGGCCCTCGAAGTCGCTGCGCTGCATGGGCAGCAGCCGCTTCAGCGCGTCCACGCGCCGCTCGCGGTTGCGGGCCATGATCATCTCCTGCACCACCGGCAGGCGCTCTTCCTCGAAGAACATGTGCTCGGTGCGGCACAGACCGATGCCCTCGGCGCCGAAGCCGCGGGCGCGCTGGGCGTCGCGCGGGTAGTCGGCGTTGGTCCACACGCCCAGGCGGCGGACCTCGTCGGCCCACACGAGCAGCGTGCGCAGGTGCTCCTCGCGCTCGAAGTCGGGGGCGTGGGTGGCGAGCTCGCCCAGGTAGACCTCGCCGGTGCCGCCGTCGATCGAGATCCACTCGCCCTCGTTGACGGTGATGACGCCGTCGGGGCGCTCGACGCTCATCTGCTGGCGATCCACGCTGATCCTGAGCGCATCGGCGCCACAGACCGCCGGCACGCCGAACTGGCGCGCGACCACGGCGGCGTGGCTGGTGGCGCCGCCGCGTGACGTGAGGATGCCCTTGGCGGCGATCATGCCGTGCACGTCGTCGGGCCGCGTCTCGGGCCGCACCATGATGACGGCCTCGCCGCGCTTGCCCCAGGCCTCGGCCGTGTCGGCGTCGAAGACCACGCGCCCGACGGCGGCGCCGGGGCTGGCGTTGACGGCCTTCTCGACCAGGCGCTCGCCGCGCTCGGCGGCCTCCGCCTTCACCACGTCGCTGAACTGCGGGTGCAGCAGCATGTCGACCTGCTCGGGCGTGACGCGCACCAGCGCCTCGCGCTTGTCGATGAGCCCCGTGTCGGCCATGTCGACGGCGATCGCGATCGCGGCGCGCGCGGTGCGCTTGCCGTTGCGGGTCTGGAGCATCCAGAGCTTGCCGCGCTCGATCGTGAACTCGACGTCTTGCATGTCCTTGAAGTGCGTCTCGAGGCGCTCGCAGATCGCGGCGAACTCGGCGTACACGTCGGGCATCTCGAGCGCGAGGTCCTTGATCGCCTTGGTGTTGCGGATGCCCGCCACCACGTCCTCGCCCTGCGCGTTCATCAGGTAGTCGCCGTAGATCTCGTGCGTACCGTCGACGGGGTTGCGCGTGAACGCGACGCCCGTGCCGGAGTCCTCACCCATGTTGCCGAAGACGACCACCTGGATGCTGACGGCGGTGCCGAGGTCGTGGCGGATGTTGGTCGCGTTGCGGTAGTCGACCGCGCGCTTGCCGAACCAGGAGTTGAACACCGCGCGGGTGGCGAGCTCGAGCTGCTCGAAGGGGTCTTGGGGGAAGTCGTTGCCCGTGAACCCGCGGAAGAGCTTCTTGAAGCGCTCGGTGACGCGCTGCCACTCGTCGGCGTCGAGCTCGTCGTCGCCGTGCACGCCGCGCTCGGCCTTGACCTCTTCGATGACGGCCTCGAAGGGCTCGTCGGGCATACCCATGACCACGCAGCCGAACATCTGCACCAGGCGCCGGTAGGCGTCGAACACGAAGCGGGGGTCGCCCGTCGTCTTCGCCAGCCCCTGCGCCGCCTGGTCGTTCAGGCCGATGTTGAGGACCGTGTCCATCATCCCGGGCATCGAGAACTTCGAGCCGGAGCGGCACGACACCAGCAGCGGGTCCTCGGCGTCGCCGAAGCGCTTGCCGCTGGCGCGCTCGAGGGCGCGCATCGCCTCGACCTCCTGCTCCCACATGCCCTCGGGGAAGCTGCGGTCGGCCGCCAGATAGGCGTTGCACGCCTCGGTGGTGACGGTGAAACCGGGCGGCACCGGCACCCCGATGCGGGTCATCTCGAACAGGTTGGCCCCCTTGCCGCCGAGCAGCGTGCGCACGGCCTCCCAGTCCTTCGGCTTCCGTTCGGTCTCGATCTTGTCGAGTTGGTCGAACAGGTACACCCACGTGGTTGGGCCACCGTCCACGCGCTCCGGCGTCCCGCCTGCATCCTGTCGTACGGCCATGCTGCGTACCTCCTGCCCACCACCGTCACCTATGCGTGGTACGCGGGCAAGGTCAATACGTCCCCGGCCAGACACGTGAACGATCGCACGCACGGTACGCGGCGCGCGCGGACCGACGCGCACCAGCGCGGGGCCAGCACTCAGTCCCGATCGACCATCCTCGGCAGCGGGTCGATCGCCCGCCACTCGCACGCCCACGGGTCGCCCGCGTACACCCCGAAGTGCAGGTGCGGTGGCGTCCCCGCCGCGTTGCCGCTCGTGCCGATGAACCCGATGACCGTGTCCGTCGTGACGCGCTGCCCCTCGAGCAGGTCGCCCGGGACGCTGTCGAAGTGGGTGTAGAAGTAGCGCTTGTAGCCGTCGCCGATGATCGTGACGGTCAGACCACCGAGGCTCAGGTCGTCGATGCGGTACACGAAGCCCGCCGTGGCCGAGCGCACCGGCGTGCCGACCGGCGCGAAGATGTCCTGCCCGTCGTGCAGGCGACCGCCGCCGCGCGGCGCCTGCCAGGTGTCGGTCACCTGCGACACCCGCACGCCCTCGACCGGCATCAGCAGCAGCGCGTCCGGCACCGGCCCGACCTTGGCGTAGAAGGCCGGCATCACGGTGCGGTAGCGCGCGCGCATCTCGAAGCGCGCCCGCTCGGCCTCGGTGCGGGCGACGGGCGGGTTCTCGGACGGTGGGCAGACGTGCGCCGCGAAGGCCGGTTCGAGGTCGGGCCAGGCCGGATCGGGGAGCGTCTGGGCCGAGGCGGCACCCGACGCGAGCACCGTGCCGAGCACGAGCAGGCACACCCACGCGGCCGCGGGACGCCTCACGTCACGACTGGCCACGCTCAGCCCTTCGCCGCCGCGATCGCCTCGAGCCTGGCGACGAAGCCCTCGACCACGTCGAAGGCCGCGTCGACGGGCGCGGGCGTCGTGACCTCGAGACCGGTGTGCGCGAACAGCTCGGTCGGTTTCACCGAGGCGCCGGCGCGCAGGAAGTCGAGGTACGCCTCGGCAGCGCCAGCCTCGCCGGCGACGATGCGCGCCGTCAGGGCAGACGACGCGGCGATCCCGACCGCGTACTGGAAGGTGTAGAACGGGACCGTGAGGTGCACGAACTGCGCCCAGGCGATGCCGACGCGCTCATCGGCCTCGATCGCGTCGCCGTAGCCCTCCTGGAAGAGGTCTCGCATCAGCGTGGTCAGCTCGCGGCCGGTGGGGACGTCGCCGCGCCAGACGCGATCATGGACCGCGCGCTCGAAGCGCACGAGCGTGGGCATCACGAAGAAGTAGCGGTGGAAGTTGAGCAGCGCCTCGTCGAGCACCGCCAACTCCAGGTCGGGGTCGCTCGCAGCCGCGCCCGCGAACAGGTGCGCGCGCATGAGCGCCTGCTGGCCGTTCGAGGCCGTCTCGGCGACCGTCATCGACAGCGCTCCGACGCTATCGAGCGGGTCTTGCTCGACGTCCGAGAGCACCGCGTGCATGGCGTGGCCGAACTCGTGCGCCAGAACCGAGGCCGCGCTCATGTCGTCGGTGTAGCTCACGAAGACGAACGGGTGCGGCGCGCCCGGCGTATGGGAGCAGAAGGCGCCGTCGCGCTTGCCGGCGTTGGCGGGCTTGTCGACCCAGCGCTCCTCGAGCAGGCCGCGGCGCAGATGCGCCTGGTAGGCCTCACCGAGCGGGGCGGAGCTGTCGACGATCCAGGCGGCGGCGCGCTCATAGGGCACGTGGGGCACGCTGTCGCCGAGCGGCGCGAACACGTCCCACGGCTCCAGACGCTCCACCCCGACCAGCCGGCGGCGCGCCTCCCAGTAGCGATGCCAGACCGGCAACCGGCGCGTGAACGCCTCCAGCGTGGCGTCCAGGACGCTCGCCTCGACGCGGTGGCGGGCCAGGGCACGCGCCTCGCCCGAGGCGTAGCCGCGCACCCGCGCGTCGGCGCAGGTGGTCTGCACCATCCCCAGGTAGAGCTCGGCGAGGGTGTCGCGCACGCCCAGGAAGCCGTCCGCGTAGTGGCTCCAGGCCTGCCGCCGGACCTCGCGGTCCGGATCGGACTCGAGGCCGCGGATGGTCGACGGCGCCACCTCGCGCACGGCTCCGTCGCTGCTGACCGGGGCGAAGCGCACGTCGTTGCCGACGAGCGTGTTGCGAGCGCGAGCGAAGTGTCCGAGCGGCCCACCGAACTCGGCCAGGGCGTCCTCGACCTCGTCGCCGCGCGTGAACGCTCTGTCCGCCTCGAGTCGATCGAGGTAGGGGGCGTAGCGCCGCAGCGCGGGCCGCTCGGCCTCGAAGGCGCGCCTCGTCTCGGGAGCGAGCGCCAGCAACTCGGGTCGCACGAACGCCAGTGCGGCGCGCCAGCGAGCCAGGCGCGCCGCGGTGCGGCCGTAGCGTCGGCGTGCGTCTTCGTCGCCCTCGTCGGTGGTGGTCGGGAGCGAGGCGTAGGCGTGCACCCGAGACATCGCCGCGGTCAGCGACGACAGGTCGGCGAGCGTCGTCTCGAGCGTGGCCGCCGACGGGGTCAGGGCGCCGCGGCGGGCCGCCAGCGCCGCCACGGCGGCGTCGGTCGCGTCCACTGCCGCCTCGAAGGCCGCGTCGTCGGGGTAGAGGCTGGTCAGGTTCCAGGTGTCGTGCTCGGGGACGTCCGAGCGGGCGGGCAGCGTGGCTGTGCTCATGTGAGCGAGCGTACCCGAGCCGCGCGCGTCGGTCGGTGCTCCATCGCCCCGCGGCAAGCCTGCTATGCTCGCCCGCGCCGTCGCCGCGCGGGATCGACGACCCCGAGTGCGGCAGCGCGATCGCCATGGACCCCACCCTCTCGCACGAGACCGCTCGCCGCCGCACCTTCGCGATCGTGTCGCACCCCGACGCCGGGAAGACGACGCTCACGGAGCAGTTGCTGCTCTACACCGGTGCGCTGCGCGAGGCGGGCATCGTCGGCGGCAAGGCGGGGCGGAAGGGCGCGACCAGCGACTTCATGGCGCTCGAGCGCGAGCGCGGGATCAGCGTCTCGTCGGCCTCCTTGCAGGTGCCGTTCGAGGGGTTCGTCCTCAACCTGCTCGACACGCCCGGTCACCAGGACTTCAGCGAGGACACGTACCGCACCCTCACGGCCGCCGATGCGGCGGTCGTGTTGCTCGACGCGGCGCGCGGCGTGCAGGCGCAGACGATCAAGCTGTTCGAGGTCTGCCACCGGCGCGGCATCCCGATCTTCACCTTCGTCAACAAGCTCGACCGGCCGGCGCTCGATCCGTTCGACCTGCTCGAGGAGACCGAGCGCGTGCTCGGCATCCAGGTGACGCCGGTCACGTGGCCGATCGGCTCCGGTCCGTCGTTTCGCGGCGTGTACGACCGCCTGGAGCGCGAGGTGCACCTCTACGACCGCGGCGCGCGCGGCCAGCGCGCCACCGCGCTGCCGGTCGCGGGCGTCGACGACCCGCGCCTGGCCGAGACGCTGGGCGCCGAGGCGCACGCCACGCTGCGCGAGCACGTCGAGCTGATCGAGGGGCTGCTCGAGCCGCTGGACCCGGCGCGCGTGCTGGCCGGGACGCTGTCGCCCGCGTTCTTCGGCAGCGTGCTGACGAGCTTCGGCGTCGACGTCTTCCTCCGGCACTTCGTGCGGCTGGCCCCGCCGCCTGCCGACACCATCGGCGACGACGGCACGCGTGTGCAGGTCGACGGCGATCAGTTCGTGGCACGGGTGTTCAAGCTGCAGGCCAACCTCGACCCGCGGCATCGCGACCGCACCGCCTACGCTCGCGTCCTGGCCGGCCGCTTCGAACGCGGCATGAGCGTCACGCATCTGCGCACCGGCCGCCCGCTCAAGCTCGCGCGGGCCCACACGCTCTTCGCCGACGAGCGCGCCACGGTAGAGGAGGCCTTCCCGGGCGACGTCGTGGGACTCGTGAACCCGGGCGTCCTGCGCATCGGCGACGTCCTGGCCAGCGGCCGGGGCCTGGCGCTGCCGCCGCTGCCGCGCTTCGTGCCGGAGGTGTTCGCCACCGTGCGCTCGCGTCGCGTCGAGCGCGACAAGGCGTTCCGGAAGGGCCTGCAGCAGCTCGGCGAGGAGGGCGTGGTGCAGCGCTTCCACCCGGCCCAGGGGGCGCGCGACACCATCGTCGGCGCGGTGGGGCGACTGCAGTTCGACGTGTTCTCGCGCCGCATGCTCGACGAGTACGACGTCGAGGTGGAGCTCGCCGACGAGCCCTTCCAGGCGGTGCGCTGGCTCGTGCCGGCACCCGAGCGGGTCGGGCGCTTCGGCCGCTTGGTGGTGGACGAGACGGGCGCGAGCGCCGTCTTGTTGCGCTTCGACAAGGAACTCGAGTACGTGCTGGACGAACACCCGGGCACCGTGGCACACGCGCTTCCGCCTGCGTGACGGCATGCGCCGAGGCCGCTTGGGTCAGGGTCCCTTGCGTTCTGGCCCCCCAACGTGTAATGTACGGCGTCCAGGAAGACAGCCAAATAGGCGTTTCTCCAGGGCCCGGGTCATACGGCTCGGAAGTAGAGGACAGTGGGGGCTCCACTCCCATTGCCAGGAAGATTAGGTAAAGGCATGGCTACAGGTTCCGTTAAATGGTTCAACGCAGAAAAAGGTTTCGGGTTCATCGCCGTCGAGGGCGGTGGCAAGGACGTCTTCTGCCACTTCTCGGCGATCGTCGGTGACGGTTACCGCAACCTGAACGAAGGCGACGAGGTCGAGTTCGACGTCGAGCAGGGCGCCAAGGGCCCTCAGGCGAAGAACGTCAAGGTGACCCGTGCCGCAGCTCCGTCGATGGGCGGTTCGCGCGGTCGCTACTGAGTCGTCGACACGTTGACGATCCAGCGACGCCCGGGGTTCTCCCCGGGCGTCGTTCTCGTGGTGTACGCACTGGGTGCCAAGCGACCCTCGAAGCCGCCCACAGACCGTACGCTACGGAGATCCTGGGGGGATCGAGGGAGCACCGATGACCGACTCCGGCACCACGCCGAGCAACTTGTACCCGATCTTGAAGCGCCAAGTGCGCGACGCAGGCTTGCTCGAGCGCGCACCTGGGTTCCAGACCTGGGCGATCGCCCGCAACCTGCTCATGCTCGCCGCGGGCGTCGCGGTCCTGTTCACCACCGACCTGTGGTGGGTGCAGCTGATCAACGCCGCGTTCCTCGCGTTCGTGTTCGGTCAGATCGGCTTCGTGGCACACGACGTCGGCCACCGACAGGCCTTCGCCACACCACGGAAGAACGACCGCGTGGGCCTCGCCCACACCAACTTGATGCTCGGGATGGGCTACGGCTGGTGGCTCGCCAAGCACAACGCGCACCACGCCAATCCCAACCAGCACGATCACGACCCCGACATCGACATCCCCGTGCTCGCCTTCTCGCGCGAAGACGCACTGGAGCGCAAGGGCTTCCTGCGCTTCATGGTCAAGCATCAGGCGCTCTTCTTCTTCCCGTTGCTGCTGTTCCAGGCGCTCCACTTGCGCGCCGGCACCATCGAGTTCCTGCTGCGCGAGCGCACGTGGAAGTACCACACGACCGAGTGGGTGCTGTTCATCGCGCATCACGTGCTGCTGTTCGGCGTCGTCTTCTGGGCTCTCCCGTTCTGGACCGGCGTGATGTTCCTGGTGGTGCAACAGGCGCTGTTCGGCTTCTACCTCGCCTCGGTCTTCGCGCCGAACCACAAGGGCATGCTCGTGCTCGACGACGACCACGACCTCGACTTCCTACACCAGCAGGTGCTGACCGCGCGGAACGTCAGGTCGTCGCGTTGGGTCGACATGTGGTACGGCGGGCTCAACTACCAGATCGAGCACCACCTCTTCCCGACCATGCCGCGGGTGCACCTGCGCAAGGCCCAGGGGATCATCAAATCGTTCTGCGAACAGCACGGCATCAGTTACTACGAGACCAGCGTGTTGCAGTCCTATCGCGAGATCCTCGAGTACCTGCACGAGGTGAGCGCGCCGCTCCGCCAACGCCCCGCGCGGGTCGACGCGACCGGCTGAACGGCAGCGTCGTGGCCAGATGGTTCGAGCTCACCGGCGTGCTTGGCCAGACGCGTCAGCCGCGCTGGTGACGAAGCCGCTCGCGGACCAACAGGGCCGCGCCGATCACGATCAGCACCACGGGGACGACCCAGTCGGCCTGCGCTAGGCCGATGAGCAGCGCCATCGCCAGGCAGCCTGCGGCCGGGAACACCGCCCACGGCTGCGGTCGTGCCGTCGCGCGCCACAACACGGCGAAGGTGAGCGCCAGGCCGAGGAAGAAGATCGTGCCGCCGAGCGGCTCGGCCATGGCGTCGCCCGCCCAGGCGAGGATCGCCAGCGTGAACAGCACGCCGGTCGGGATGACGGCCCACCAGCGCTTGGGCTCGGCCACCACGAGCGCCAGGAAGCCCGCCCCGGTCCCGGCCAAGAAGCCGGCGCCGCCGAGGTTGCCCTGCACGGCCGCCGCGAACGCGAGGCCGAACGCCGGGAAGGCGGCGAACATGAGCCAGTCGTTCGCGTAGCGGCGGGCCAGCCACACGAGGCCGGCGCCCACGGCGGCGAACAGGAGCGCGCCGACCAGGCCGCCACCGAGCGGCACGAAGCCGAGCGTGCCGGCGAGCGCGAGGACGCCGATCGCGATCAGGACGACGGCCACGGCCGTGCGACCGCTGTCCGGGGACGGCGTACGGGGGTTGGATGGCGACGGATCGGAACCGTGGTGCATACGGAGCCTCCTCGAGCACCCTCCAGCCTACGGCGCCTCGCGGCGCGGGTCACGGGACGTTCCTCGCTTCGGAGCGTTAGGGTCGAGTGCATGGACAGCCTCATCGTGATCATGCTCGACGGCATCGCCGCTGACCACCTGGCGCGCCATGGCGCGCGCACGCCGCACCTCCACGCGCTGGCCGAGCGCGGGCTGCGCGTGGACCGCCTCGCGGCCGACGTGCCCGCGACCTCGCTGCCGGGCCGCACGTCCATCCTCACGGGCGTGAGCACGGATGTGCACGGCATCTACGGCAACGTCATCTGGGACGGTGCGCGTTTCCGCTACGCCAACCCTGACGACGTACGCGTACCGACGCTCCCCGCCCACGCGCTCGCCGCGGGCTTGGACGTCGCCGTCCTCGGGTACGGCATGGTGCGTCCCGAGGACGCCACCACCTTCCACCACGCCTGGTGGGCGAACGAGATGCTGCAGCGCGCCCGCGACGCGGCGCCGATCCCGGCCGACGAGGGTTGGCTGCGCACCTCGCGCCACGTCGACGGCAGCGGACGCATCGCCGCGCTGGCCGCCGCCGGCCTCCCCGACGGCGTGCCGGACGCGTACGCCGGCGACCGGATGCACTACCTGATGAGCGAGGTCACGGGCGACCAGACGATGCTGCAATGGTCGGCCGCGCTGGCGAGCGGCGCGCTGGCCGGCGCGCCGCCGGACCTGATCGTCACCGAGGTGCTCACGCCGGACTCCCTGCAACACGTCGCCGGCTTCGAGCACCCGTTCGCGCATTGGGCCGTGAGCTACGCCGACGCGTTGGTGGGTGAGGTCGTGCGCGCGCTGGACCGAGCGGGGCGCCTGGGGCGCACCTCGATCGTCGTGACCAGCGATCACGGGCACGGTCCGGTCGAGCGCGCGTTGTACGCCGACGCGCTGCTTCCGGGCGCGACCACGTCGTGCGAGGGCGGCGTGTTGTACGTCGCCGTCGACGGGCCGACCGAGGCCCGGCGGATCGAGTCGCACCTGGCCGAGCACGGCGTCGCGCGGCTGCCCGGCGACCACCTGCCACCCGAGCGCCGCCACGACGTGGCGGCCTTCGTGGCAGGGGGTGCGACGGCCTTCGAGGCCAGCGCGCCGAGCGAGCGAGCCGGGGCGACCGAGGGGCCGTCGCGCTACGCCTCGGGCCACGGTTTCGCGCCCGGTACCCCCTCCGACGAGCGCTTCCTGATCGCGGCGGGACCGGGCATCGCGCAGCGCACGCTGGAACGCGCCGCGTCCGCCGACGTGGCCGCGACCGCCGCGGCGCTGCTCGGCCTGGCGTGGGACGGGCCCGGTCGCTCGCTCACCTGACGTCTCGATGACCGTCATGGGTCAACGTGACCACGTGGACGCAGCGTGCTAAGGTCCGAACGTCCGCCCTCGGCGCGCCCGTTCGGGCCCGCACGCGTGTACCGCACCACGCGACGGCCGCGCACGTGGGTCGCGAGAGCGCGCCGACCGCCCGTCTGTGACCGCACGCTACGAAGGGAATACCGATGACGAGACGCACGCTGCCCGCCCTGATCCTGGCCTTGACGGCCCTCTTGACCCTGCCCCTGCTGGCGCACGCCCAGGAGGGACGCCTGGTGGTCTCGCTCTCCAGCGACCCCACCTCGTTGTTCCTGCCGCGCGCCGCCGACCGCACCGCCACCAACGCTTCGCTGCCGCTCTACGACTCGCTGGTATGGATCAACGAGGAGCTCGAGATCGAGCCCGCGCTGGCCGAGCGCTGGGAGATCTCCGACGACGGCACCGAGTACGTGTTCTACCTGCGCCAAGACGTGACGTTCCACAACGGTGAGCCGTTCACGGCCGAATCGGTCGTCGCCACGTGGGAGTCAGGCAGCGACCCCAGCAACGACTACGCCAACTTCTACGACGCCGCGGACCTGGTCGAGGTGATCGACGACCACACGGTGCGCATCACGACGCCCGAGCCGAACGCCACGTTCCTGACCACCCTCGCGATCTCGTGGGGCATGGTCCCGCCGGCGTACATGGCCGAGGTGGGCATCGACGAGTTCGCGCGCAACCCCGTCGGCACGGGCCCGTTCCGCTTCGTGTCGCGCGCCGCAGGCGACCGCATCCTGATGGAGGCCAACCCCGACTACTGGCGCAGCGGCTACCCGCTCGTCGCCGAGCTCGAGTTCCGCGTCGTCCCCGACTCCTCGACCCGACTGGCCGCCGTGCAGACGGGCGAGATCCACATCGCCAACCGTCTGACGCCCGACCAGGCGATGGCGCTCGCGAACGTGAGCGGCGTCGAGGTCGTCTCGTACCTGAACGACCGCGCGTACTACGTCGGCTTCAAGAACGTCGGCGCCGGCGTCGGCACGCCGCTCGAGGACGCCCGCGTGCGCCAGGCCCTGAACTACGGCAGCGACCGCTTCGGCATCATCGCGGCCATCTTCGCGGGCCAGGCCGAACCGCTCCCGGGCTTCGTGATCGAGGGCAACCTCGGCTACGACGCCGACCTGATGCAGCCCTTCCCCTTCGACCCCGAGCGCGCCCAACAGCTGCTCGCCGAGGCCGGGTACCCCGACGGCTTCGAGATCTCGATGGGCTGCCCGGCGGACGGCTACGTGAACATCAACGAGGTCTGCCTGGCGCTGCAGCGCTCGCTGGCGGGCATCGGCGTCGAGGTCAACGTCGAGTTCCGTACCACCAACAGCTTCTGGAGCGAGCCGCAGTACGGCGCCGTCGGCGCCATGTTCG
>REEJ01000291.1 GCA_007695125.1 Trueperaceae bacterium | reverse complement strand
CGCGGACGGTCGCGTGTGGGTCCGGGCCGTCGCCGAGCGCTACGACGGTCCGGACAACAGCGCCACGCTGGTGCTCGAGCTGCGCTGCCTCTAGAGACGGCGTCAGCTCGCGATGAACAGGGCGCACGCGCGGTGCACGACCAACGCCCCGCACGCCAGCCGCTCTCGTGCGAACGCCGCGAGCCATGCGCGAACGGGACCGTGGAGTGCGTCGTCGTCTATGTACACGAGCGACGCCAGGTAGTCGGCGAGCGGCTCGGCCTCGTTCACCAGCAGCGCGTCGTCGAACACCACCCGCTCGACGTGATCGAAGGCCGCGCCGAGGCAAGTCGCACCGTTCTCGGCCGTGAACGACAGCGCGTCGGGTGTGTCCACGCGGACGTGCGGCCAGGCCGTCGCCACGTCGGCGGCGAGCGCGTGCACCTCCGCCAGGTGCGCCGCGCCGTTCGTCAGTGCGTGCAGCGCGCTGCCCGGCCGCAGCACGCGCCGCAGCTCGGCGGCGGCCACGCTCGGGTCGGTGGTGTGATAGAGCATGTGATGCGCGAACGCGAGGTCGAAGCTGGCGTCTTCGAACGACAGCGCCATCGCGTCGGCGACCTCGAAGGATGCGTTCGGGAGCGTGTCCGCCAGTGCGCGGCGCGCCTCGTCCAGCATGCCCGGCGAACGGTCGGTGAGCGTTGCCCGCCAGCGCGGCGGAACGCGATCCCGGTTCACGCGCCAGTGCTTCCCGGTGCCCACACCGATCTCGAGGACCCGCGCGTCGTCGGGAGCGTCGATCCGGTCCCACGCGCGGCGGTGGAGGTCGGGTACGTCGCCGCCGAACCGCTCGTGGAAGGCGATGCGGGCTTGCAACCGGCCGGCGTCGCGGTAGGCCGCGGCAACGGCGTCGAAGCGTTCGTTGGGCACGCCCAAGGGTATCAGCCACCAACCTTGCTCACGTCGCTGGCGGCCGGATCACGAAGGCCGTCGAGCCACATCTCGAACGTCGAGCTCGAACGTGACGGGACCGGGTTCCAGGCGGCGACGTTCGCGATGCGACAGAACCCGGAACATCCGGCCTTCTGGCGCGCCACGCATCGCGGTTCGCCGGGCGGACCGGACACCGGCGCGGCGCACCGCGGCGAGATCGGCTTCGACGACGTCTTCGTCACGGCCGACGGTCGTGTCTGGGCGCGAGCCGTCGCGGAGCGCTACGACGGCGACGGTACGGCGAAGCTGGCGCTCCAACTGCGCTGCCTGTAAGGCGCGGACCCGCGCGCCGACCGGCCCTGCCGGTCGCTGCCGGCTCAGCCGCTCGTCGCCGGCCCCACCACGTCCGGCCCGCAGGTGGCCTCGTAGCCCTCCTCGAGCCGCACGCCTAGCATTAGCACCAACCGGTTGACGAAGCTGAAGTACCCGATCGTCAGCGTGGCGTCGAGCAGGGCACGGTCGTCGAAGCCGTGCGCGCGCAGACCCGCCAGGTCGTCCTGCGTCGCGCTGGCGGCACGCTCGGCGACGCGCGCGGCCAGCGCCAGCAGCGCGCGATCGGCGTCGTCGAGCGGCGCGGCGGCGAGGTCGCCGCGCTCCAGCGCGTCCGCGACCCTTGGGTCCTCGCCCAGGCCCCGCAGCGCCTGGCCGTGGTGCGCGACGCAGTAGGCGCAGGCGTTCGCGGCCGAGACGACGACGCCGATGCGCTCACGCTGCCGGCGTGACAGCGACGAGCGCTGGAACACCACGGCTTTGTACAGCTCCAGGTGCGCCGCCATCGCCTTGGGGTTGAGCGACTGCACCTGGTGCACCTCGGCGACGCCGCCACGCGCACCGGCGATCGAGTGGTACAGCTCGGCGAGCGCGCCTTCCGCGCGTTCCGGTGTGACGACGTCGATCCAAGCCATGATGCCTCCGCGCGGCCAGCCTACGACGCGGCGTCGCTCCGATCCGCACCCGTCACGCCCGTCAGGAACGCCAGGTAGGCGGGCACCAGCGGCAGCACGCAGGGCGACAGGAACGACAGCGTACCCGCCGCCGCGGAGACCAGCAGCCCCGGCGTGGCGCCGACCAACACGCTCTCGAGGCTGCCGAGCGAGGCCAGGAACGGTGCGATGCGTTCGAGCTGACCCGAGAGCAGCAGCGCCCCGACCGCGATCAGCATGATGCCCGCGACCTTCTCGGCGCGGTCGCCGAAGCGGCTCGCCAGCGACGTGGTGGGGACGAAGATCGCGATCAGCAGGAAGGGGATCGCGAAGCCGGCCGCGTAGGCGCCGAGCAGCAGCGCTCCGCGGCCCGCGTCGCCGCCGCTCGACGCCAGCGCCAGCACCCCGGCCAACACCGGGCCCACGCACGGCGTCCAACCGACGCCGAACGCCAGGCCGACGACCGTGGAGCCGGCGTAGCCGCCCGGGTGGCGCGACAGCCGGACGCGGGCCTCGCGCTGCAGGAAGGGCACGCGGATCACGCCGCTGAGCACCAGGCCGAACGCGATCAGGAGCACGCCGGCGCCGACGGCGAGCGCGCGGTCCCAGACGAAGAACAGCTCACCGACCAGGCCGGCGCCGAAGCCGAGCGCCACGAACACGAGCGACAGCCCGAACATGAAGGCGAACGCGTGCCCGAAGCGACGCACGGCGCGGCGGAGGTCTGGGGTGGCGGCGGTCATGGGGTCCAGTCGAACCCGTACACGCTCGTCAGGCGCTCGGCGAGCGCGTCGGGCGTCAGCTCGCCGACGAAGGTGGCGAGCAGGGTGCCGTCGGCGTCGACGAAGTACGTGGTCGGCAGGCCGCCGGCGCGCAGCCGGCGCAGCACGTCGTTGCTGCGCTCCAGGCCGCGCTCGCTCTCGTCAGGATCGACGAGCGTGCGCAGCTCCAGCCCCTCGGACTCGAGGAAGCTCGTCGCGACCCCGGCCGTCTCACCGGCGTTGAGGAGGAGCAGACCGAGCCCGTCGTCGGCGAGTTCGGCCGCGGCGCGTTCCAGCAGCGGCAGCTCGGCGCGGCACGGCGGGCACCAGCTGGCCCACACGTTCAGCAGCCAGGGACCGCCGAGCATGTCTGCGTTGGTGACGAGCACGCCGTGCTGGTCGCGCAGCTCGAACTCGGGCAGCGGCTGCCCGATCTGCTGGGCGGCGACGTGTCCGAGCGCCGTGAGCATGAGCGCCGCGACGAGCGCGCGCTGGACGATGCCCCGCACGGTCACTCGCCTCCGCCGGTGCCGGGCCGCCGCACGTCGGTCTCGGGGCGGAAGGCCGCCCACGCGAACCACAGCGTGTTGTCGTGCGGCACGGCCTCCAGGACGGTGCCCTCGAGCGGTCCGGAGCGGGCCCGGCCGGTGACGTCCCAGACGCTGCCGGTCGCCGCGTCGACGAAGCCGTCGTCCTCGGCCTCGAAGCGCAGCGCCTGGCCGTCGACGGTGGCGTAGAACAGGCCGACCGCGCCGATGTCGGCGGCGCCGGCGATGCTCGGCGCGCCCAGGGCCGTGGCGGTGCCCGGCGCCCAGAACGCCACCACCGGGTCGCCCGCGATCACGTCATGCACCACGCGCGCGTCGCGCAGGTGGTCGAAGGGGTAGGCGACGCTCTCGGCGCCGTCGACCGTGATCACGCGCTCCTTCGGCGCCAGGCGGCCGTCGCTGGGGCCACGGAAGAGGAAGGCGGGCGAGCCGATCTCGTCGTAGCCGACGTAGGGGTTCTGGCCGTAGCTGCGGCGGAAGCCGGTGTCTTGCGACAGCACCAGGGCGTCCGGCTCGGCCAGGCGCGCCTCGGCGAAGCCGACGATCTGCGCGGGGTAGCGGATCAGGAGCTCGTCCGTCATGTCGCCGACCAGGCCCTCGCCGATCAGCTGCGACCAGAGCGTGAAGGTGGTGTCGTCGAACATCAGCATGTTCGAGAAGTACAGCAGCCCCGACACGCCGAAGGTGACGTCGATGCCGAGTTCGGGGGCCGCGCGTCCGTACTGCCGCTCGAAGGTCGCGGCGGCCGCGGCGTCGAGCGGGGCGGCGCGCACCTCGTGGCCGTCGCGCCGCAGCGCGTCGACCTGCGCCTGCGTGGCCGGGACGCGGCGATCGAACGCCAGCGCGCTGTTGCACAAGGGGCAGAAGGTGACGGCGACCGGCACGCCGCCGAGCGTATCGTTGGCGATCTCGTGCCACGTCAGGATCTGCAGCGGGTAGAGGCGCGCCTCGCCCCCGAGCCGCATCAGGATCACCGGCTCGAGGTCGCCGAGCCAGGCGGCGGCCTCCTCCTGGCTGACGAAGCGCGGCTCTGGACTCGCTTCGGCGACGCCGCGCAGACCGCGGAACCCGAGCGCGGGGATGCCCTGCGGCGGCGGGCCGCCCGACAGGATCTCGTCGATCGGGATCGAGGCGTTGTCTGCAGTCACCCGCAGCCGCTCGAGTTGCGCCTCGCTCACGGCGAGGGCGTGCGACGCGACCAGGGCGAGGACGATGGCGGCGAGCGCCGGCCACGGTGGGCGGCGACTGGCGGTGTGCGGTGCGCGGTTGGTGTCCATGTGTGTGAGCGTAGACGGCCGCGGCCTGCCCGTCGGTACAGATCACGACGAGATGCGTGTCTGTGACGCACTCGCGTGTATTCCAGACGACGCACGACCAACGCCGGGGCGAGGCGCGCTAAGCTGACGCGATGCGAGCATCGGTCTGGTTCGCCCAAGGGACGCGCTTCTCCGAGGTGATGGCGGGCGACGCCATGGACGAGTTCATGCGGGTGTGCCCGGAGCGCCCCTTCACGCGCGGCTCGTACCTGTTCCGGCAGGGCGATCCGGCGACCCAGATGCACGTGATCGCCAAGGGCCAGGTGAAGCTCTTGTCGCTGACGCCCGAGGGGAACGAGCGCGTGGTGGCGGTGCTGGGCCCCGACGACTTCATCGGCGAGGCGTTCGTGATCGACGCCGACCGCTACCTCCTCGACGCGGTCGCCATCACCGACGTCGTCGCGTGTCCCATGGACCGCGACCAGTTCACCCGACTGGCGCTGCACTCACCCACCTTCACGGTGCGCTTCGCCGAGATCCTGGCGACGAACCTGGTGCAGTGTCGGCAACTGCTCACGCACTCGCTCGACCCGGTCAAGCGCCGCGTCGCCAAGGTGATGCTCGACCAGGCGGAGCGCTTCGGCGAGCCGCTCGGTGGCGGTGACCTCGTGTCGCTCCAGACCGAACTGCGCCACGACGACATCGCCTCGCTCGCCTCTGCCACACGCGTCTCGGCCTCGACCGCGATCGCGGAGCTGCGCGAACTGGGCATCGTCGAGGGCAGCCGGGGCTCGTACCGCATGTCGCTCGCCGGGCTGCGGGCGTACGTTGCGGACGAGTTGGGCTGAGCCGAGCTGGGCTGGGCTGAGCGGCCTGCACGGGGACCGTTACGTTCCACCAGCCGCTATCGCTCAACGCACGGAGAACCCCTCGCCGAGCACGTCGTCGCGCTCGACCAGCCAGGTCGCGTGGCCCATGATCGCGGCCGTGCCGGTCACCTCGGGCACCACGGCGTCGAAGGGGCCCACGCGGGTCGCCTCCAGCGCCCGCCCGCTGAAGACCGAGCCGACGATGGAGGCGTTGCGGAGGGGCT
>REEJ01000080.1 GCA_007695125.1 Trueperaceae bacterium | reverse complement strand
ACGTCGTGTACCGCAGCCTCGAGGGCGGCTTCTACCTCAAGGACCCCAAGGCGACCGTCGGTTCCATGGTCACCAAGGGCCAGGTGCTGGGTCAGGTGGTCGACCCGGTGACCAGCGAGGTCGTCGAGGAGTGCACCTCTCCCATCAACGGCAAGCTCGTGAGCACGCGTGTGCGCATGCCGATCAACCCCGGCGGCTACATCGCCCACATCGCGGACTACGACTCGATCATCTGGGAGCGCTGAGCCGAACGCCGTGCGCGTCCTGATCACAGGTGCCGGCGGCTTCGTCGGTGTCAACCTGGTGCGCCGCTTCGCCGCTGGCGGGTGGACCGTCGACGCACTGGCGCGGCGCGCGCCGGACGACGCCAACACGGCGTTCCTCGCCGACGTCGCCGAGCAGGTCCACTGGGTCCTCGGCGACGTCACCGACCGCGACCGCTGCGAGGCGTTGCTCGCCGCGTCGCCACCCGACGTCGTGGTGCACGCGGCGGCCGTCACCTTCACCAGCGAGCAGGAGCGTGCCGATCCGGCGACGGTCTTCGACGTCAACGCCGTCGGCACGCGGAACCTGCTCGAGGCCGCACGCCTCGCGGGCGTTGGGACCTTCGTCTACGTCAGCACCGGCGGGCTCTACGGCGCCGCGCCGCCGCTGCCGGCGCTCGACGAGGACACCCCCATGCGTCCAGGCAGCATGTACGCCATCGCCAAGATCGCCAGCGAGCACTTGTGCGTGCGCTACGCGGCGCTCACCGGCATGCGCGCGCGCATCGGCCGGCTCGGTACCGCCTACGGTCCGATGGAGCGCACCACGCGCTCGCGCTCCAACATGTCGGCGATCCACCAGGTCGTGTCGGCCGCCGCCCCAGGCGTCACGCTGCGCGTGGCCGGCGCCGAGATCGCGCGCGACTTCTGCCACGTCGACGACGTCAGCGAGGCCTTCTGGCACCTCGCGACCGCAGCCGACCTGCAGGAGCACACCTACAACGTGGGCGCGACCGTCGCCGCGCCGCTGCGCGTGGCGCTCGACGCGTTGAGCGAGCGCGTCCCTGGCTTCGCGTGGGTCGAGGCCGAGCCAGACCAGGCCGACGTCGTGCAGACCGCGGCCAACGCTCGAGCTGCCATGGACATGCGCCGCCTGGAGCGCGACACGCCGTGGCGTGAGCGTTACCCGCTCGTCGCGGGCATCGAGGCCTACCTCGCCTGGCGCGCCGAGCACCCCGAGCTGGTGCGCGCGATCTCGCGCGCGTGACGAGCGGCCGGTGATGGCCTCACCGGCCCCACCTCAGCCCGCTCGGCGCCCCCGACGCGGACCCCTCCAGGAGGGCCCTACCATGACCGGTCGCTGCATCGGCTCGGTACGAATCGCGTTGGCGCTCGTCGCCGCCATCGCCCTGGCGTTCACCACGAGCGCCGTCGCGCAACGCACGCTCACCGTCGGCATGAAGGAACTACCGCTCTCGTTCGACTACGGCTACGACTGGTCCGAGGCCGGCGTGTGGCTGCAGTCCAACGTCGGCGACTGCCTGATCTGGCGCGACCGCGTGGACGCCGACTACGTCCCCTGGCTGGCGTCGGGTTGGGAGCAGCTCGACGACACCACCTGGCGCATCTTCCTGCGCGAGGGCGTCTCGTTCACCAACGGTGAGCCGTTCGACGCCGACGCTGCCCAGTTCTGGTTCGATCGCATCCGCAACGACCCGCAGATGCTGCCGCACCGCCAGTGGAACTTCGTCGACACCGTCGAGGTGGTCGATCCCCTGACGATCGAGGTGCGCACCGTGGCGCCGGAGCCCGCCTTCCTGAACAAGATGGCCGGCACCGGTTGTCAAGTGGTGCCGCCGGTGTACACCGCCGAGGTCGGGCCCGAGGGCTTCGGGCAACGCCCCATCGGCACCGGTCCCTTCGTGCTCGTCGAGTGGGTCCGTGACGAGCGTGTGGTCATGGAGGCCAACCCGGACTACTTCCAGGGCGCGCCGAACATCGACCGCCTGGTGTTCGTGGCGATCCCCGAGGACTCGACGCGCGTCGCCGCCTTGCTGACGGGGTCGGTCGACCTCATCCTCAACCCGCCGCCGCAGGACTGGGCGCGCATCGAGGATGCCGGCCTGGTGGTCGACTCGTTCCTGAGCAACTTCGTCATGCACCTCGAGCTCCGCGCCGGACCGTCGTCCACGTACCCGGAGTGGGACGGCCCGACCCAGGACCCGCGCGTGCGGCAGGCGATCGCCTACGCGATCGACCGCGCGACCATCATCGACGTGATCGGTGGCCTCGGTCTGCCGACGCAGACGCGCGTGATCCCGCCGATGATCGGCGTTCACCCTGATCTGTACGGCAACGTGGGAACCTACGACCCCGAGCGCGCGCGGGCTCTCCTTGCAGAGGCCGGGTACGCCGGTGAGCCCGTCATCGTCCAGTCGTCGTCGATCTTCCTCCTGCAGCGCGAGGTGTCGGAGATCGTCGGTGCCATGCTCGAGGCGGTCGGGATCAACGTCGACCTGCGCATCATCGACCCCACCACCTTCCGCGAGCAGGTCTACTTCACCTACCGCAACGACGAGATCTACTTCTTCGCCACCAAGAACACCTTCCAAGACCCCTGGATCACCATGCTCGGCTACATGTCCGACCGCGGTGAGCGAGTCGGCTGGACTGGTCCCGAGGCCGACGAGGTCGATCGACTCGCACGCGCCGCCGAGGTGAACATGGATCCCGAGGAGCGCGCCGCGCAGTACCGCCGCATCCAGGAGCTGATCATGGCCGAGAACGGCGGACCGCTCCTCTCGCTGTACGTCATGGACGAGACGATGGGTCGGACCCCGAACGTCGAGTTCCTGCGCGGGCCCGATGGCTGGCTCTGGTTCGGTACGGCGCGCATCGACTGAACGCCGCCGGCGCCCCGTGGGGGCGCCCGACCGCCTAGGCAACATGGTCCGACCGTCATCCGCCGGCATCGCTACGATGCCGGCGGGTTCGCACGTCGTGCCGCAGCGCCTGGTGAACATGTGCAACGGCCTGCAAGATTGACGAACCACCGTCGACTGCTCGTCGGTGCCGTATCGACTTCCCAGACGAAGAGGCCGGACCGTCGCGGAGTGGGGTAGACGCTGCAGGGCCGCATAGTGTTTACTTGTCGACAATCGACGAACGGTGACCCGCGGGTATCCGGTGCGCGGTCGAACGAGAGGAGGGCGCCGATCGACACCAGAGCACGGCATCCGGACCACGGCGCCCACGCCGACGTCGTCGCCGCCATCGAGGCACACCCGCGGGCGGTCATCGATCGCGTGCCCACATCGGGGTCCATAGCCAGGTCGGGGTTGCTCCCGTGATGCGCTTCGCGTCACGGCAGCGACGCGAAGCCGGCCCGTCCTCCTCGTCCCGACCCCAACATTCGTGCAGAAGGGATCGACCATGACTGTCCGCATCGGCGTCATCGGCGCCTCGTTCGCGAAGGCCGCCTACCTCCCCGCACTCCGGCACGTCCCCGGCGCCGAGGTGGTGTCGCTGGCCAGCGCCCGACTCGAGAGTGCCCGCGCGACCGCCGACGCCTTCGGCGTCCCGTACGCATACGACGACTGGCAGGCCATGCTCCGGGAGCACGAGCTGGATCTGGTCTGCATCGCAACCCCGACCGACACCCACGCCCCGATCGCGCTCGCCGCGCTCGACGCCGGGGCGCACGTCCTGTGCGAGAAGCCGACGGCCATGGACGCCGACGAGGCGCGGGCCATGCGCGATCGCGCCGCCGAGCTCGGGCGCATCAGCATGATGGGTCACGAACTCCGCTTCAACCCCAACCGGCGCAAGCTCGCCGAGCTCGTCTCGTCCGGCGCCATCGGCGAGGTCCGTCACGCCCACATCGCCAACGTCACGCCCGGCTGGGCCGATCCCGCCGGTCGGCCCAAGGGCGACTGGTGGTCGCTCGCCGAGCGCGGCGGTGGCAGGCTCGGCGCCAACGGCTCGCACCAGGTCGACCTGCTGCGCTGGTGGTTCGGTGAGGTGCGCTCCGTCGTCGGCGTCGTCGAGACCATGATCGTCGACCGCATCGACAAGTCCAGCGGCGAGCCGTGGCAGGCCACGGCCGACGACTTCGTCCAGATGACGCTGCGCCAGGAGCGCTCGCGCCACTCGGACGTGCTCATGTCGGGCGTAGCGCGCCACAACATGGACAACGTCACGCAGATCTTCGGCAGCGAGGGCACGATCCTGCTGACCAACCAGGACGAGCGAATGCTGGTCGGCGCTCCCGGCGCGGAGTTCGAGGACGTCAGCGTCGCCGATCCGAACGCGACCCTCAGCGGCGTCGGTGCCGGGATCTGGAACGTCTCCTTCGTCGCCCTCATGCAGGAGCTGTGCGGCGCGATCCGCGACGGCAGGCCGGTGCGCGATGGCGCCACGTTCGAGGACGGTCTCCGCAACCAGCTCGTGCTCGACGCGGTCAAGCGCTCGCACGCCGAGCGACGCTGGATCGACCTCGATGGCTGAGGCCAGCAGGGTGCCTCCCGTGCCCTTGACGGACGACGCCCTGCAGGGACAGGTCGCGATCGTCACCGGTGCAGGACGGGGCCTGGGCCGCGGCGGCGCCGTCGGTCTCGCCCGCCGTGGTGCGACCGTGATCGCCGTCGCCCGCAGCCGTGACGAGCTCGAGCGCACCGCCGCCATGGCGCCGGCGGGGCGTGTCGTCCCAACCGTGGTCGACCTGGCCAGTCCCGACGCGGTGGACGCGCTCGTCGACCGACTCGAGGCCGAGTACGGCCAGGTCGACGTCCTGATCAACAACGCCGGCATGCTCCCCTTCGAGCCCTTCGAGCGCACCACGCCCGAGATCTGGCACCTGGTCATGCAGGTCAACCTACATGCCGCCTACCAGTTGTCCTGGCGCCTCTACCCGGCGATGGTGGCGCGTGGCAGCGGCGTGATCAGCAACGTCTCGTCGGGCGCCGGCGTCCGACCGTTCGTCCTCGAGACCGCCTACTGCGCGACCAAGTACGCCCTCGAGGGCCTCACGAAGTCGCTTGCGCTCGAAGCGCTCGGGCACGGCGTCGCGGTGACGCTGACCACGCCGGGGGCGCCGAGCAAGCCGACGTCGATGACCGAGGCCGAGTTCCTCGCCCTCCCCGCCGAGGCGCGTGCTCGCTACGCCGACGACCTCGACGTCGCCGAGGCCTTCGCCTGGATCGCTGGCCAGGCCGACACGCGGCTCAACGGTCGGCGCTTGGATCTGCACGGACTCGGCGCCCTGGTGCGCGAGCACGGCTGGGGCGTTTCGACGCACGAGGCCCTGCAGCGCGTGGACCGGAGCGTCTGATGCCGTCCGGCGCTGCGCGGCCCGAGGATCGGAGTGTGACCCTGGCCACGAACGCGCTGTCGGGTCTGAACCGTACATTCGACCAATCACGAGGTGACGGCACGGCCCTCGTGACCACTTGCGCTGCAAACCGTGCACACGTAATTTCCCAAGGAGGCACGATGACGAACCCGTTCTCTACCCAGCTGCGGCGCCTGCTCGCCGCGCTCGTGGTCCTCACCCTGGTGGCCAGCGCCGTGG
>REEJ01000345.1 GCA_007695125.1 Trueperaceae bacterium | reverse complement strand
CCGGGCGTCTCGACCGGCCTGGTCTTCGACGGCGACACGCTGGCGGAGATCTTCCTCGGCAACATCCGCACCTGGGCCGACCCGCAGATCGCGCTGCTCAACCCCGGCGTGCGCCTGCCGCCGCTCCCCATCACCGTCGTGCACCGCTCCGACGGCTCGGGCACCACGAACATCTGGACCAGCTACCTGACCAAGGTCTCCCCGGCCTGGGCCGAGCGCGTCGGCTTCGCCACCAGCGTCAACTGGCCCACCGGCATCGGCGGCAACGGCAACGAGGGCGTCGCCGGCGTCGTGCAGAACACGCCTGGCGCGCTCGGCTACAACAGCCTCGTGTACGCCGCGCTGAACGACATCGCCTACGGCTTCGTCATCAACAAGAGCGGCAACGTCATCGAGCCGAGCCTCGCCGCGACCTCGCTCGCCGCCGCCGTCGAGCTGCCGGCCGACACGCGCATCCTCGTCACCGACACCGAGGCGCCCGACGGCTACCCGATCGCCGGCTTCGCCTGGATGCTCCTGTACGAGAACCTCGACGCCAACAACGCCATCCAGACGCGCACGCAGGCCGAGGAACTGTTGAGGTTCATCCTCTGGACGATCACCGACGGCCAGGACCTCGCCGAGCCGCTCTCGTTCTCCCGCATCCCGGAGCCGGTGCTCGCGCTCAACCTCGACATGCTCCGGCAGGTCAAGTGGCAGGGCGAGGACCTCGGCGCCCAGGTGCTGGCCGAGGCCGGGTACTGATCCCGGCGACGACCTGAGCAGAGCGGTCGCTCGCGCCGCCGCGCGTCGCGATACGGATGAGACACGTTCGCCGCTCGACCCCGTTCCCGGAGGGTCGAGCGGCGACGCTTGACGATGCCATGACATTCCGTTGGGAGACTAGGTCCACGTGCAACGATCCGCGACCAGCGCCATCATCCGCGCGCCCACCAAGGCGATCTACCGGCGTCTCGGCGACAACGCCTTCCAGACCGTCGTCGTCGGGCTCGGCATCACGATCATGCTCCTGGCGGTCGTGCTGGCATGGGTGCTCCTGCGCGACGGTTGGGAGCCGCTGCGCATCTTCGGCTTCCTCGGCTTCCTCACGGGCACCACCTGGGACCCCGTCCAGAACGACTACGGCACGTGGCCGTTCATCGTCGGCACCCTCATCACCTCCATCGCAGGTCTCGCCTTGTCGTTCTTCCCGGCGCTCGGCGTCGCGATCTTCACCGCCGAGTACGCGCCGCGCTGGCTCGCATCGATCATCGACACCATCGTCGACCTGCTCGCAGCGATCCCTTCGGTCGTCGTCGGGATCTGGGGCATCTTCGTCCTGGTGCCGTTCCTCCAGAACAACGTCTACTTGCCGATCTACTTCTGGACCTTCGAGCAGGCGCCGCAGTTGCTCCCCATCCTGGGCCCGCCGGCCGGCTACAACCTGGTCACGGCCACCATCGTGCTGGCGCTGATGATCGTCCCGTACACGGCGGCGCTCGCGCGCGACTCCATCCGGCTGGTGCCGCGATCGCAGCGCGAGGCGGCCCGTGCGCTCGGCGCCACGCGCTGGGAGGTCATGCGCATGGCCGTGATCCCCTACGCTCGCGGCGGCATCGTCGCCGGCGCCATCCTGAGCTTCGGCCGCGCCATCGGCGAGACCATGGCCGTGGCGATGCTGGTGGGGAACTCCAACACGCTCCCGTTCACGCTCTTCGGTCCCGCCGCGACGATGCCCTCGGTGATCGTCAACGAGTTCCGCGAGGCCGTCGAGAACCTGCACCTCGCCAGCCTCATGACGGTCGGCTTCTACCTGTTCCTGATCTCGCTCGTCGTCAACCTCATCGCGGCCTGGATGCAGCGCCGCTACACCGTCGGCGGGAGGGCGCTCTGATGGCCGTGACGACCTCGTCCACGACGCCCCGGCGGACGCGACTCGCCGAGGTCACCCCCGCGAACCTGCGGCGCCGCTACCTGCGCGATCGGGTCATGATCGGCCTGCTGGTCCTCGCCACCCTGGTCGTGCTCATCCCGCTCTTGGTCATCGTCTGGTACGTGGTCTCGAACGGGATCCAGGCGGTGCTCGAGCCGACGTTCTGGACGAGCGACCTCGGGTCGCCGGCGCGCGCCCTCGGTGGTCGGGACACGGGCCTGGGCCACACCGTCCTCGGCACCCTCGTCGTCGACGGACTCGCGCTCCTGATCGCCGTACCGATCGGTATCGGCGCCGGCATCATGCTCTCGGAGTACCCCGACCACCCGCTCAACCCGGCCTTGCGCATCCTCAACGACACCCTGAACGGCATGCCCGCCATCCTCAAGGGGCTGCTCGCGTTCGCGCTCATCGTCAAGCCGATGGGGACGTTCTCGGGTCTCTCGGGCGGCGTCGCCCTGGCGTTCGTCATGCTGCCGATCGTGGCCCGAGCGACCGAGGGCGTGTTGCGCATCATCCCGTGGTCGATCCGCGAGGCCGGCCTGGCGCTCGGCCTGCCACGCTGGCGCGTCGTGCTCAACACCGTGCTGCCGGCGGCGCGTGTCGGCGTCGTCACGGGCGTCCTCATCGCGTTCGCGCGCGCCGCCGGCGAGGCGGCGCCGCTGCTCTTCACGGCGTTCGGCAACAACTTCTTCTCCAGCGCGCCGCTGCGCTACCTCACCGGACCCGTCGACACGTTGCCGGCCCGGCTCTACAGCCTCGCGATCAGCCCGTATCGGGAGTGGCACGCCATGGGCTGGGGTGCCGGCGTCGTGCTCCTCGGTTTCGTCATCGTGACGTTCGTCGTCTCCCGTCTCGCCACCCGCCAACGCCATCAGGCGGACATGTGATCCCGTCCGCCGCACCACGAGGGGCCCCCATGGAACGCGCCAACGCCACGACCCGCCCAGACACGCCGTCGCCGCCGAGACCCACCGATGCCGGGCAGGGCGAGGTGCGCGCCGCCGTCGCCTCGGAGGCGAAAGCGCGGTTGGTGACCGAGGGGATCAGCGTGCACTACGGCGCCACCCTCGGCGTACGCGACGTGTCGCTCACCTTCCGCGACAAGACGGTGACGGCGCTGATCGGACCGTCGGGCTGTGGCAAGACCACCTTCCTGCGCTCCCTGAACCGCATGCACGACCTCAGCCGCGGCGTGAAGGTGACCGGCAGGGCGGTGCTCGACGGCACCGACATCTACGCCAGTGGCGTCGACCCCGTCACCATCCGGCGCCGCATCGGCATGGTCTTCCAGAAGCCGACACCCTTCCCGACCATGTCGATCTACGACAACGTGGTCGCCGGCCTGAAGCTCGTCGGCATCCGAGACCGCAGGCTGCTCGACGAGGTCGCCGAGCGCTCGCTGCGCCAGGCGGCGCTCTGGGATGAGGTCAAGGACCGGCTCAAGGCGCCCGCGGCCGGGATCTCCGGCGGGCAGCAACAGCGCCTGTCGATCGCCCGCGCGCTCGCCGTCGAAGCCGACGTGTTGCTGATGGACGAGCCGACGAGCTCGCTCGACCCGCAGTCGACCATGCGCATCGAGGAGCTGATCCATCAGCTCAAGGACGACGTGACCATCATCATCGTCACGCACAACATGCAGCAGGCCGCGCGCGTCAGCGACTACACGGCGTTCTTCTACGAGGGCAACCTGATCGAGGTGAGCGACACCAACACCATGTTCACCAACCCTCGGGAGCAGCGGACGAACGACTACATCACGGGTCGGTTCGGCTGACGCCGAGCCCGACCCGGCGGTTCGGCCGGCGCCGAGCCCTACCCGGCGGCCCACGGCGGTGCGCTCGACGCCAGGGTGGACGGAGCCGCGTACGATGGGGAGCGCGTCGGCGCTGTGGCGTCGGCGCGCTGCGGGCGCGTCGCCAGACAGGACGGTGCGCTCCACTCGAGGTGCCCGTGAGCAACCGCGTCAGCATCGACCCCCTGCGCGTGATCGCGCCCATCGATCCGAACCTCTTCGGGGGGTTCGCCGAGCACCTCGGCCGCTGCATCTACGGCGGCATCTACGAGCCGGGCTCCCCCATGGCCGACGCCGACGGCGTTCGAACGGACGTGCTCGCCGCCCTCAGACGGCTGCGCATCTCGGTGGTGCGCTACCCGGGCGGCAACTTCGTGTCGGGCTACCGCTGGCGCGACGGCGTGGGTCCGGAGGAGGAGCGCAAGGCGCGCATGGAGCTCGCCTGGCACGACGTCGAGCCGAACACCTTCGGCACCAACGAGTTCGTGGCGTTCTGCCGCAAGCTCGGTGCGGAGCCGTACCTGGCCGTCAACGCCGGCGACGGCGACATGCGCGAGGCGCGCGACTGGGTGGAGTACTGCAACGGCACCAAGGACACCGCGCTGGTGAAGCTGCGCAAGCGGCACGGCTTCGAGGCGCCGCACGTTGTGAGGTACTGGGGGATCGGCAACGAGGTCGACGGGCCCTGGCAGATCGGCTTCAAGACCCCCGAGGAGTACGCCCGCACCTACACCGAGTTCGCCAAGGTCATGAAGTGGACCGATCCGAGCATCGAGCTCCTCGCCGCCGGCGTGTCGCTGTGGGACCGCCACTGGGTGGAGCGGGTGCAGCTACTCATGGAGCACGCACCGACGCTGATCGACTACATGGCCATCCACTGGTACGTCGGCAACAGCCGCGAGCGCGGCTACCGCGACGACGACTTCGCCTCCTACATGGCGATCTCGGAGAAGCTCGAGGACATGCTCAGCGGCACGCGCGGCATCCTGCGCGCGATGCGCTCGGCGCTGAAGCTGGAGCGCGACATCCCCATCGCGGTGGACGAGTGGAACGTCTGGTACCGGGTGTTCAACGAGGGGAAGCTCGAGGAGACGTACGACCTGGCGGACGCGCTGGTGGTGGCGATGCACTTCAACGCCTTCTTCCGCCACGCCGCGAGCGTGAAGATGGCCAACATCGCGCAGATCGTCAACGTGATCGCGCCGATCATGACCACGCCCGAGGGCCTGGTGCTGCAGGCCACCTTCCACCCCTTCGAGCTGTACGCCAGCACCGCGGGCGACACCGCGCTCGACGTGTTCTGGGATGGCGCGACCTTCTCGACGCCGGAGTTCGACGCGCTGCGCGTCCTCGACGTCTCCGCCACGGTGGATCGCGCGCGCAAACAGCTCGCCGTCTACCTGGTGAACCGCAGCCTCGAGGAGACCCAGAGCACCACCATCGAGTTGCAGCGCGGCCACTTCGCCGACGCCGGCGAGCTGCACGTGATCAACGGGCCGCACGTCGAGGCGGCGAACACGTTCGAGACACCGCACGAGGTCGGCGTACGAACCCAGAGCGTGAGCGCGGGCGGCCGAACCCTCACGCTGGACCTCGAGCCCCACTCGGTCACAGCCCTGGTCATCGGCGTCGCGTGAGCGCCACCACCCTCCACGGCGTTGCGATCGTCGACCCCTGCGCCGTGCGTCCGACGCGCTGATCGGGCGCCCTACGGTACGAGCAGCACCTTGCCGGGCGTCCGTTCCGCCACGGCCTCGAACGCCCGCTCCCAATCGCCGAGCGCGAAGGTCGCGCCTACGATGGCCGCGAGCGACACCGCTCCCGAGGAGGCCAGCGCGAGCGCGCGGTACCACGAGCTCGGCGTGGTGGCGAAGCTGCCGCTGACG
>REEJ01000330.1 GCA_007695125.1 Trueperaceae bacterium | reverse complement strand
GTCGCCTTGGGGTCCTTGAGGTAGAAGCCGCCCTCGAGGCTGCGGTACACGACGTAATCCTCGACCATCACCTGGCGCTTCGGGAACACGGGCTCGCCGTCGATCATGCCCAGGTGCTTCAGGATGTTGAGCGTGCACACGACGCTGGCGTCGATCTGCTCGTCGATCATCCCGCCGCCGCCGGTCTCGACGTAGAGCGGAACGATGCCCTGGACGGCGCACTGACCGAGCAGCATGCGCGGGTTGAGCATGTGCGGCCGCTTCCAGATCACCTCGGAGCCGAACGCCTTGGCCATGCCCATGATGCCCTCGTTGACGCGCTTCACGTGCTCGGGCGAGAGGTTGTAGTCGACGCCGTCTTCACCGACGCCGTCGGCGCCCGCGCCGGCGACGTACGGCGGCGAGTCCGGGAACAGGTGCGCGAAGGCGACGGGCAACTCGTCGCAGGCGCCGGTGCCGTCGTGGTAATCGACGACGTACTCGACCTTCGAGACGACCTCGTTCCAGAGCACGTGCGCGATCTGCTGCGTGAGCCAGGCGTTCTTCTTGGCGCCGGGCCAGACCTGGTTCATGTCGAGGTTGTCGGCCGGACTGACGCGCTGCCCGGCGCTCTCGATGGTGCCGCCGAACTCGACCGTGAAGGGGTGCGCCAGCGGGAGGCAGTAGATCGTGCCGCGCAGCTTGGCGGGGTCGACCTGCAGCATGGCGCGCCGGATGACCTCGGCACCCATCGGCTCCCAACCGTGCAGCGTGCCTTCGAGCAGCAGGACGGGGCCGTCCTCGGCGCCGTTGATGACCTGCCACGGCACGCGCACCTCGGTGCGCGCCGCGAGGTAGCCGACGTGGAGGTAGCCGAAGCCCTTCTCCCCTGGAGCGATGGTCTGGCCTGCGAGTTCGACGTTGCTTTTCGACATGGTGGTCCTTTCGAGCGTTGTGGGTGCGGTGCTCAGGGTCGTATCGCGGCGGCGTCCGCCACCCGCGGCGTGTCAACTGTTGACACCCAACGCGACTACAATGTACCAACCGTCGGGACCTGCGACGAGCGCGCCGGCGTCGTCACGGAACACCATGCGGCCAGTGACGTCGCCTGGGAGGAGCCCGGCCGGTCACATGCGAGCACCGCCAGGAGCGAGATGTGCCCGATCGGCAGCGCGCGGTTCCGGCGACCGGGGCCGAGACGCGACACCAGCGCCCCACACGAGGTTGGAGGACGATGATGCAGCGAGGTGACCAACCACCCGAGAACGGCCTCGACCCGATCTCGCTCGAGATCATGTGGCAGCGCCTGATCTCGATCATGAACGAGGTCGACGACAAGATCGTCAAGACCACCTTCAGCACGATCCTCAGCGAGGGCCGCGACTTCGCCTGCATCCTCACCGACACGTACGGACGCTCGCTGTGCCAGTCGGCGTTCAGCACCGCGACCTTCTCCGCGGTGTACCCGCGAACCGCCAAGGCCCTGCTCGAGCGCTTTCCGATCGAGACGCTGCGTCCGGGCGACGTGATCGCGACCAACGACCCCTGGCTCGGCACGGGACACCTCCCTGACTACGTCCTGCTGGCACCCGTCTTCGTCGCTGGGAGGGTCATCGCCTGCGTCGGTACCGTCTCGCACATGTCCGACGTGGGCGGGCACCCGGGCGAGATCGAGAGCGACGACGTCTTCAGCGAAGGCCTCTGCATGCCCCCCTTCAAGCTCTACGACGCCGGTGTCGAGAACGAGCTCGCCTTCGACGTGATCGGCGCCAACTGCCGCGCCCCCGAACTCCTCCTCGGCGACCTGCGCGCCATGGCCGGCGCCGCCCGCGTCGCCAGCGACCGCTTCACCGAGTACGTGGACGACTACGGCCTCACGGACCTCGAGGCCATCGCCGACGAGATCGTGCGGCGCTCCGAGCGCTACATGCGCTCGCGCATCAGCGCGCTCCCCGACGGCAGCTACACGTACGGCATGGAGATCGACGGCTACATCGAGACCGTCCACCTGCAGGCCTGCGTCACCATCGCGGGCGACACCATCCACGTCGACTACGAGGGCACGTCACCGCAGTCGCCGCACGGCTCGATCAACTCCTCGTACAACAGCACGCTCGCGTCCAGCATGTACGTGTTCAAGTGCGCGCTGGCGTCCGACGTCCCGAACAACGAGGCCCTGTTCACGCCCATCCGTGTCACCGCACCGGAGGGCTCCATCCTCAACGCGCGCTTCCCCGCACCGGTCAAGGCGCGCGCCAAGACCATCAACAACCTCAACCAGGTCCTCTTCGGCGCCCTCTGGCCCGTCCTCGGCGACCACGTCCAAGCCAGCAACGGCGGCATCTGGCCCCTCGTCCTGAAGGGGCGCGAGGCAGGCCGCTCGTACCTCGTCGACATGCTGCCGCACGGCGGTCGCGGCGCGCTGCCTGGCATGGACGGGATGCTGCCGGTCTCGTACCCGGAGAACAGCACCATCACACCGTGCGAAGTCATCGAGACCCGCGCGCCGATCCGCTTCCACCGCAAGGCCCTGCGGCTCGACACCGGCGCGCCTGGACGCCACCGCGGCGGAGTCGGCCAGAGCATCGTCTTCGAGCACGTCGGTGCCGAGGCGATGACGTTCAGCCTCACCCCCGACCGCATCACCACCTCACCCCAGGGCCTCGCCGGCGGCCACCACGCCGCCCGCGGCACGGTCCGCATCAACGGTGAGGCCGTGTACCGCTTCCCGGCCATCACGCTCCGACCGGGCGACGTCGTAAGCCTCGACATCGCCGGCGGGGGCGGCTTCGGCGACCCGGCCGAGCGCCAACCAGACCGGATCGAGCGCGACATCGCCGACGGTCTCGTCACGCGCGAGGCTGCTCGACGCGACTACGGGTTCGGTGCGCAAGGCGCGGAGCCGGAGCCCGAGGCGTGAGGGGCGGAGCGGCGGGCGCGCCACTGGACCCGATCTCGCTCGAGATCATGTGGCAGCGTCTGATCTCGATCATGGACGAGGTCGACGACGTGATCGTCAAGACCACCTTCAGCACGATCCTCAGCGAAGGGCGCGACTTCGCCTGCATCCTGACCGACGCACGCGGACGGTCGCTGTGCCAGTCGAGTTGGAGCACGCCGAACTTCTGCGTGGTGCTGCCGCGCACGGCCAAGCAACTCTTGGCCCGGTTCCCCGTGCACACGCTTCGACCCGGCGACGTCATCGCCACCAACGACCCGTGGATCGGCACGGGGCACCTGCCCGATTACGTGCTGCTGATGCCGCTCTTCGTCGCTGGCCGCGTGATCGGGTTCCTGGGAACGGTGTCGCACATGTCCGACGTCGGCGGCCACCCGGGCGAGATCGAGAGCGACGACGTGTACAGCGAAGGCCTTCGCATGCCACCCTGCAAGCTCTACGACGCCGGGACCGAGAACGCCCTCGCCTTCGACCTCATCGGCGCCAACTGCCGAGCACCCGACCTCCTCCTCGGCGACCTCCGCGCGATGGCGGGCGCGGCCCGGGTCGCGAGCGCGCGCATCCAGGAGTTCCTCCACGACGATCGTCTCGAGGACCTCGAGCCCATCGCACACGCCATCCTCGACCGCTCGGGCCGGCACATGCGCCAGCGCATCAGCGCCCTCCCGGACGGCATCTACGAGTACGGCATGGAGATCGACGGCTACATCGAGACCGTCCACCTCCACGCCCGCGTCACGATCCGAGACGACACCGTCCACGTCGACTACGCCGGGACATCGGCGGCGCGCACGGACGCCGCGATCAACGTGCCGTTCAACAGCACGTACGCGACGACCATGTACCCGTTCAAGTGCGCCCTGGCACCCGACGTCCCCAACAACGAGGCCCTGTTCGCACCCATCCGCGTCAGCGCCCCCGCAGGCTCGATCCTCGACGCCCGCTTCCCCGC
The DNA here is from genome assembly GCA_007695125.1 of Trueperaceae bacterium. Lineage (GTDB taxonomy): Bacteria > Deinococcota > Deinococci > Deinococcales > Trueperaceae > CSSed10-48. The sequence goes on along the minus strand of REEJ01000330.1, from coordinate 21,951 downwards.
ACCCGTCAAGGCCCGCGCCAAGACGACGAACAACCTCAACCAGGTCCTCTTCGGCGCCCTCTGGCCCATCCTCGGCGAACACGTCCAGGCCAGCAACGGCGGCATCTGGCCCCTCGTCCTGAAGGGCAGCGAAAGCGGACGACCGTACCTCGTCGACATGCTGCCGTACGGAGGCCGCGGTGGCATGCCAGGGCTCGACGGGATGCTGCCCGTCGCCTTCCCGACCAACAGCACGATCACGCCCTGCGAGGTGATCGAGACACGCGCCCCCGTTCGCTTCCACCGCAAGGCGCTGCGACCAGACACGGGCGCAGCCGGACGACACCGCGGCGGCCTCGGCCAGAGCATCGCCTTCGAACACGTCGGCACTGGTCCCATGACCTTCAGCCTCACGCCCGACCGGATCACCACGCGGCCCAACGGCCTGGCCGGCGGCAGCGACGCCGAACCCGGCAGCGTCCGCATCAACGGCGAGGCGATCGAGCGCTTCCCTGCCATCACGCTCCTGCCCGGCGACGTCGTCACGCTCGACCTCCCAGGCGGGGGCGGGTTCGGGAACCCAGCCGAGCGTGCGGCGTGGCGCGTCGAGCGCGACCTGATCGCCGGCTACGTCACGCCGACCGCAGCGCAGCGGTACGTCGGCGTCGGAACGGACGCACCTGGCGACGACCCGGAGGCCGCCGCCTGAGGCACCGGCGGATGCTCAGGTCATCATCCGCGGATCGAGCACGTCGCGCAGCCAGTCGCCCAGGAGGATCATCCCGAGCGTCGTGAGCGTGATGGCGATGCCTGGGAAGGTCGCGAGCCACCAGGAGGTGGCCAGGTGGTCACGGCCATCGGCGAGCATGAGCCCCCACGTGACCGTGGGCGGCTGGACGCCGAGGCCGAGGAACGACAGCGACGACTCGGCGATGATGACCGAGGCCACGTTCAGCGTGACGAGCACGATGATCGACGCGGAGACGTTGGGGAGGACGTGGCGCACGAGGATCCAGAAGCGGTTCTGGCCGAGCGCCCGCACCGCCTCGACGTACTCGAGTTCCACGACGCCGAGCGTCTCGCCACGCACCACGCGGGCGAAGTCGATCCAGCCACTCACGCCGAGGACGATCACCAGCAACGTGATGTTGTCGCCGCCCTGCGGTCCGATGACGGCGATGACGGCCAGGGCGAGGACGATGAAGGGGATCGCCATGAACGTGTCGATCAGCCGCGACAAGACGGCGTCGACCCAGCCCCGGTAGTACCCGGCCAACAGGCCGATGGTGACGCCGATCAGCGTCGAAACGGCAACGCCGAAGACGCCGACCATGAGCGACACGCGTGCGCCGTGCATCAGACGCGACGCGATGTCGCGACCGAGTTGGTCGGTGCCGAGCGGGAACTCCCAGGTGCCGCCGGCCCAGACCGGAGGAGCCAGGCGGTTCCGGAGGTGGAACTGCGTCGGGTCGATCGCCGAGAACCAGCCGGCGCCGAGGGCCGAGACGAACGCACCGACGACGAGCAGCGCGCCGATGAGCCCGACGGGGCTCCGGAGCAGGCTGCGCAAGACCTTGCCGGCGTTCACGGTCGTGCCTCCATCGAGCGCTCCGGCCTCACGAGAACCGGATCCGCGGGTTGATGAACGCGTAGGTCACGTCGACGAGCAGGTTCGCCACCATCACGATCAGCGCGAACACCAAGACTCCGGCCTGGACGAGCGTGAGGTCCCTCAGCAGCACCGAGCGCACCATGAGCCGGCCGATGCCGGGCCACGCGAAGACCTCCTCGACGATCACGCTGCCGCCGAGCAACCAGGCCACCTGCAGGCCGAGCACCGTCACCGAGGCCACGAGCGCGTTGCGCAGCCCGTGCCGGAGGACGACCGTCCAGTACCTCAGACCCTTGGCGCGCGCCGTGGTCATGAACTCGCGCCGCATGATCTCGAGCAGGCTGGAGCGGAGCAGGCGCGCGATGGTGGTCGCGAGCGAGGTGCCCAACGTGATGGCGGGCAGGATGAGATGCGCGAGGCCGTCGCGGCCTGCGACGGGTAGCCAGCGGAGCTGCACGGCCACGACGAGGATGAGCATGATGCCGATCCAGAAGTTCGGCATGGCGCGTCCGAGCGTGCTCGTCACGGTGACGAGCACGTCGAGCCAACTGTTCTGATAGACCGCTGACAAGATACCGGCCGGGATCGCGATGACGAGGGCTATCGCGATCGAGGCGAGGGCGAGTTCGAGCGTGGCAGGCAACCGCTCGAGCACGAGCGGCATCGCCGGCGCGCGATAACGATACGAGTCACCGAAGTCGCCGGTGACGATGAGCGTGAGTTGGCGAAAGTACTGCTCGACCCAGGGCCGGTCGAAGCCGTACGCCTCGCGCACCTGTTGGATCTCGGCGGGTGTCGCGTCGGGGTGGACGAGGTGCGCCACCGGGTCGCCGCCGATCCGCAGGAGGACGAAGAGGATGATGGTCAACCCGAACAACGGCGGGACCATCTGCAACGTGCGCATCACGATGAAGGTCAGCATCAGATACCCCTACGGCACGCAACGTGCTTGCGGATCCGAGCGCAGCGGCCGGTCGACGAGTGTGGTTGATAGACGAGCCGCGGTGACGCCTTGGCGCCGTCGAGCGACGGCGCCAAGGCGAAGGAGCTTGTGGTCACGCGATCAGTCGAGGGTCGCGTTGCCCATCCAGAAGAAGCCGTCTTGCGGCGGCGACCAGTTCAGGCGGTCGCTGGTGCCGACGGCGTCGATCATCTGGTACAGCGGCAGGGTCACGGCCTCTTGCAGCATCAGGCGCTGGATCTCCTGATACTGCGCCTCGCGCTCCTCGAGGTCCATGTTGACCGCAGCGGCGCGGATGAGGGCGTCGACCTCGTCGGCCACGGGGCCGCTCCAGCCAGAGCGCTCGCGGCGGTCGCTGCGCTCGGAGAGGACCACGATCCAGGGATCGAAGAACGAGTTGCCGAGCGCGTCGAGGTAGAGCTCCTGGTTCTGGTACGGGAAGTAGATCTGCTCGCGGAACGTGGTGGTGTCCATGATCTGGAGGTTCACGTTCAGCCCGACCGCCTGGAGCATCGCGGTGATGACCTCGGCGAGCGCACGCTGGTTGATCCAGGTGGCGCTGGTGTGGAACGTCAGCTCCTCACCGTCGTAGCCGGCTTCGGCGAGCAACTCCATGGCACGCTCTGGGTCGTAGTCACCGTACGTGTCGTAGTACTCGGGGCTCCAGCCGAGGGTCGGCGGGGTCATGCGCGACAGGGTCGGCACGCCCAAGCCGTCGATCACGTCGATGATCGTCTCGCGGTCGATGGCGTGCGCGATCGCCTGACGGATGCGGACGTCCTCGGTGGGGCCGCTGTAGTCAGGGAACTGCTCGTTGGCACCCGAACGCATGGCGAGCATCATCACCTGGGTGGTGAGGAACTCCGTGACGGTGGTGCCGTCGTTGGCGTTGATGCGGTCCCAGTCCTGGAAGGGCACGCCGGAGATCAGGTCGGCCGCGCCTGTGAGGAGGCTCGCGACGCGCGTGCTGACCTCGGGCACCGAACGCCAGGTGACGCGCTCGATCTCGGGCGCACCGAAGAACCAGTCGGGGTTGGCTTCCATGACCAGGTTGTCGTCGCGCGCGTAGCTGACGAACGTGTAGGGGCCGGTGCCGATCGGGGTGTAGTTGCCGCTCTCGGCCATCTCGCGGCCGGCGACGGGCGCCTGGATGCCGCAGCCGGTGCCCGCGATGCGGCTGAGGAACGCCGGATCGGGGGTGCGGGTCACGAACTCGACTTCGTAGGGCCCGAGGACGTTGATCTCCTCGATGAACGTCCACTGGTTGAACGTGATGAAGTCGGCCTGGCCGCCGGGCGCGGTGTAGATACGCTCGTAGGTCCACACGACCGCCTCGGCGTCGAAGGGCTCGCCGTTGTGGAACGTGACGCCCTCACGCAGCTCCATGCGCCAGGTGCGGTCGTCGACGTTCTCCCAGGAGGTCGCCAGGAAGGGCGTGAACTCCATCGTGTCGCGATCGCGCCAGATGAGGCAGTCGAACACGTTCATGTGGACCCAGGTCGAGGCGATGGCCCAGTCGCGGGGCGGGTCGAGCGACGTGGGCAGCTCACCGATGGCGATGGTGATCTGGCTGCCTGGCGTCGTCTGGGCGAAGGCCGTCGCCGGGAGGGCAAGCGCGGCCAAGAGGAGCACCAGCAGGATGAGCAGCCGGCGCAGCGTGCGGTTCGTTGGTTCGGTCACGTGTCGAGCCTCCTTCGTGTGTGTGTTCGGGGACGGTCGGATTGAGCGGCGCACGTGAACGTCATCTCATGCGTTCCTCCCCGTGGTGTCGCCGAGCGTCGCGCTCGCCGTGGCGTACCGAGCGACCTGGTCGAGGTCCAGCTGCACACCCCAACCGGGGTCGTCGGACGGGTTCATGCTGAGGCCGTCGGGGACGGGCGGGTCGGTCAACACCGAGGCCTCGAGGTGGGTGAAGGGCGAAGGCCAGGTCACACATGGGAAGGCGGCGGCGAGGTGTGAGGCCACGGCGGCGATGAGGTCGAAGTAGATCGCCATCGACAGGCCGAGGTTGGCGGCGCCGAAGACGTGCGCGATGTCGCGGACCTGTGCCACACCGCCATGTTTGGTGATCTTCATGAGTGCCAGCGACGCCGCCTCTTCACGAACGACGTCGATCGCGTCGCCCGCAGCGTAGATCGCCTCGTCGGCCATGATCGGCGTCTTGAACGTGCGCGCCAGGACGGCCATCTCGCGCCGGCTGGCGACGGGTTGCTCGACGGCGCCGAGGCCGCCGATGGCCTCCATCTCGCGCAGCGCGTAGAGCGCCTGCCATAGGCTCCAACCCGTGTTCCCGTCGATCTGCAGCAGCGCCCGACCCTGCAGCGCCTCGGAGACGGCCCGGAAGCGCGCCACGTCGTCGACGGGGTCCATCCCGACCTTCATCTTCAGCACCGAGTAGCCGTGCCGCTCGACTTCTGCGACCGCTTCTGCGGCCATGACGTCGGGTGCGGCGTGGTGGACGAAGCCCATCAGGGTGAGGCCGTCGCGCACCTTGCCGCCGAGCAGTTCGTAGACGGGCACGCCGAGCTGCTTGCCCTTGAGGTCCCACAGGGCGATCTCGACGCCGGCGTGCGACGACCAGTGGTGCGGGAGCGCCCGCATCAGGTCGGCGTGGATCGCCTCGATGGAGTCGACCTCGCGCCCGACGACGACGGGGGCCAGGTGGTGCTGGATGTTCGTGAGGATGCCCTCGGCGGTCTCACCGTACGAGCGCGGCGCCACGGCGGTCTGCCCGATGCCGACCTCGCCCGTGTCGGTGTGCAGCTGCACGAGCACCGTGGTGGCGAGGTCGCCGCTGCCGTAGCTCGTCGTCAGCGTGGCGCTGCGCGGCAGCGCCACGACGGTGGTGGAGACGCCCACGATCTTCATGAAGACACCCGTGCGTCGTCGAGGCGGACACCGTAGTCGCTGCGAGCGCCTTCGATCGTCACGATGCCGGCCGCAACGTCGCGCCTGATCGCCGCCACGTCGCGCTGGTCGCTGGCACCGAAGCCGGCGCCGCCGGGCATGCGCAACTCGATCTCGTCGCCGGGCTGGAACGCCAGGATCGGGAACTGCGTGATGACCTCGCCGTTGAAGCGCACCTCGCCCGTCTTGCCGGGCTGGCCCCCGTCGAGCCCAGGCGGCGCGCAGAAGATCTTGTCGGGCCGCACGCGGGCGTTGATGGTGACGTCGCCGGTGTTGCGGAAGGTCATGACCTGACCGGGGCCGCCGCGCTGGCGGCCGGCACCAGCGCTGTCGGCGAGGAGCGACTTGTTCAAGATCATCACGGGGCACTGCCCTTCCCAGATCTCGACCGGGGTCACGCTGCTGTTGTGCGGGAAGGCGATCGGGACGAGCCCGTCGAGTTCGCGCATCGATCCGCGGCCACCGTGCGGCAGCACGTGCACGCTGAACTCGCCGTGCTCGGCGGTGCGACCGCTGACGCTGAACGGCCAGATGCTGCCCGATCCGGCCTGGGCATGCTCGCCGAAGGCCGGCCAGAGGGCGCCGAAGAGCACCTGGTTGATGTTGTTGGTGGTCTTGGCTCGTGCGTTGACCGGGTGTGGGAAGGTGGTGTTGAGGATGCAGCCCTCGGGCGCGGACACGTGCACGGGTCGGAAGAGCCCCTCGTTGTTCGGGATCGTCGGGACCAGCGCGCACTTGAACGGGTACATGCTGCTGCTGAACGTCACGTTGTAGACGCAGTTGATGGCGGCCTTGTCGGTCTGGGGGCTGGTGCCGGTGTAGTCGACGTAGGCGTCGGAGCCCTCGATGCGCACCGTGGCGTGCAGGTGCACGATCTCGTGATAGCCGTCGATGTCGAGTCCGAACTCGTAGCTGCCGTCGGGGATCGCGGCGATGCGCTCGCGCATCACGCGCTCGCTGCGGTCGTGGATCTCCGTCGACAGGTCGACGATGTCGGCGAGATCGTAGTCGTCAAGGAACTCTCGCAGTCGGCGAGCACCGACCTGGTGGGTGCCGACGATGGCGCGCAGGTCGCCGAGGACGAGGTTGGGCACGCGGCAGTTCTGGCCGATGAGTTGGAAGAGCAGCGCGTTCTCGCGGCCCTCCTCGTAGAGCTTCGCGGGTGGGATGCGGACGCCTTCGGTGAACACGTCGCCGGCGATGATGTCGCCGGGGTGGCCGCCGACGTCGGAGAGGTGGGCGATCGTCCCCATGAACGCCACCACGCGGCCGTGGTGGAAGACCGGCGTGACGATCGCGTAGTCGGGCAGGTGGCCTGCGGCCAACCAGGGGTCGTTGGTGACGAGCACGTCGCCTTCACGCAGGCTCTCGACCGGGAAGCGTTCGAGCATCGAGCGGGTGGTTCGCGGCAGGATGACGCAGAAGTCGGGTGGGCTGAAGCTCGACTGACAGATGCTGCCCCCCTCGGCGTTGAGGAGGATGCAGGCGAAGTCGTGGCTCTCGCCGACGATGGTGCTGAACGAGGTCTTGATGACCGCGTTGTCGACCTCGTCCATGATGCTGATGAGGCGCTGCCATTGGATCTCGAGCTGGATGAGGTCGAACTCGGGTGCAGATTCGTTCATGCTGGCCTCTCGACGATGAGGAGAGCCGCGCTGTGACGTCGGTACGCGGCGTGTGTGTGCAGACTGTTGATTGTTAACAGTACGGTGTCGGCGGTGAAAAGGTGCTCAGCGCCATGCAGAAAAGTACCACTCGAAGGGCGGGGTGTCAACGCGCGAGGTGTCGTCACGGCAGGGCCTCGAGGCGCCTGACGGTCCGCCCGGTCAGCGCCGAACGGGCCAGATCGACGCCCAGTCCTGGGCCTTGAGGTACGCTCTGCACGCCATCTTTCGCATCGAGCCAGGTATCGATGACGTCCTCCTCCCAGTAGCGCGACGCGGACGCAGTGTCACCCGGCAGGGTATAGCCCTCGAGCGTCGACATGTGCAGATTATGCGCACGGCCGACGCCAAGTTCCAGCATCCCACCACACCAGACGGGGGCGCCGAACGCCAGTGCGACGTCGTGGATGCGCCGCGCCGACAAGTGTCCACGCACCCGACCGACCTTGACGTTGATCACGCGACCGGCGTCGGTCGCGAGCGCCTTGCGCGCGTCCTCGGCCGAGTGGATGGACTCGTCGAGGCAGAGCGGTGTGCGCAGCCGGCGCTGCAGCATCACGTGGTCGTGCAGGTCGGCAGCGCCGAGCGGCTGCTCGATGTAGTCCAGGCCGAGCTCGTCGAGCGCGTCGAAGACGCGCGCGTCCGACAGCCGGTAGGCGCTGTTGGCGTCGACCGTCAGGACGGCCTCGGGGAGCGCAGCGCGCACCGCTCGCAGCGGCTCGACGTCCCATCCGGGCTTGATCTTGAACTTCAGTCGTCGGTACCCCTCTGCCGCGTGCCTCTCGGCCGCGGCGACGGTCGCCGCCCCGTCGGCCTGGATGCCGATCGACGCCCCCACCTCCACCTCGCTGCGCACGCCGCCGAGGAGTTGCCACAGCGGCATACCTGCCCGGCGGGCGAGCAGGTCCCAGAACGCGGTCTCGACGCCCGCCACGGCCATGTCGTTGCCGCGGATGCCCGCCAGGGCGCCCAGGAGCTGCGCCGGGGTGGCGAACGCGCGGCCGACCACGAGCGGCAGCACGTGCGACTCGAGCACCTCCCACGCCGTCGCCGTCGTCTCGTGGCTGTAGCCCGGCGATCCCATCGCGACGACCTCGCCCAGGCCCTCGAGACCTTCGGAATGGAGGACGACCAGCAGCCGGGTGAGCTCTTGCTGGGCGCCGAAGCTCGTCTCGAAGCGGAAGCGCAGCCGGGCTGAGACCTCGATCAGCTCGACGGCCTCGATCCGGATGGCCGCGGCGGACGCAGCGACGACGCTGCCGGCTGCACCGGTGGCAACGGTCCTCACAGTTCGACGGTGTAGCGCTCGATCTTGTCCCAGTCCAGCTCGACGCCGAGGCCTGGGCCGCTCGGCGCCGCGAGCGTCAGTCCGTCCGGGGCGAACGAGGCAGCGACGAACGTGTCGGCCAGATCGGTCGCGGGGGACGGCCAGGTGGCACACGGGATCGCGGCGGCCAAGTGCGCCGCGGCGACGCCGATCAGGTCGTAGTAGATGGCGATCGAGAGGGTCAGGTTGGCCGCACCGAAGATCGAGCCGATCTCGCGGACCGCGCTGGGGCCGCCGTGCTTGTTCATCTTCATGAGCGCGATGCTGGCTGCCTCCTCACGGATCACGTCGATCGCGTCGGGCGGGCCGTAGATGGCCTCGTCGGCCATGATCGGGGTCTTCAAGCGGCGCGCCAGGATCGCCATGTCACGCGTGCTGGGGACGGGCTGTTCGATGCACCCGAGGCCACCGATGGACTCCATCTCGGACAGCGCCCACAGGCCCTGCCACAGCTCGTACCCGGTGTTGCCGTCGACCTGCACGAGGGCACGCCCTTGCAGCGCCTCGGCCACGGCGCGGTAACGCGCGACGTCCTCGACGGGGTCGAGGCCGATCTTCATCTTCAGGACGCGATAGCCCTTCTCTTCGACGATGCGCGTGGCGGTCTCGGCCATGGCCTCGGGGGCGCCGTGGTGGATGAAGCCCATCAGCGTCAGGCCGTCGCGGACCTTGCCGCCCAAGAGTTCGTACATCGGCACGCCCAGCGCCTTGCCCTTGAGGTCGAGCAGGGCCATGTCGACGCCGGAATGTGAGAACTCGTGATGCGGCAGCGCACGCTCCATCGCCTGGCGGCAGGCGGTCGTCGCCATGGGGTCCATGCCGGTGAGCGCAGGCGCGAGGTGGGAGCGGATGTTGGTGAGCATGCCCTCGGCGCTCTCGCCGTAGAAGGGTGCGTCGACCGACGCCTGGCCGATGCCCGTGACCCCCTCGTCGGTGCGGATCTCGACCAGGATCGTCGTGGCGTTGTCCTCGCTGCCGTAGCTGGTGGTGAGACGGTTCGAGCGTGGGATCCTGAGGACCCGCGCGGTCAGTTCGGTGATACGCATGTCGCTCCTCCGATGGCCTGCACCTGAAGTTGAAGGTCAACTGTCAACAGTCGAACGTCACGGCTGGCGATGCAAAGTACGCTAGCACCCGCCCTGCGGGTGGTCAACGCACCGCGCCGTCCATCGCGACACTGGTACCAGGACCGTGACACCACGGGCCTACGAGCGGCCGTCGGCGAGATGCCGGCCGAACCAGTCGAGATACTCCTGCACACGTCTCACGCGGTGCCATGGCCGGCCGCCGCGCGACAGACCGTGCGACTCGTTCGGGAACCGCACCAGCCGCGTCTCCATACCCTGCGCCAGCAGGCTCGCGAACAGGGCCTCGCCCTGGCCGACCGTGCAGCGATGGTCCTGCGCGGAGTGCACCACCAACGTCGGCGTGCTCGCGCCACCGAGGCGGTCGATGGGGGACTGCCGCAGGTACGCGGAGGCGTCCTCCCACGGGGCGGCGCCGCCGAACTCGAACGCTCGCAAGGGCCCGATGTCGCTCATGCCGAACGCCGAGAGCTTGTCGACCACCACGCGATCTGCCACCGCGGCGGCGAAGCGGTCGGTCGCGCCCAGCGCCCACCCCACCTGGAAGCCGCCGTAGCTCCCCCCGGCGATGGCTTGCCGCTCGGGATCCAGCGCCGGGAACGCAGCCAGCGCGGCGTCGAGCGCCCGCAGGTTGTCGCTGAAGTCCGCCTCGCCCCATGAGCCCAGGATCGCCGTGCAGAAGGGATCGCCGTAACCCTGGCAGCCGCGCGTGTTGGCCCACACCACGGCGTACCCCGCCGCGACGAAGAGCTGCCACTCCATGTGTAGGTTGTCGCTGCGCATGCCACCCGGCCCACCGCCACAGTAGAGGATGACGGGCACCCGATCGCCCTCCCCCACCGCCGGCAGCAAGACCCAGGCGTCGAGCGCAGGGCCGGCGCCGTCGTCGACCACGAAGTGTCGCGGCCGGGTCGCGCGGACGCCCGCCATGACCGCACCCCCCTCGTCGGTGAGCCGCCGCGTCGACCCGTCGGCGCCGACACAAGCGGCCTCGACGAGCTCGAGGTCGGCGCTGCGGTCGCTCGGCTGCGCGACGACGACGTAGCGTCGCCCGTCTGGAACGGCGGCGAAACCGGCGATCACGCGGTCAGGTGACGTGAGTGGGGTGACGACGCCCCCGGTGAGCTCCACACGGACCAGCCGAACGGTGCCGCGGGAGGTGAGGACTGCGATCAGCGCGTCGCCCTCGGGTGACCACACCGGACCGGTCCCACCCGATCCGCCGGTGTCGGTGTAGGCAGCGTTGCCGAAGGTGCCGAGCGCATCGTCGGTCAGCGCTCGCCGGGCCCCACTGCGCGCGTCGACGGTCCACAGGCGCTGCGCCCCGTAGTGACCGATGCCCTCGTGATCGTGTCCCGTCAGCGCCAGCGTGGCGCCGTCGGGCGACCACGCGAGCGCCTGTGCGCGCAGGTCGGCGAAGCCGGCCAGCCGACGCGGCGACGCCGCACCTTCGTCGACGTCGCACGAGTACACAGCCGTGCGGCGCGAGACCTCCCAGTCGGGATCGTCCAGGGCCGAGACGAAGGCCAGCGTGTGACCGTCTGGCGACCAACACGGCCCGGCGACGTCCACGCGCCCGTCCACCAGCCAGCGCGGCTCCGTGACCGGCTCGGCGGCCTCGCCGAACGGGACCAGGGCCAGGTGATCGAAGCGATCGCCGACCAAACCGGTGCCGTCGCGCTTCCACCGCAGACGCGTCACGCGCAGCACGTCGGCGTTCCATCCATCGCCGGGCGCGTGGCCGACGTGCCGGGGGAGCACCAGGGCGATCGCGTCGCCCCGTGGCGACCAGGCGAACTCGCCGATAGAGCCGCCGAGCGACGTCACCTGCCGCGGCGTCCCACCGTGGGCGGGCACCACGAACAGCTCCACCGCGCCGGCGTGCGGCGCCAGGAAGCCCAGCCAGTCGCCATCGGGCGACCAGCGCGGCATGTGCAGTCCCGGCCGCTCCTCGACCAGCACCCGACCAGGTCCGCCGTCCAACGGCTGCTCGACGAGGCTGGACACGGTGCGGTCGCGCTCGCCGTCGACGCGGCCGCGGCGCCACACGACGCTCGCACCGTCCGGGCGCACCTGCGGGTCGTCGACGGTCACGGCGCGCAGCAGGTCGCGCGGGGTCAGGCTGGGACCGGCGTCGTGTGCCCCCACGTCAGAGGTAGCGCCCGAACCACTCGAGGTAGCGCTCCAACCGGTAGATGCGATGCCACGGCCGGCCCGCACGCGAGAGCTCGTGCGTCTCGTCCGGGAAGCGCACCAGCTCGGTGGGCACACCCAGCAGCTTCAAGGCGCTGTAGAGCTGCTCGCCCTGGTCGATCGGGCAGCGGTAGTCGAGCGCCGAGTGGACCACGAGCGTCGGCGTCTGGATGCCGTCGACGTACGAGATCGGTGACCACTTGAGGTACTCCTCGGGCGCCTCCCACGGGTTCTTGCCGCCGAACTCGATGTGGTCGAGCAGCATGCCGATGTCGCTGGTCCCGCCGAAGGCGTAGCGGTTGAACAGGCAGCGGTCCACCACCGCCGCCTTGAACTCGGGGTGACGCGCCGCGATCCAGCCCGCCATGTAGCCGCCGTAGCTCCCGCCCGCGACCGCGAGGCGCTCGCCGTCGATCGCCTCGTACGCTGCGATCGCCTCACGCAGGAAGGCCATGTTGTCCTGGTAGTCCAGGTCGCCCCAGGCGCCGCGCGTGGCGTCCGAGAAGGCCTCGCCATAGCCGTAGTTGCCGCGGGCGTTGCAGTTGATCACCGCGTAGCCGCTGGCCGCGTAGACCTGCCACTCGTGCGTGAACACGCTCGCGCGCATGCCCCCAGGACCGCCGCCCGTGTAGAGGATCACGGGGCACGTCTCCCCCGCCGCAAGGTTCGTGGGCAGCATGACCCAGCCCTCGACCTCCACCCCGCTGCTCGTGGCGACGAAGCGCTCCGGCTGCACCAGCTCGATCTCGTCGCGCAGCCCGGCGTTCACGTCGCTCAGGCGCGTCGGCGCAGCGCCGAGCTCGAGCGTCCAGACGTCGCCGGGGGTGACGTGGTCGCCGATCACGCACGCCAGGCGGCGTCCGTCGCTCGCGAGCGTGAAGGCGCACACGCTGTGGTCGCCACTCGTGACGGGCGTGAAGCTGCGATCGCCCAGGTCGAAGCGCGCAACGTTCACCGTGCCGCGCTCGTTGACGAGCACCAGCAGCGCCGAGCCGTCAGGGAGCCAGCGCGGGCCGTCGGGGCCACCGTAGCGGCGCATGTCCTGGTTGCGGGAGTAGTCGCCCAGGCTGACGTCGTGCTCTGCCGAGACGCACTCGCCGGCACCGCTGGCGACGTCGACCAGCCACAGCTTCTGGAAGCCGTAGTGCCCCTTGGGGGCGTCGTCGTGACCGCACACCGCGAGCGTGGCGCCGTCGGGCGACCAGGCCAGGTCGGTGCCGCGCATCTCGGCCAGCCAGAACAGCGCCGTCGGCTCCACCACGCCACCCTCGGGGGCGTCCGCCAGGGACACCAGGTAGATCGCCGAGCGCCGCTCTTGGTCGCCGTTGGCGCCCAGGTTCCCGGCGACGGCCAGGGTGGCGCCGTCGGGCGACCAGGCGGGCGACGAGACGTCGTGGGGGCCGCTGGTGAGCAGGCGCGCTTCGGCGCTGCCGTCGGCCGGAACCAGCGCCAGTTGACGCACGTAGTCGCCCACGAGCCCGAGGGCGTCGGACTTCCAGCGCGTCTTCGTCACCACCAACACGTCGCGGTTGAAGCGGATGTAGGGGTCGTCGTCCGCCTGCGGTGCACCGACCTCGAGGCCACGTTCGGGATGGACGAGCGTGGTGAACGCCAGGGTGGCACCGTCGGGGGACCACACTGGCGCGTTGACACCGCCACGGAGCGAGGTCAGTTGGCGCACCTGACCGGCCGCGACGGCGTCCGTGACCCACAGCTGCGGCATGCCGTCGAGGAACGACTCCGCCGCTGCGGGCCCCCGGAGCGGGGTGGCGTGCGGATCGGCCGCGAGGAACGCGATGCGCGTGCCATCGGGCGACCAGCGCGGGTGCGTACCGCCCACCAGGCGTGTGCTGGCGCCGCTGGCGACGTCGGTGAGCATGATCGTCGGGTCGTAGCGATTGGACTCAGGGTCCATGTCGGTGCGCACCCAGGCGACGCGTCCTCCGTCGGGTGACACCTGAGGGTCGTCGGCCATGGCGAAGCGGAGCAGGTCGTGGACGGTCACGGGTCGGCGGGTGTCGCTCATCGGGGTGTCTCTCCTCGTCGTCGCAGTGCGTAGCGCTCGTACACGAGCACGGGTCCGTCGTCGGTGTAGCGGATCTCGGCGCTGCCGGGGCGACCTCCACCGAGCGTCAGGAAGCGGGTCACGTCGCGCTCGTCGTCGTGCTCGAGCAAGACCAGCGGCACACCGCGACCGCGCGGCTCGAAGGCCAGGCGCAGTTCGAGGCCCCAGCCGCTCGGCACCAGGTCGGCTCGGATCGTGCCGGCCCAACTGGCGTAGCTCCCGGCGGCCCGCTCCAGCAGGCGCTGGCGCCGCACGAACGGGAAGTCCTCGGGCGCAGCGCCGAGCATCGAGCCGAGCGCCACGAGCGCGAGTTGGGCGAGCGGGTAACCGTGTGCGTTGGCGAGCACGACCACGCCGAGGCGCACCTCGGGGATGACGGCGACGTACGCCGTACCGCCCATGACACCGCCGCCGTGCGCCCAGACGTCGTGCCCCAACACGCCGACGTGACGCTGGAGGCCGGCGCCGTTGACACGCACCGGGTCGGCCCAGAGCGGCAAGTGGTCGAAAGGCGAGGGAGGGTCGATCGCCACGTCGCTCGCCGCCATGCGCTCCAACGAGCGAGCCTCGAGCAGCGCCGCACCGTCGTGTGCGCGGCCATCCATGAGGAAGCGGGCGAAGCGCGCCATGTCGTCGGCCGTGCTCACGAGGCCGCCCGCAGCAGGCATCGCGCCGTAGAGGTTCTCACCGGCCTGCAGGCGCCCGTGCTCGTCGTGCATGTAGGGCTGCACGCGATCGCCGTCGGCGGCCACCACGTCGCGCTCGAACGTGCTGCGCTGCATCCCGAGCGGCGCGAGCACGCGGCGCTCGAGCGATCTCGCGTACGGCACCCCGTCGAGCACCTCGATCAGGCGGCCGAGCAGGATGTAGGCCTCGTTCGAGTACTGCCAGCGCTCGCCTGGCGCGGCGGTGTTCCAGGCCTCGGCTCCGTCCATGAAGGTCGCCAGGTCGGCGAAGCCCCCGACGGGGAAGCCGTCCATGAACCACGACGACGACATCTTCGTCTCGCTCCACCCCAGGGCGGGCAGACCGCTCGCGTGTGCGAGGAGGTGGGCCACCGTGGCGTCGCCGAAGGCCCGGGCCTCGTCGGGCAGGTGGCGCGCGACCTCGTCGTCGAGCGAGAGCGCCCCCTCCTGCACGAGCTGGAGCACGGCCACGGCGGTGAAGACCTTGGTCACGGAGCCGATGCCGTAGCGCGTCGAGCCAGCCGGCGGCTCGCGGCGGACCAGGTCGGCGAAACCGAAGTGGCGCGCAGCGACCTCGTCGCCGCGGAGCAGCACCAGACTCAGCCCCGGGATGCGCGTCGCGATCATCTGCTCCTGCACGAAGCGCTCGAGCTGCCGCGCGATCACGGGGTGGCCTCCCAACGCTCCTTCGCCGCCAGACCGAGCATCGCCAGGCAGCAGCGCATGACGGTGGGGAGGTCGTCGTGGGTGTAGCGCGCCGTCATCGGGTCCACCGCCTCGACGCCGGGTATGAGCGTGACGGCCTCGAGCATGGCGGTGTCCTTGAATCCGATCTCCAACGTGTACGGCGCCTCGACGACGTACGGCTTCATCTCACCGAGCCGGCCGAGCGCGAGCTGCACGCCGGTGCGGATGCGCTCGCGCGAGGTCACGGGGGCGATGGCGCGCGACGCGTAGGTACCGACCCAGCGGTGCGTGACGACGGTCTCGACGTCGGGGTAGCGCTCGAGCGTCTGCGCCACGACCTGATCGTCGCCAGACACGAACGCCACCGGCACGCCGAACACGCCCGCGACGGCGGCGTTCAGGTCGACCTCCCCCTGGTAGGCGCCGTTGAGCTTCATCCAGTGCACCACGCCGGAGTTGATCGTGTGGTTGAGCACGCCCCGCGTGCTGGCGCGGGCGTGGAAGCCCACCATCACCAGCGCATCGAAGCCTTCGTCGATGCCGTGGACCTGGCCGAGGGTGCGGTTCTGGCGACCCCACAGCAGCGTCGCGTTCGGATGCAGGTCCTCCAGGATCACGTTCCGGCCGTTGCTGTGGCTGTCGCACACCAGCACGTCGCTCGCGCCGGCGGCCAGGGCACCCTCGATCGCCGCGTTCAACTCGCCCGTGAGCAGCGCGCGGGCTTCATGGTGCCGGCGGCCGTTCCAACCCGTGTGCTCGGGGTGCACGACGCCGCTGACGCCCTCCATGTCGACGCTGATGTAGACCTTCATGTCTGCTCCCTTTCGTGGCCACGAAGCGGCCGAGGACCTGGTTCAGGTGTCGATCTTGGGATCGAGCACGTCACGGAGGAAGTCGCCGAGGAAGATCACGCCGAGCACCGTGTACGAGATGCACAGGCCGGGGAACACCGCCAGCCACCACGCCGACGACAAGTAGTCGCGACCACTGGAGATCATGAGCCCCCACGTCACGGCCGGCGGCTGCACCCCGAGCCCGAGGAACGACAGCGACGACTCGGCCAGGATCGTCGCCGCAACGTCGAGTGTCGCGAGGACGATGACCGACGCCGTGATGTTGGGGAACACGTGCTTGGCCGCCACCCGCAAGCGCGAGGCCCCGAGCGCCAGGGCGGCACCGACGAACTCGCGCTCGCGCATCGCCATCGTCTCGCCCCGGACGACACGGGCGTAGGTCGCCCAACCCGTGAACCCCAGGACCAGGATGATCGTCAACAGGCTCGGCCCGAGTATGCCGATCACCGCCAACACCAGGATCAGGAACGGCAAGGCCAGGAAGGTGTCGATGGCACGGCTGATGATGGTGTCGACGCGCCCTCCGTAGAGGCCCGCCAGCAATCCGAACAGGGCGCCGAGGGCGCCGCCGATGATGACCGACGCGACGCCCACCGCGACCGAGATGCGGCTGCCGTACAACAGCCGACTCAGCACGTCGCGTCCGAGCTGATCGGTACCGAGCAGATACGTGGCGTTGCCGCCGTCCATCCAGACGGGGGGTTGGAAGCGTTCGCGCCGGTTGTGCTGGCCGGGGTCGTGCGGCGCCAGGAGGGGCGCCAGGAGGGCGACGAGCACCACCGACACCACCATGAACGTGCCGATCATGCCGACCGGACTGCGCCGCAACTGCTTCATGGCGCGTCGGAAGCCGCCCGGCCGGAGGCCTTCGGTGGCTGCGCTCACGCGTACCGGATCCTCGGGTCGAGGAACGTGTAAGTGATGTCGACAAGCAGGTTACTGGCCATGATGATGAGCGCCGAGACGAACAGGGCGGCCTGCACGACGGCGTTGTCGCGGGCCATGATCGACGACAGCATGAGTCGTCCCATGCCGGGCCATGCGAAGACCTCCTCGATGATGACGGC
This sequence comes from Trueperaceae bacterium, assembly GCA_007695125.1. Lineage (GTDB taxonomy): Bacteria > Deinococcota > Deinococci > Deinococcales > Trueperaceae > CSSed10-48. Next base: position 4,864 of record REEJ01000330.1, on the reverse strand, counting down.
GCCACCGAGCAACCAACCGACTTGCAGGCCGAGGACGGTGACGACCGGGATGAGGGCGTTGCGAAGGACGTGCCTGGCGATGACGCGCCGCTCGCGCTGCCCCTTGGACCGTGCGGTGCGGACGTGGTCTTCGCGCATCACCTCGAGCATGGCCGAGCGGATGAGACGCGTCAGCGTGGTGATCAGGCCGAAAGCGAGCGTGAAGGCGGGCAGGAAGAGATGCGCCAGGAACGGGCGATTGCTGAAGTCACCCGTGCCGGAGACGGGGAACCACCCCAGGTTGACGGCGAACAGCAAGATGAGCATGATGCCGAGCCAGAAATTGGGGAGCGAGCGGCCCCAGACCGAGAGGCCGGTGACGAACACGTCGATGATGGTGTTGCGCTTCAGCGCCGCGATGATGCCGAGCGGGAGCGATACGACGATCGACAGCAGCACTGCCGCGACGGCGAGTTGCACGGTGCGTGGAAGGCGATCCGTGACCATGTCCCAGGCCGGTTGGCGGTTGTGGAACGAGTAGCCGAAGTCGCCGCGTACGGCGCGGCTGACGAACTCGAGGTACTGCATGACGATCGGCCGGTCGAAGCCGTAGTCGGCACGGACCTCGGCGATCTGCTCCTCCGTGAAGTACTCGGGAACGAGCTGCAGCACCGGATCGCCGCCGAGGCGGATGAGGAGGAAGACGATCACCGAGATGCCGAGCAGCACCGGGATCATCTGCAGCAGTCGTCGTGCGATGTAGGTCGTCATCGCGCTATGGGCCGTCCCATCGTCGATTCGAGGGCGCTACCGCGCGCGCTCGGAGGAGGCGGTGGGGGGGGTTGGGCCCCGGCTCTGCCGGGACCCAACCGTGCGTCACGTCGATCGAACTCGGTCGCTCCGAGTTCAGCGGTAGCTGACGTTGAGCATCATGAACTTGCCGTCGGTCGGCGGGGTCCACGAGACGTCGGCGCGGATGCCGAGGCTCTCCGGCTGGTGCAAGAGTTCGACGGAGGCGTTGATCTCGCGCACGCGCAGGGCGTACTCGGCGACCAGGTCGCAGCGGGCATCCGGGTCCATCTCGGTCGCGATCTGGACGGCCATGGTGTCGAGCATCTCGTCGCTGAAACGGTTGCGGGGCATGGAGCGGGTCTCGAACTGCGAGTCGTAGTTCAGGACGAACAGCCACGGGTCGGTGGTGAAGTTCCCGAGCGTCTGCAGCATGATGCCGCCGGGGTTGTCCTGGTACACGGTCTCGCGGAAGTTGGTGAGGTCGCGGATGTCGAGGCGGACGATGAAGCCGACGTCCTCGAGCATCGAGGCGACCGTCTCGGCGATGTCGCGGTGGGCGACGCCCTGGCCCTGGGCGCTATGCAGCGTCAACTCGGCACCGGGGACGTCGGGGTAGCCGACCGAGGCGAGCAGCTCGCGCGCGCGCTCCGGATCGAAGGGGTTGACGTCGTAGAGCTGGTCGGCCACGCGGTCGTAGCAGGGGATCGGCGGGGTCAGGCGCGTGAGCGTCGGGACGCCGAAGCCGCCGACGAGGTCGTTGAGCTCCTCGCGGTCGATCGCCAGGTTGATGGCCTCGCGGACCTCGGGGATCGAGGTCGCCACCGCGTCGACGCTGGCGGCCGGCGCATGCGCGACGGTGAGTCCCCAGACGCGGTCGGTCGTGTAGTGGAGCATGCTCAGGTTGTCGGTGTTCTCGATGCGCGCCCAGTCCTGCGGCAGCACCGAGAGCGCCAGGTCGACGCCGCCGGTGAGGAGCTCGGCGACGCGGGTCGAGGACTCGGGGATGGCGCGGAAGATCAGCTCGTCGATCTCCGGGCGGCCGCCCCAGTAGTCGTCGTTGGCGACCATGCGGACGAACGAGGCGCGGTCGTAGTCGACCACGACGAACGGCCCGGTGCCCATGGCGTTGTTGGCGAGGTGCTCGTTGCCGAACTCCTCGACGTAGGACTTGTTCACGACGCCGCAACCGGTGCCCGAGAGACGGCTGAGGAACGCCGGATCGGGGTTACGGGTGACGATGTCGAGTGTGTGGTCGTCGACGACCTCGGTGCGCTCGACGAACTGCCACTGATCGAAGACGATGAACTCCTGGCGCGAGGCGGCCAGGATGCGGTCGATCGAGAAGGCCGCGTCCTCGGCTGTGAACGGGTCACCGTTGTGGAAGGTGACGCCTTGGCGAAGGTTCAGACGCCAGGTGACCTCGTCGAGCAGCTCCCACGACTCGGCCAGCCAGCCGACGACCTCGCCGGTCTCACGATCCGGGAACACCAGGCAGTCGTAGGTGTTCATGACGATCCACTCGGCCTCGCTGGCCCAGTCGGCCGGCGGATCCCAGCTGTTGACGCTGCTGGATTGCGCCACCACGAAGCGGCGTTCCTGCGCGAGCGCCAGGCCCGCGAGCAGCACGGCGGTGATGGTGACGAGGATCAGGGCGATCCGCGTCGTCGTGCGTGGAACATGGTGCATGCTTCCTCCTTGACGTCCCAGGCGCAGGTGGTGGCGCCGATGGACCGATGGGGTGGACGGCGCGCGGCCGTCCGGTCGGGTGCCGCTCATGCGCGCACCGTGTAACGCTCGACTTTGTCCCAGTCGAGCTCCACGCCGAGGCCGGGGGCCTCCGGCGCGTGCATGACGAGTCCTTCGACCCGCAGCGGCGTGGCCAGGATCGAATCGGCCATGTCGGTGTCGGGTGAGGGCCAGGTGACGGCCGGCAGCGCCGCGGCGAGGTGCGCCGCGGCTGCGGCGATGAGATCGTAGTAGATCGCAACCGAGAGCTGCAGACCCGCTGCCTCGAAGATCGCGCCGACACGCCGCACGGGGCCGATGCCACCGTGCTTGGCGAGCTTCATCAGGGCGATGGTGGCGGCCTGTTGGCGCACCACGTCGATGGCATCGTCGGGGGGGTAGATCGACTCGTCGGCCATGATGGGCGTCCGCAGCCGCCGGGCCAACTCCGCCATGTCGGCGAGCCGTGCCACGGGCTGCTCGATGGCGCCGAGCACGCCGGTGCCCTCCATGGCGTGGAGCGTGGGAACCGCCTGCGGCAGCGTGTAGCCGGTGTTGCCGTCGACCTGCAACGTGGCTCGGCCCCGGATCGCCTCCGCCACGGCCGCGACGCGGGCGATGTCGGCCGCGGGATCCATGCCGATCTTCATCTTCAGCACCGGGAACGGCGTCTGGTCGAGCGTGCGCGCAGCGCCGGCCGCCATGCGCTCGGGGGTGTCGTGGTCGACGAATCCCATCAGGGCCACGCCGGACCGCACGCGCCCGCCGAGCAGGCGCCAGACGGGCGCGCCCAGCGCCTTGCCGGTCACGTCCCAGAGCGCCAACTCGACCGCCGAGATGGCGAACGGATGGTGCGGCAGGGCGCGGTGCATGGCGTGCTCGAGTGCAGTGACGTCGCGCGGGTCGCGACCGAGCACAACGGGCGCGAGGTAGGTGCGCACGTTCGCGACGATCGCCTCGGCCGTCTCGCCGTACGAGGGGTGATCGACGCCGGCCTGGCCGTACCCGACCAGGCCAGCGTCGGTGTGCACCTCGACGAGGACGGTGACGGCGCCGTCGTCGCTGCCGTAGGCGGTGGTCAGGGTGGACCTGCGCGGGATCGACAACACCCGCACCCGGACGTCGGTGATGGTCATGCGTGTTCCTCCACGGCGCCGTAGTCACGGCGGGCAGCGTCTGGGCTGAGGTACCCGAGGGCGACGTCGGTAGCGACGCGCTGCGGTTCGCGCTCGGCGGCGGGGCCGAAGCCGGCGCCGCCGGGGATCAGCAGCGTGATCTCGTCACCGGGTGCGAACGGCAGGATCGGGAACTCACGCAGTTCGCGCCCGTTGAACAGCACCCTGCCGGGTGCACCGGGGCTCCCGTTGTCGAGGCCGGGCGCTGGGTGGCGGATCTTGTCGGGGCGCACGCGGGCGTGGATCACGACGTCGCCGTCGTTGCGGAACGTCATCACCTGACCCAGACCGCCGCGGCGGCGTCCTGCGCCGGCGCTGTCGGGCAAGAGCGCCTTCTCGGTGATCGTCACCGGGCACTGCGACTCCCAGATCTCGATCGGCGTGACGGCGCTGTTGTGCGGGAACGCGATCGGCACCATGCCGTCCAGGTCGCGCATCGCGCCGCGGCCGCCATGCGGCAGCACGTGCACGCTGAACGCGCCGTGCTCGGTCGTGCGACCGCTGACGCTGAAGGGCCAGATGCTGCCCGACCCCGCCTGAGCGTGCTCACCGAGCACGGGCCAGAGCGCGCCGAACAGCACCTGGTTGATGTTGTTGGTCGTCTTTGCGCGGGCGTTGACGGGGCGCGGGAAGGTGGTGTTGAGGATCGACCCCGCAGGCGCGACGACGCGGACGGGCGCGAAGAGGCCCTCGTTGTTCGGGATCCCGGGGACCAGGGCGCACTTGAACGGGTACATGGTCGAGGAGCGCGTGGTGTTGTACGTGCAGTTGATCGCCGCGTCGGCGACCTCGGGGCTGGTGCCGGCGTAGTCGACCAGCACGTCTCGGCCGTCGATCGTGACCACGGCGTGGAGGTGCACGGTCTCGAGGTAGCCGTCGATGTCGAGGCCGAACTCGAAGCGTCCGTCGGGCCACGCCTCGATCCGGTCGCGCATGAGCGCCTCGGAGCGCCCGTGGATCTCGGCAGCGATGCCGTCCAGGTCGTCCAAGTCCTCGTCGTCCAGGAACTCGACGAGGCGGCGCGAGCCGACCTGGTGCGTGCCGACGATCGCTCGCAGGTCGCCGAGCACCATGTCGGGAACGCGGCAGTTGCCGCCGATGATCTCGAACAGGAGGCGGTTCTCTTCAAAGGCCTCGAAGAGCTTGGCCGGCGGCACGCGCACGCCCTCGGTGAACACGTCGCTCGCGACGAT
>REEJ01000266.1 GCA_007695125.1 Trueperaceae bacterium | reverse complement strand
GTCAGTCGTCGTCCTGCGTCGGGATCGGCACCGTGATGCCTGGGTCTTCGTCAGGGTCGTAGAGCGCGTCACCCGCTGCCGAGAGCAGGTCGCTGCGCGACACCAGCTTCACGCGCGGCCGTCCCTGCTCCTTGCCAAGCGTCAGTTCGAGGCGGTCGATCCGGCGCCACTGCTCGAAGTCGATCGAGTCGACGCCGCGTCGATGCAACAAGTGCTCGATCGCCTCCGGCCGCGGGTCGTTCGGTGACGGGAGGTCGTCCGTCAGGAGCGTCGCCACCGTCTCCATGGCGTCGGCCTTGTTGGTCCCGATCACGCCGTTGGGGCCGCGCTTGATCCAGCCCGCCGTGTACAGGCCGGGGAGCGGGGCACCGGCGTGACGTGCCAGCACGCGGCCGCGCTCGTTCGGGATCACACCGCGCTGCTCGTCGAACGGCGCGCCCGGCATGGGACTGCCGTGGTACCCCACGGAGCGCAACACGAGTTGCGCCGGCCAACGCTCGAGCTCACCCGTTCCGACCGATGCCAACGATCCGTCCTGTCGCTCGATCAGCTCGTTGCGCTCCATCGTGATCGCAGCCACCCGCTCGCCGCTCGGATCGCTCTCGATCGAGCGCGGGCTGTAGAGGAAGCGGAACGCGACCCGCCGCGGCATTCCACGGGCGGGACGGGCCGCGAAGCCCCGCATCACCTCGACGTTGCGCTGGGCCGTCTGTTGCTCCGCGAGGAAGCGCTCGCTGGCCGGATGGAGCACGAGATCGCGAGGGTCGACGTAGACGTCGGCCCCGTCGAGCTCACCGAACTCGCGCAGTTCCTTGGTCGTGAACTTCGCCTCGGCCGGGCCGCGCCGGCCCGCGATCACGACGTCGCGCACCTGCGAAGCGCGGAGCGCGTCCAGCGCGTGGTCGGCGATGTCGGAGCGCGCGAGTTCGTCGGCCGTCTTCGCCAGGATGCGCGCGACGTCGACCGCGACGTTCCCCACGCCGATGACCACGGCGTTCTCGCCATCGAGCGGCGGCTCCACCTCGGCGTAATCGGGGTGGCCGTTGTACCAGGCCACGAAGTCGGTGGCCGGAAGGCTGCCGACCAGGTCCTCGCCAGGGATGCCCAGGCGGCGGTCGTCGGGTGCGCCGTACGCGAAGACGACGGCGTGGTAGTGGCGCTGGAGCTCGGCGACGGTCACGTCACGACCGATCTCGACGTTGCCCCAGAAGCGCACCCTCGGGTCGCTGGCCGTGCGCGCGTACATCGCCGTCACCGACTTGATCTTCTGGTGGTCGGGTGCCACGCCGTAGCGCACCAGCCCGAAGGGCGCCGGCAGACGGTCGAAGATGTCCACCGACACGTCGCTGCGAGCCTTCAGGAGCGCATCGGCCGTGTAGAACCCCGAGGGACCGGCACCGACGACGGCCACGCGCAGCGCTGAAGTCATGTCGTCCATGCACCGAGTCTACCAGCCGCACATTGCCCGGCCGTGCCGGAAGCGGTAGGCTCGGTCGCCATGGACGTCGCCTCCCCGCCCGCCGAACCGCTCGTGCCGCACCTGGTGGTCCACAAGTACGGCGGTACGAGCGTCGGCGACCTGGAGCGGATCCGCAAGGTCGCAGCGCGCATCCAGCGCACGGTCGAAGCGGGCCACAAGGTGGCCGTGACGGTCTCGGCGATGGGCCACAGCACGGATCGCCTCGTCGCGACGGCCCGGGAGCTGACGCAGCGCCCCGATCGGCGTGAGCTCGACATGCTGATGGCGACGGGGGAGCAGGTGTCGATCGCGCTCCTCACGCTGGCCTTGCAGTCGATCGGCGTCCGGGCGCGCTCGCTGACCGGGCGCCAGGCGGGCTTCCTGACGGACGGCGTGTTCGGCTCGGCCCGCATCGTCCAGGTCGACCCTGGTCCCGTCGTACGTGCGTTCGAAGCGGTGGACGTGGTCGTGATCGCTGGCTTCCAGGGCGACTCGAGCGACGGCGAGCTCACGACCCTGGGGCGGGGCGGCAGCGACACCACGGCCGTGGCGATGGCCGCTGCGCTCGGCGCCCACGAGTGCGAGATCTTCACCGACACCGACGGCATCTTCACGACCGACCCGCATGTGATTCCGAGCGCTTCGAAGCTCGCCGCCATCGACTACGACGAGATGCTCGAACTCGCGGCGCTCGGCGCCAAGGTGCTCCATCCCCGGAGCGTGTGGTACGCGCGTCGCTACGGCGTGCGGATCCACGTGCGCTCCTCGTTCTCGTTCGCGCAGGGGACGATCGTCACCGCGTTGCCGCGCGCGCAGGAGGTTGCCATGAAGACCGACCGGCCCGTCACGGGTGTGGCGCTCGACACGGAGCACGCGCGCATCAACCTCCTCGGTGTACCAGATGTGCCAGGCATCGCGGCGCGCATCTTCGCCGCGCTCGGGGCGGGTGGCGTCAACGTCGACATGATCATCCAGGGCGTCCCAGGGGCGGGCGACAGCCGTCAGCAGATGTCGTTCACCGTGCCCCGCGACCTCGCGCAGGAGGCCGTCGACGTGGTGCAGCCGGTGCTGGATGCCATCGGGGGCGGCAGCGTCAGCGCGGACGACGACGTGGCGAAGCTGTCGATCGTGGGCGTCGCGATCGGTTCCACGCCCGGCATCGCGGGACGGTTGTTCGCCGCGGTCGCGGGTGCCGGCGCCAACATCGAGATGATCGCCACGAGCGAGGTCCGCATCTCGGTGGTGATCCCCAAGGCGCTCGCCGAGACCGCGCTGCGCGCCGTCCACGACGCCTTCGAACTCGATCGGCCCGCTCCGGCGTGAGGCTGCGCGCCACGCTGGACCAGGTGTTCCTGACACCGCGTCCCGGCACCGTCGAGGTGCTGCTCGTGTGGGAACGCGAGAGCGGACGGCGCGAGCGCGAGACGCTGCACCTCGCGGTCGCCGACGCTGCGGCAGCCGCCAGCCTGCTCGGTGCGACCCTGGCGCGACGCCCCGACGTGGCGAGCGTCGCGCGCTGCAGGCTCAGACTGGCCGGCCCGAACGCCCTGCGCGACGACCGCGGCCTGCAGGGCGCGTTGTCCGACGCGTTCCGGGCCGAGCGCCGGCGTCCGGAGGGGTCGTGAGCGCGCCCCGTCCGCGCTTCGTGCTCACGACGCTCGCCTACGTGCGGCGCGGAGATTACACGCTGATGCTCGAGCGCGCACCGCGCGGCGGCCGTGACGTGCACTCCGGGCGCTGGAACGGACTCGGCGGCAAGTTCTCGGCGGGGGAGAGCCCCGAGGCCTGCCTGCGCCGCGAGGTCCGCGAGGAGGCCGGCATCGAGGTCGAGTCCGCCAGCCTGAAGGGCTGCATCACCTTCCCGGCGTTCGACCATGGGACCGACGTATACACCTTCGTCTACGTCGTCACGCGGTTCGCAGGCGAGCCGCTCTCCGCAGGACCCGAGGGGCGCTTGCACTGGATCGAGACCGGCCGCCTGGTCGATCTACCCTTGTGGGAGGGCGACCGCGTCTTCCTGCCGTGGCTCGACCTGCCCGGCGTGTTCAGCGCCACGTTCCGCTACGTCGCGGGTCGCTTCGACGGCTTCGAGGTCGCGCACTACCCCAACGAGGCCAGCTTCTCCTGATCGAACAGCTTCACGAGGCGCTGCGCCAGCGCGACGTCGCCCCCGACGCGAACACGCCCCGTCATGAACGCCGTCATCGGGTTGAGCTTGCCCTTGAACAACGCGAGCAGGTCGTCGTCACCGATCGTCACCGTGAGGTCGGGCGCCTCGGCCCGGCCGTCCACGGTTCGCACCGTACCCGCGTCCAACACGTGGTACACGGGCTCGGACAGCTCGTACTGGATGACGGCCTTGGTATCGCCGGCGGCCTCGACGTCGAGCGCTTCGGGCATGCGGTGGAGGAGGTCCTTCGCGGTCATGCCCAGTTGTACGACGCAGCGGCGCGCACCCGCGTCGGCCGGGTGCCACGGGTCGCTTCGAGCCGCACCCAACGGCCGGGGCCGACGAGGCCGCGTGGTAGCCTCACGCCCAACCGAACGGGAGGTCCGCGCTTGGAGTTCGACCTGTCCGAAGAGCTGCTCGCGATGCAGCGTACGGTGCGCGATTTCGCCGCGCGCGAGATCGCGCCGATCGCCGCCGAACTCGACCGACAGCCGCGCTTCCCGTGGCCCACGTTGCGACGGATGGGCGAACTCGGCCTCCTCGGACTCACCACGCCCGAGGCCGACGGCGGCGCCGGGCTCGACACGCTCAGCGCGGTCGTGCTGCTCGAGGAGATCGCCGCGGCCGACGCCTCGCACGCGACGATCATGAGCGTCACGAGCGGCTTGCCGCAGGCCTTGCTCGTGCGCCACGGCGACGACGAGCAGCGCGGACGCTGGCTCCCGCGCCTCGCCTCGGGCGAATGGATCGGCGCCTTCTGCCTCAGCGAGCCCCACGCCGGCAGCGACGCCGCTGCGCTCCGGACGCGGGCGGAGCCCGTGCCGGGCGGGTACCGACTGAACGGCACGAAGGCCTGGATCACGGGCGGAGGAGAGGCGCAGCTGTACCTGGTCCTCGCCCTGACGGATCCGGCGGCCGGCGCCCGCGGCGTCAGCGCGTTCGTGGTGGAGAAGGACCAGGACGGCATCACCTTCGGCGCGCCGGAGTCGAAGCTCGGCCAGCACGCGGCCATCGCCACCAGCGTCACGTTCGACGACTGCTTCGTCCCGCTCGACCAGCGCCTCGGCGGCGAGGGGCAAGGCTTCGTCATGGCGATGGGTTCGCTCGACGGAGGCCGCATCGGGATCGCTGCGCAGTCGCTCGGAATCGCGCGTGCCGCGTTCACGGCGGCGCTCGACTACGCCGACGAACGCGAAGCGTTCGGCTCGCCGGTGCGGGAGTACCAGGGCGTCTCCTTCCCGCTCGCCGACATGGCGACCCGGCTCGACGCCGCCCGCCTCTTGACGCAGCGCGCGGCATGGCTCCGCGACCGCGGCTACCGCGTCACGAAGGAGGCGAGCATGGCCAAGCTCTTCGCGAGCGAGACAGCGGGCTTCGTGACCGACGCCGCACTGCAGGTGTTCGGCGGGTACGGCTACAGCCGCGACTACCCGGTCGAGCGCTACTACCGCGACGCCCGCGTCACCCGCATCTACGAGGGGACCAGCGAGATCCAGCGCATCGTCATCGGCCGCCAGCTGTACCGAGATCGCGGCCGCGGGCGCTGACCGGCTAGAGGAGGCCATGATGATCGGTTTCGAGCTCAGCCCCGAGCAACGACAGATTCGCGACCTGGCGCAGCGCTTCGCCCGGGACGAGGTAATGCCGCGCGCCGCGCAGTGGGACCGTGATGCGAGCTATCCGGTTGCAACGGTGGCTACCGCGGCGGATCTCGGGCTCCTCAATGTCGGGATACCAACGAAGAACGGCGGTCTCGGCCTCCCGATGCTCGACGAGGCGCTCGTCGCCGAGGAACTCGCCTACGCGTGCATGGGCTTCTACACCATCCTGATGGCGTCGGACCTGGCAATCACACCGGTCGTGCTCGCCGGCACCAGTGAGCAGCAGGAGCGTTTCCTCCGTCCGCTGACCGACGGACCGCGCCTCGCCGCGTTCGCGCTCTCCGAGCCCGACAACGGATCCGACGCGGCGGCGCTGCGCACCCG
>REEJ01000081.1 GCA_007695125.1 Trueperaceae bacterium | reverse complement strand
CACGCAGCCACGAGCAGCAACGCCGCTAGGCCGGCGATCATCATCAGGGCACCACGCTTCACAGGAGCCTCCTCTTGGACGCAAGCGTACGTGCCCCTCTTGCACACGTCAATGGCATGTTTCACGGCCCCCACGCGCATGCATCGTGGCAGCGACGCGCAGGGCGCGCGCCACGTCGCGACCTCGCACGACGACGGCCGCCTCTCGGGTAGCGTGGAGGGGTGAGTCGACTCGAACCCTACCTCCCGGTGGTCGTGGCGCTGATCGCGCTCGTCGGCATCGTGACGCTCGCCAGCGCGGCGCCCGACGCGAGTTACGTCACCCGGCAGGCGGCGTGGTTCCTGGCGGGCGTGGTCGGTTGTGTCGCGATCTTCCTGATCGGCGGTGATCGCGTCGACAAGCTCACCGTGCCGCTGTACCTGGTCACGCTCGTGCTGCTGGTAGCGGTGTTGGTGTTCGGCGAAGAGGTCAACGGCGCCAAGCGTTGGCTCGAGTTCGGTCCGGCTCGCATCCAACCCTCCGAGCTCGCCAAGGTCGCACTCATCTTGCTGCTCGGGCGCTACCTGGCGCAGGCATCGTCGAGCGGTGTCGTCGGCTACTTGGTGGTCGGTGCCCTCGTCGCGGTCCCCTTCGGCCTGGTGCTGATCGGCCCCGACCTCGGCAGCGCCCTGGTGATCGCGGCCATCGGCGCCGGCATGCTGTTCGTGCGGGGCGTGCCGACGCGCGTGCTGATCGCGGCCATCGCGGTCGTCGTCGTCGCGGTCCCCATCGTCGTGCCGCGCCTCGCCCCGCACCAACAGGCGCGCGTCACCGCGTTCCTGAACCCCGATGCCGACCCACAGGGGGCCGGTTACCAGGTCACCCAGGCGCGCATCGCGATCGGATCGGGCGGGCTGACGGGCAAGGGCTGGCGCCAGGGCACGCAGACGCAGCTCGACTTCATCCCCTTCAAGCACACCGACTTCATCTTCCCGGTGCTCTCCGAGGAGCTCGGCTTCGTCGGGTCGGTGTTCGTGCTCGCGTTGTTCGCGCTCATGTTCTGGCGCTTGGCGGTGATGGCGATGGAGTGTCCTAGGCCCCGCGACCAACTCGTGATCACGGGTGTGCTGGCGTACCTCGGCTTCCAGACGCTCGTGAACGTGGGCGTGTCGCTCGGCCTGGCGCCCGTGACCGGCCTGACGCTGCCCATCGTGTCGTACGGCGGCACCAACTTGGTGATCACGCTCGGCGTGCTCGGCCTGGCCATGCTCGTGCACCGCGACCGCTTCCGCGGCTTCGCCTGAGACCCGACCCGGCTGACGTATGGTGCGCGCGTGAGTCACTTCTTCGCCTATCTGGCCCGCATGAAGTTCATCCAACGCTGGGGCCTGATGCGCAACACCCGGACCGAGAACATCCAGGAGCACAGCCTCCAGGTGGCGATGGTCGCGCATGCGCTCGCGGTCATGAGCAACGCGCGCTTCGGCGCCAGCGTCGACCCGGAACGGACCGCCCTGCTCGCCGTCTTCCACGACGCCGAGGAGGTCATCACGGGCGACCTCCCGACGCCGATCAAGTACTTCAACCCGCGGGTCAAGGAGGCGATCGACAGCATCGAGTCCGTGGCCAAGCAGCGCCTGACCGACATGCTTCCCGACGACCTGCGCAGCGCCTACGAGCCGCTGCTGTTCGAGCGCGACGGCGACGCCGCGCACTGGCGGCTCGTCAAGCTGGCCGACAAGCTCTGCGCCTACCTCAAGTGCCTCGAGGAGGCCAAGGCGGGCAACCGCGAGTTCGAGCGCGCCGAGGCCACCATCCGCGCCTCGCTCGAGGCGCTCGACGAGCCCGTGGTCGAGGCCTTCATCGACACCTTCGTGCCGAGCTTCCGGCTCACCCTCGACGAGCTCAACTGAGCGGCTCGAACGACGGGTCTCGACCGACCGGGGGGCGTCTGGCTGGTACACTCCTCGTCTGACACGCGCGAGGTGCGGTCCGCCCAAGTGTCGAAACCCCTTCACGAACCGCGCCGGCGGTCCCACGGCCCCGGCGGAGTCCCCTCGAGGAGCGTGCCGAATGGCGAGTCCAGACGATGAGCATGGATCAGGCGACGGACAGCCTCAACGAGAAGCTCGAAGCCCTCGTCGAAGAGCGCCGCTTCGACGCCGTCAAGGAGCTGCTGGCTGAGCGCAGCCCCCCCGACATCGCCGAGGCCATCGATCGCCTGCCGGAGAAGCAAGAGGCGATCGCGTTCCGCCTGCTCCCGAAGGAGACGGCCTGGCAGGCCTTCGAGTACCTCTCGTTCGACGCTCAGGAGCACCTCCTGCACACGCTGTCGGACGTCGACGCCGCGGCGCTGCTCGAGGAGATGTCCGCCGACGACCGCACCGCGCTGCTCGAGGAACTGCCTGGCAAGGTCACACGCCGGCTGCTGAATCTGCTCTCGCCAGGCGAGCGACGCGTCGCGATGCAACTGCTCGGCTACCCCGAGGACTCGGTCGGTCGCCTGATGACGCCCGACTACGTCAGGGTCAAGCCGACCTGGACGGTGCGCGAGGCGCTCGACCACATCCGCGTCTTCGGCCACGACTCCGAGACGCTCAACGTCGTGTACGTCACCGACGCCGCGGGCGTGCTGGTGGACGACCTGCGCATCCGCCAGCTCCTCACGGTCGACCCGTCGGAGCGCATCGACGCCCTGATGGACCGTGAGTTCGTGGCGCTGAACGTGCTCGACGACGAGTCGTCCGCCGTGTCGGTGTTCCGCAAGTTCGACCGCACCGCGCTGCCGGTGGTCGACGGCGCCGGCGTCCTCGTCGGCATCGTCACCGTCGACGACGTCCTCGACATCGTCGAGCGCGAGGCCACCGAGGACATCCAGATGCTCGGCGGCATGCAGGCGCTCGAGGAGCCCTACCTGCAGGTGCCGATCACCACGATGGTGCGCAAGCGCGTCGTGTGGCTGGTCATCTTGCTGTTCGGCGGCATGCTGACGGCCGAGGCGATGACGTTCTACGAGGACCAGCTCTCCCAGGCCGTGGTCCTCGCCATCTTCCTGCCGCTGATCATCGCCTCGGGTGGCAACAGCGGCTCGCAGGCGGCGACGCTCATCACCCGCGCCATCGCGCTGGGTGAGGTGCGCCTCAACGACTGGTGGCGGGTGATGCGGCGTGAGATCGTCTCGGGCGTCATGCTCGGGGTGATCCTCGGCTCGCTCGGCACCATGCGCATCGTGCTGTGGGCGGTCGCGTTCGAGGCCTACGGCCCCCACTGGCCGCTGGTGGCGCTCACCGTGGGCGTCTCGCTGTTCGGTGTCGTGGTGTGGGGCTCGCTCTCCGGCTCGCTGCTGCCGATCCTCCTCAAGCGCCTCGGGGCCGATCCCGCGACCTCGTCGGCGCCCTTCATCGCGACGCTCGTCGACGTGACAGGCATCATCATCTTCTTCAGCATCGCCATGGTCTTCCTGAGCGGCACGCTGCTGTAGGGACCACGGTGCCCGGTGGGCCCACGCCGCCGGAGGGACGTTGTACCGCTGCGGCCACGGCACGCGAACCTCTATCCTGATCGAGAGGCCGTCCGCCCCTCGGCCGGCCCGAGCGCCGCCCCGAAGGAGCGTCGATGTCCTCGACCGTCACCGCCGACACCGCCACCTCGTCGCCGCCCACGTCCGCCCCCGGCCCGCTGCACGGCGTGCGGGTCGTCGACCTCAGCCGCGTGCTCGCGGGGCCGTTCGCGACGATGATGATGGCCGACCTCGGCGCCGACGTCGTCAAGATCGAATCGCCCAGCGGTGACGACACGCGTCGCTGGGGGCCGCCGTGGGTCGAAGGCGAGAGCGCGTACTTCACCTGCGTGAACCGCAACAAGCGCGGTGTGGTGCTCGACTTCAAACGCGACACGGATCGCGAGGTCCTGCAGCACCTGGTCGCGAGCGCCGACGTGGTGATCGAGAATTTCCGGGTCGGCACCATGGAGAAGTGGGGTCTCGGCTACGAGGACGTGCTACGCGCGATCAACCCCGGTCTCGTGTACTGCAGCATCACCGGCTACGGCCGCACCGGGCCGTCGGCGCCGCTGCCCGGGTACGACCCGATCATCGAGGCGGTGGCTGGCTTCATGGCCATCAACGGGGAAGAGCACGGACGCCCGCTCAAGGTCGGCGTCGCCGTGATCGACATCCTCACGGGCTGCCAGGCGGCGTTCGCCGTGTTGGCGGCGCTGCTGCATCGCGATCGCACCGGTGAGGGGCAGCGCGTCGACCTCTCGCTGTTCGAGACCAGCCTCGCCACGCTCGCCAACCAGGCTTCTGCCTACCTGATGGGCGGCGTGATCCATCCGCGGTTGGGCAACGCCCACCCGCACATCGTCCCCACCGACACGTTCGAGACGCTCACCGGGCCGGTGATGGTCTGCGTCGGCAACGACGCCCAGTTCCAGCGCTTCTGCGCCCTCCTGGGCGACCCTGGTTTGGCGAGGGACCCACGCTTCGTGACCAACCCTGCGCGCGTGGCGCATCGGACCGAGCTCGGTGCGCTCCTGCGCGAGCGCTTCGCTGACATCGACGGCCGAGCGTTCACCGAGTTGGCCGACGCCGCGGGCGTCCCTGTCGCGCCGGTCCTCGAGCTCGACGAGGTCTTCGCGCATCCGCAGGTCGCGGCGCGCGACATGCTGATCGAGTTCGACCACCCGACCGTTGGCCGCATGCGGCAGGTCGGGTTCCCGTTCAAGCTCGACCGGACACCGGCCGCCCTGCGCTACGCACCGCCTCTGCTCGGGCAGCACACCGCCGAGGTGTTGACCGAGGCCGGCCTCGACCCGACGGCGTACGGGGTCGCATCGTCGAGCGGAGCGCGCTCGGCCGGGCCCGTCGACGCACCCCTGAAGGGGCGCTGACGCTTCGGGCCGCCCGTGAATCGGCCGGCCCTGGTGTCGGCGGACGAGCTCAGATGCCGAAGTGCTCGCGCGCGCGCTCGATCTGGGCCACGTGGTGGTCGCCGTGCCAGCCGTAGACCAGCGGTAGCCGCCACAGCTGGTACGTCACGGGCTTGTCGGGCACGTGCCACGGCCGCTCGAGTTCGGCCGGTCCCAGGCTGCGCAAGAGCTCGACCCAGCGCCGGTGCAGGCCGCCCAACAGCGCCAGCGACGGCTCGACCGGCAGCGCAGCATCGGCGCTGCGGGACCAGGCGACCTCGTCGTAGGTGAGCACGGTCGGGCCGTCTACGGTGAGCGCCAGCTTCGTGCGGGCGAACGCGTTCATGTGGCTGTCCGCCACGTGGTGCGTGAGCTGACGGATGGTCCAGGCGCCCTCGCGGATCGGGTGATCGAGGTCGGCGCAGCCGTCGAGCGCGGCGGTGAGCACGCTCGGCAGCGCTTCGATCCGGTCGATGGCCGTCATGACGGCGCCCAAGTCGAGCGAGGCGGGGAGGGTGAGGCGGCCGATCGGGTACGTCTCGGGCATCGGGGCGCTCCTTCCCACCCATGCTACGGGGTCGTGGCAGGAGAGCGGTCGCGGGGCCGCTTGCTCGCTCGCGGGGTCGCGGGGTCGCGCGAGGTCGACCCTCGGGTACGCTGCCACCGTGACCGACTCCACCACCGCCATGCTGAACCACCTCCTCTCGCACCGCAGCATCCGGGCCTACCGCAGCGATCCCG
>REEJ01000082.1 GCA_007695125.1 Trueperaceae bacterium | reverse complement strand
GGGGGCGACGCCTTCGTCACGGTCGAGCACGACCTGCGCTCGGGCGACGTGGTGGCGGGCGACGAGGTCCACGTGACCTTCGATCCGTCCACCGTGCACGTCTTCGACGCCGCGTCGCTGACACGCCTCGGCGTCGTGTGATCGACGCTCCGCGCGACCGCGCTCAGCCGAAGTAGGGGTGCCGCCCGGCCAACTCTGGCACGGCGGCGAGCAGCGCATCGCGGCGTGCCTGCAGGCGCTCGGCGTCACCGGCCTCGATGCGGAAGGTCACGGCCGGCTCGGTCACCGACTTGCGTGCCAGCAGCCAGCCGTCGTCGAAGGCGACGCGCACGCCGTCGAGCGTCGCGATGGGATGATCCTTGAACGCCGAACCGACCCGTGCGAGCAGCGCGTCGCGCTCGTCGAGCGGCCACTCGACACGGAGGTCGGGCGTGATGACCGGGCGGGGGATGTCGGCGACCTCCGCTGCGAGCGTGCTCCCCTTGTCGGCCAGCACCTCGGCGAGCTTGCCCGCCGCGTAGATGCCGTCGTCGTAGCCGAGCTCACGGAAGAAGAAGTGACCGCTCACCTCGCCAGCCAGGACGGCGCCCTCGCGCAGGAACGTGTCGCGGATGAAGGCGTGACCGGAACGCTCCATGATCGGCCTGCCCCCGAGCGCATCGACCGCATGCGAGACGACGCTCGAGGACTTGAGGTCGTAGACCACCGCGTCGCCGTGCCGCACCAGCGCCCGCGCGAACACCACGAGGGCCTCTTCGGCCGATGCGACGCGACCGTCCGAGTCGACGAAGACGGCGCGGTCGCCGTCGCCGTCGAAGGCCACGCCGAAGTCGGCGCCGCAGCGCAGGACTTCGGTCTGCAACGCGCTCAGCTCGCCTGGCATGGACGGGTTCGGCGAGCGGTTGGGGAACGTACCGTCGACGTCGGTGAAGAGTTCGACCACGTCGTGCCCGAGGCTGCGCAAGACCTCGGGGGCGACGAGCGCGGCGGCGCCGTTCCCGGCGTCCAGCACGATGCGCATCGGGGTGGACGCGGCCAGCCGGTCGCGCACGCGCGCGCCGTACCCAGCCAGCGTGTCGGAGCGCACCATCGAGCCTTGGCCGGTGGCACCAGCATCGTCGGCGGCCAGGCCAGCGATGCGCGCGATGTCGTCGGGCGTCACGGGCCGAGGCCCGAGGCTCAGCTTGAACCCGTTGTAGGCGGCCGGGTTGTGTGAGGCGGTGACCATGACGCCGCCATCAGCGCCACGCACCGCGATCGCGTCGTAGAAGGCGGGCGTGGGGACGCGACCGACATCGATGACGCGCACCGGTGTCCGCAGCAACCCAGCGAGCAGCGACGCTTTGAGCGCCGGAGTCGACACGCGTACGTCACCGCCGACGACGACCACGCCTCCGGCCAGGATGGTGCCGACGGCCCGACCGATCCGTTCGGCGACCGCGAGCGTGAGATCCTCGCCGTACACCCCGCGGATGTCGCACTCCTTGTAGATGCTCATGTGGGCTCCACCCTCGTGCCGTGCATCGCGCTCGTGGCCACCCGGACCGGCCGGGCCAACCCGATCGGCGGCGGCGAGCCGTCTCGGCAGCCATCGCGCCCACCGGTCGATGTCCCGATCGTATCGTCCTGCAAGTGGTTTCCGCGACGCGGCGCTGCGCGAGGTGCCACGCTTCGCGCAACGCCGGGCGCGGATCGTCGCTGTCCGTGAGCGCGCGCTCGCCCTCGCTCTCAGCCCGCTTCGCGCGGTCGAGCAGGCGCGCCGTCGGCGCCTCCCGGTCGCCCCAGCGCCGCGAACCCGACCGACCCCACCAGCGCGAGGGCGGCCAGGGCGCCGAAGCCCGGCGCGTAGCTGCCGGTCACGTCGGCAACGATCCCCAGGAGCAACGGCCCGCCGACCGTCCCGAACGTCACGATCAGCGACGACGCGCCCATCACGGCGGCGAACGACTCGCGCCCGAAGTAGTCGGCGCGCAGTGCGCCCATCAACGGTCCGCGCAGGCCCCATGCCAGACCGTGCACGACCGCCGCGACGGTCACCGCCGTCATCGTCTCCGCACGCATCAGCAGCAGCATCGCCAGCGCGTGACCCAGCATGCCGACCGTGGCCAGCACGCGCTTGTCGACGCGGTCGCCGACGACGCCACCCAGCAGCTGTCCCACGATCGACACGCCCGTCATCAGCGCCAGCAACGACGCGGCCACGGCGACGCTCAGCCCGAGCGCGCCGTTGACGAAGATGACGAAGTGGACCGACACACCGGCCACCACCGCGACCGCGGCGGCGTGGGCCAGCGACATGGACCAGAACGCCCAGGTCCGCAGCGCAGCACGGGCGCGGATGGCCGGACCGGTCGTACCGCGGCTGCGCGCCGAGCGCCCGTGCTCGTCGGCGGGCGCACCGTCGGGTCTGAGGCCGAGTTGCTCGGGGTCGCGGCGCATCAGGCGCGCGATGGGCAACCCGATCGCGATCACGGCGAGCCCCGACCCGAACGCCATCGCGCGCCAACCGTACGCCGCCAACCCGATCGCCACGAGGGGCACGGCCAAGCCGCCGATGCTCATGCCGGTCTGCATCAGGCTCAAGGCGGTAGCCCGGCGACGATCGAACCAGTTGACCAGCACCGTCATGAGCGACAGCAGACCGCACAGACTCGCGCCGACGGCCATCAGCAAGAACACGACGATGAACTGGACGAAGTCCTGCACGAAGGCGAGCCCCATGAAGCCGACGCCCAGCATGAGGACGCCGGCGACGATCACCCGCCTGGGCGACACCCGTTGCAGCAGCCATCCGTGCAGCGGGCCGAGCAGCCCGCTCTCGGTTCGATGGAGGGAGTACGCGAGCGAGATGGTGGTCCGACTCCAGCCGAACTCGAGCATCCAGTACGCGGCGTAGGCGCCGTAGGCCTGGAAGAACAGTCCAGCGAGCAAGGCCTGCAGCGTCATTGCGCCGCCGACCAGCCACCAGCCGCGGTACACCTGACCGGCCCGCTCGCCGAGCGACCTCAACATGTTGCTATCGCTCCCTTGGGGGCGAGGGTATCCATGTGGCTCCTGAGGCGGGGCGCTCGTCCGCGGCGTGCGCGTGGCTCTCGACTCGGGGGACCCCGGCGGCCGCCCTCGACAGGCTATCGCGTCGGACACGCCTGGGGCGACAGGCTCGCGCGCGCTCGGGCACCACCGCGGCGCAGTCGCCGGCACCACGGTGCGCGGCAGGTCGCACGCTTCGTTGAGTGGTCACACACTGGTCACAACGTGGTCACATCATGGTCGACGGTCGCTGCGCGGACGACAGCCACACATGGTACGCTTGTGTCCACATGATGATCACGTCGTGACCACATCGAGGGAGGACCATGCGCAGCATCGGCATCCGCGCGTTCCGAGACGCCGCCACCAAGCATCTCGCCAGCCACGAACCGCTCGAGATCCAGCGCCACGGCCACACGGTCGGCTACTACATCCCCGTGCGTGACACCGCCGGTCGCCCGCCACTCGCCGTCCTGGCGGCGTTGCTCGACGAGGCGATCGACCAGAGCGACCTTCCTCAGGACGAGCTCGTCGCCCTGCTGGCAGACGCCCGCTCGCGCCGCTGAGCCTCGCTGAGCAACTGGCGCACCTCGCCGTCCTCGACCTGATCGAAGCGCACGTAGGCGTGCCCGATCGCACCGGGGAACGGCTCCGGCACCGACACGGCCACCACCTCGTCGACCTCCGTCGCCAACCGCTCCACCGTGTCGCGCGGGGCGACCGGCACGGCCACCACCACGCGCGCGGCCCCCGCGGCGACGACCGCACCGACCGCTGCGCGCATCGTGAGACCGGTCGCCAACCCGTCGTCGACCAGGACGGCGAGCCGTCCGGAGACGGCCGAGCCCAGTTCCGGGCCGCCGTACGCCTCGCGCCGGCGCCGCGCCTCGCGCCGCGCATCGCGCTCCGCACCAGCGAGCCACGTGGCGTCGAAGCCATCCACGCCCTCGTCGCCTGCCACCACCGGGCCGTCCTCGCACACCGAAGCGATCGCGTACTCGGGTTGCGACGGGTGGCCGATCTTGCGCGGACTCAGCGCGACGAGCGGCGCGTCCAGCGTCTCGGCAACCATCGCCCCCACCGGCACGCCACCACGCGTCAGCGCCACCACCACGGGCGCAGCCGAGCGCAGATGCGAGAGGCGCTCGGCCAGCGCGGCCCCGGCCACGGACCGATCATCGAAGCGCATGGCATCCTCCTTCACGGCAGCCGTTCCCGCTTCCAGGATGCAGCACGCCAGCGTACGGGCGCCAGCGAACGCGCGACGTCAACTCGCCATCCAGCCGCCGTCCACCATCAGGTTCTCCCCCGTTACGAACGTCGCCTCGTCGCTCGCGAGCCACAGCGCCGCGTTCGCCACGTCTCGAGGTGTCCCCAGGCGCGGCCACGGTGTGCGGGACTGCGCGAGCGCAAGCACCTCGGGCGCCCCGGCAGAGCCTGGCTTACCGGTCACGATCTTGCCCGGCGCGACGGCGTTGCACACGATCCCGTGCGCGGCGTAGTCGGCAGCCACCTGGCGCGTCAGGTACACCACCCCAGCCTTGCTCACCCCGTAGGCCAGGCTGCCTGGGGCAGCGACCATGCCGTGCTGCGACGACACGTTCACGATGCGCCCACGTACGCCGTCACGCGCACGTTGTCGCAGCATCTGCCGCACGGCCTCGCGGCACCCGAGGAACACGCCACGCAGGTTGACCGCCATCACCTGCTCCCATGCAGCGAGCGACGTCTCGAGGAGCGGATCGCTGTCACCGATCGCGGCGTCGTTCACCATCACGTCGAGCTGGCCGAACCGCGCCACTGCGGCCGCGACGAGCGACTCGACCTGCGACTCGTCGCTGACGTCGGTCGGGTGGTCCAACACGGCGCCGCCAGCGGCTTCGATCACCGCAGCCGTGGGCTCGCCACCCTCACGCGGCGTGGCCCGCACGTCGGCCAACACCACGTTCGCGCCCTGCGCGGCGAACGTGCAGGCGATGGCACGACCGATGCCCGACGCAGCACCAGTGACGATGGCCGTCTTGCCGGCGAGGCGTCCGGAGCCAGGTCCCCCCGCCCTCGAAGAAGCGTCAGTCATCAGCGGGGGGCGCCTCCTTGCCGCCCAACGGTCGTGAGAAGAACGCGAACGACCCCTTGCCATGCTGCTTCACCCGGTACATCGCGACGTCGGCGGCCTTCATCAGGCCGTCGCTCAAGCGGGCATCGTCCGGGTACAGCGCGATGCCGATGCTCACCCCCACGAGCACGTTGCGGCCGCGCAGGGTGAACGGCGCGTCGATCGCCTCGCCGAGCTTCGCGGCGACCAGCCCGGCGTCTTCGCGTTGGGCCACGTCCGACAGGATCACGCCGAACTCGTCGCCACCGAGCCGTGCGACGGTGTCCTCGGCGCGCACGTGGTCGACCAGGCGTTTCGCCACCGCCGCCAAGAGCTCGTCGCCGACATCGTGCCCGAGCGTGTCGTTCACGTCCTTGAAGCCGTCGAGGTCGAGGTACAGCAGCGCCACGCCCGCCCTCCGGCGGTGCGCTCGTGCGACCGTCTGCTCCAGGCGGTCCTGGAACAGTCGTCGGTTGGGCAGGCCGGTGAGCGCGTCGTGGCTCGCGAGGCGCTCGTAGCGCCGCCGCTCGGCCTCCAGGTCGCGCTCG
>REEJ01000083.1 GCA_007695125.1 Trueperaceae bacterium | reverse complement strand
CATCAACACCGACGCGATCGACAACGCCGGCGGCGTGGCGATGTCCGACCGCGAGGTGAACATCAAGATGCTGCTGCAGCCGCTGGTCCGCACCGGCGAGTTGAGCGAGGTGCAGCGCAACCGCCTGCTCAAGGCGATGACCGGCGACGTCTCGCGGCTGGTGCTCCACGACGTGTCGCGCCAGGCGCTGGCCCTGAGCCTGGCCGAACGGCGCAGCCGCGCCGACCTCGGCGTGTTCGACTCGCTCATCCAGTACCTGACCTTCCGCGGCATGGACGCGCAGGTCGAGCAGCTCCCGAACCAGCGGGCGTTGGCCGAGCGGGCGAAGGCCGGCGAGGGGCTGACGCGCCCCGAGCTCGCCATCGTGATGGCGTACGTGAAGATGGGCATCTACCGCCGTCTGCTCGAGACCGAGGTGCCCAACGATCCCGCGCTCCGCCATTACCTGGTGCATTACTTCCCCGGCGAGCTGAACGAGCGCTTCGCCGACGCCGTGCGCCGTCACCCGCTGCACAGCGAGATCGCTGCGACGCAGATGACCAACCTGGCGGTCGACCTGCTCGGCATGACGTTCGTGCACCGGATGATCCGCGACACCGGTGCGAGCCCCGCCGAGATCATCCGAGCTGGCCTGATCGCCTTCGAGGTGATCGACGCCGAGGCGCTCCTCGAGCGCATGAACGCGCTCCCCGTGAGCGTCCCGGCCGACACCGTGTACCGAGCCCTCGACGCCCAGGTGGAGGCGATCGGCGGGCTGGTGCGCTGGATGCTCCTGAACGACCTCTCGGGCGAGGACGTCGGCGCCTTCGTCGACGCCTACCGCGGCCCGCTCGCCGCGATCCGGCGCGACCTCGCCGACTTGCTGCCCGGCGCCGAGAAGCGCCGTTACCTGAAGCTGGTCAAGGCCTTCCAGTCGGGCGGCTTCGTGGGCGAGCTCGCGCACGAGGTCGCGACGTTCACCTACGTCCCCTCGAGCCTCGGCGTGATCGAGGTGACGCGCCGCACCGGCGTCGAGCTCGACGCCGTCGCCAAGCACTTCTTCCACGTCGGCGAGCGCTTGGGCCTGGGCTGGCTGCGCGACGAACTCACGGCCCTCCCGCCCAGCGGGCGCTGGGCGACGATCGCCGTCGGCGGTCTGATCATGGACCTGCGGCAGGTGCAGCAGGCGATCACCGAGCGCTTCTTGCGCGCGCGCGCGAGCGAGCCGAAGCTGTCGCTCCAGGCCTTCTTGGAGCGCTCGCCCAACGTGCTCAGGCGCTTCGACGAGGCGTACGCGGAGCTGCACGAGTCGGGCGCGGTCGACCTGGCGTCGGGGAGCGTCCTGGCGCGCCTGCTCGAGCAGGTGCGCGCAGGCTGACGCCGCGCGGCCAGCTGCGGCCGGCCGCAGCGCTCCCGGCCGTGGCGCTCCCGGCCGCCGCGCGCTCAGGAGCGCCTGGCGGCGCGGCGGCGCGGTCGATCACGCACCGTCGTCGGCCGCGAAGAACGGCCGCAGGACGGCGTTCAGCAGCATCAACCCGCGGCGGGTGGCGACCAGCTGCTCGCCGCGGCGCCGCAGCGTGCCCTGGGCGAGGGCCGCCGCCACCTGCGGCGCGTAGCGCTCGCACACGTCGACGCCGGTGCGCGCGTGCACCAGGCGCGTGTCCACGCCCGCGCGCGTGCGCAGACCCGTCATCAGCAGCTCCAGGGCCAACGTGGCGCCGTCGACGCGCACACGCTCGGGCGGCTCGCCCGCCAACCAGGTCTTGATCGGCGCGTTGCGCGTCCGCACCCCGCGCGTCCCGGGCGGGTCGTCCGGGCCCGGCGGCTCGAACCCGGCCGCGCTCGGGCCCAGCGCCAGCCAGCCGTCGCCGCGCCAGTACACGCGGTTGTGGTGGCTCTCGAAGCCCGGACGGGCGTGGTTCGAGACCTCGTAGCGCTCGAGGCCGTGCTCGGCGAGCAGCGACTCGGCCAGCTCGAAGTCGTCCGCCGCGCGCTCCTCGTCGACCGCGACGCCGCGCCGCGCGAAGGGCGTGAACGGCTCGATCGTCAGCGTGTAGACGCTCACGTGCTGCGCGCCGCTCGCGGCCGCCGCCGCGAGGTCGGCCCCGGCGTCCTGCCCGGGCACGGCGGTGATCACGTCGAGCGACACCGCGAGCCCGGCGACGAGGGCGTGCTCGGTCGCCACCTGCGCCTCGGCGCCGCTGTGCGAACGCCCCAGGAAGCGCAGCACGGCGTCCTGCGTCGACTGCATGCCGATCGACAGCCTGGTGACGCCTTCGTCGTGCCAGCGCGCCGCGCGCGCCGCATCGAACGTGCCCGGGTCGGCCTCCAGCGTCGTCTCGAGCGCGCCCAGGCCGCCCCAGCCTCGGCGCACCGCGCCCAGCACGCGCGAGAGCTCGGCATCGTCCAGGTGCGACGGCGTTCCACCGCCCAGGTAGAGCGTCCGCAGCGGCCCCGGCCAACGCGCCGCCAGCTCGGCGGCCTCCGCCTCGATGCGTGTCAGGTACGCCGCCACCAGGCCCTCGTTGCGGCGCATCTTGTGGAAGTCGCAGTACGGGCACACCTGCGGGCAGAAGGGGACGTGCAGGTACAGCGAGCCGGGCGTCTCCACGGTGTCAGTGTAGGCGGGCACGATGGGGGTACGCTCGAGGCGTGCCCAAGCGTCGTCCGCCGAAACGCCCGCCACCGCAGCGACCCGCTGCCCGCCAGACCGCGGCGCTGCCGTTCGAACTGGCCGTGGCCCCCGGCCTGGCCGACCTCGCCCTGAACGAGCTGCGCGCGCTGGCGCGGCGCGCGCGCCTGCCCGCGCTCGAGACGACGCCCCGCGACGACGCGATCGCGGTGGCGTGGCCGGGCGACCCCGTCGAGCTGCACGCCCTGCGCACCGTCCAGTCGGTCGCCCGCGTGTGGCGCTTCGACGTGCCGCGGCCCAAGGCGCTGCTCGACAACACCGCCGTGCGCACGCTCGTCGACGGCCTCAAGACGGTCGTGGAGAGCGCCCGGCCGGCGCGCTTCGAGGGCCTGCGCCTCTCCGCGGCGGGCTCCGGCAGCGCCGTGATGCGGCGCTTGGCCGAGGCGCTGGCCGCGGGCGTCGGTCTGCCGCTCAGCGACGACGATGGCGATCTCGTGGTGCGCGTGCGGCGCGGCGCCGACGGGGCGTGGGAGGTGTTGGCGCGGACCACCCCCAGGCCGCTGTCGGTGCGGGCCTGGCGCGTCTGCGACCGCCCCGGCGGGATCGACGCCGCGCTGGCCGCCGCGCTCGTGCGGCTCGCCGGCGTGCGCGCCGGCGACCGCGTCGCCAACCCCATGCTCGGTGGCGGCACGCTGCTGATCGAGCGCGCCCTCGCCGGTCCCGCCGCCTGCCTGCACGGCGTCGACACCGACCCGGCGGCGCTGGTGTGCGCGGAACGCAACGCCGCCGCGGCCGGCGTGGCCGAGCGCATGGTGCTCGCGCCGGGCGACGCGACGCTGGCCATCGACCCCACGGCCGGGGTCGACGCCGAAGCGGACGGTGCCGCCGGGGACGGCGGTCCGCGGCGACGCTACGACCTCGTCCTGGTCGACCCGCCGTGGGGCGACGCCGTCGGCGACCACGTCGCCAACGCGGCCCTCTACGAGACGCTGCTGCGCGTCGCAGCGGCCCAGACCGTGACCGCCGGGCACCTCCTCCTGGTCACGCACGAGGTGCGTCTGGCGGAGCGGCTCCTCGGCGACCACCCGGCCTGGGGGGTCCGCCATGCGCGGCGGGTGTGGCAGGGCGGCCACCGGCCGCTGTGCGTCGTGCTCGAGCGCCTCCCCGGCGGCTGAAGTGCCCACGGGGACGCCCTGGACGCATGCTAGGCTGGAACTCATGCGCCGCGCCCTGGCCCCCTTGGCACCGCTGACGCGGCTCCGGCCCGGCTGGTACCTGCTCGCCGCCCTGGTCGTCTACGCGCTCGTGGCCACGGTCCAATGGCGCACCACCGCCGCCGCGCTGCGCGACGCCCGGATGATCGAGGCGGGCGCCGCGTCCGGCGAGGGCGCCGCCCCCGCCGCCCCGGCACGCTCGGCTGCCGTGGAGTCGGGGCTGTGGTTCCCCGTCCCCGGCGCCCGCATCCCCAACGACGACGAGCACCTTCCGGGCGCCGAGCGCGCCTACCGGGCCGGTGTGGCGGAGGGGTTCACCTTCTGGCCCGAGAGCAGCGGCGTGCCGATCGTCCACGGCACGCCCGTGATCGCCGCGGGGAGCGGCGAGGTGATCCGCGTCGACACGGGCTACGTCGAGCCGCCTCCGGCGGAGTGGGAGGCGTTGCTCGCACGCGTCGAAGGCGGCGCCGACGACACCGACCTCGACCTCCTGCGCGGCCGCCAGGTGTGGCTCCGGCTCGACGACGGTCGCGTGCTGCGCTACGGCCACCTGGCGTCGGTCCGCAGCGGTTTGAGCGTGGGACAGCGGGTGCAGCGTGGCCGGGTGATCGGGACCATCGGCAACTCCGGCACGCCGGACGGCGTCGCGGGGCGCAGCGGCAACGCCCGCCTCCACTTCGAGCTGCGCGTGGACGACAGCTACTTCGGAGCCGGCCTCGCCCCGGACGAGGTCCGCCTGGCGGCGACCTCGCTGTTCACCGGGCCATGAGCGACGCGTCGAAGGACCCCCGCGTGGGCGACGGCTCGGTGCGAGGCGACGCGCCGGACGGCGCACAGCGCGACATGGTGCCGGCCGGCGCCGAACCGGAGGCGCTGGCCCCGCACGAGGTGACCGCCATCGAGCTGCTGTGGCGCAGTGTGTGGGTGCGCGGCATCGTCTACGTGGTGCTCGCGGTGCTCGTGCTGATCGTCCTGGTCACGCAGCAGCACCGGTACATGTTCGCGCTGCAGGTCGGCGCGATCGGCTTCCTCATCGCCTACGTCCTCAACCCGCTGGTCGACCTGTTGCAGCGCATCCGCATCGGCCGCGGTCTCGCCGTCGTGCTCGTCTACCTGCTGCTGCTCAACGTCCTCGTGCTCGGATCCGTGCTCCTGACGCAGGTCGTGGCGGAGACGGCGCGCTTCGTGGCGCTCGTGCCGTCGGCGATCGAGGAGCTGACCGGCCTGTTCGGCCGCCTCTCGGTGTGGTTCTCGGGCATCCTCGACGCGGCGCCCGACTTCCTGCAGGAGCGTTTCGGCGTCGATCTCACCGGCGACGAGCTCGCGCTGCAGGTCCAGGACCAGCTCGCGGCGTGGGTCACGGCCCTGGCGCAGGCGCTCAACCGCTTCTTGGAGCGCCTGGTGGCGGAGGGACCGTCGGTGCTGATGGCCGGCGCGACGACCATCATCTCCACGACCTTCCAGGTGGTCCTCATCGCCATCGGCAGCGCGTACATCCTGTACGACTACCACCGCCTGGCGGCCAACGTGCGGCGCTACGTGCCGGTCCGCTGGCGCACGGTGCACGCCGACCTGAGCGGCAAGGCCGATCGCGCCGTCGGCGGCTACCTTCGGGGGCAGATCCTGATCACGATCATCCTCGGCGTCCTGATCTGGATCGGCCTGACGCTGTCGGGCGTGCCGCTCGCGCTCGCGATCTCGTTCCTGGCGGCCGTGTTCAACCTGGTGCCGTACCTCGGCCCGGTCGTGGGCACGCTGCCCGCGGTGTTGCTCGGTTTGACGGTCTCGCCCCTCACGGCGCTGCTGGCCCTGATCGTGTTCGTGGTGGCCAACCAGATCGAGGCGCACCTGCT
>REEJ01000349.1 GCA_007695125.1 Trueperaceae bacterium | reverse complement strand
ACCGTCACCGTGAAGGAGGCGTGAGCGCGCTTCACGAACACGTCGAGCGCCTCTCCGCGGCCCGGACCGACGATGCCCCCGTCGTAGCGGGCGTCACCATCGTAGCGGCTGGCACCACGCCAACCGCTGTCGTACACCTGGAAGCCGCCGTACATGACGCGGTACCGATCCGGTTCCGAGCGCGCATCGAAGCGCAGGTCGAACACGGCGCCGTCGGGTATGTCGCTGATGTCCCACAGGTCGACCGTCCCCTCGGCGCCACCCGAGTTCGCCACCGACCAGACCTCGCAGCGCTCCAACGCGTGCTCGCGACGCTCGGGCTCCGGTGGGAGCGGGGGCTCCGGGGTCGGATCGTCGCGCCGCACGCCGTAGCAGTCGAAGGTGTCGGTGCCGGGCAGGCAGTGGCCGGTGCCGATCCCCGGCTCGTCGCACTCCCCATCGAACGCCCACGGACAACTGTTCGACCAATCGAACGACACGAAGCCGCAGTCGAACGCGTCCGTGCCAGGCAAGCAGGCACCGGTGCCGATCCCCGGCTCGTCGCACTCCCCATCGAACGCCCACGGACAACTGTTCGACCAGAACGCGCCGTACGGCGCCAACGTCGCCATGTCGAGCTGACGCGGATCGAAATCGACGCCCGTGCCGCCAGGTCCCGGTCGCGGTGCGGGTGATGGCGTGGGCGCAGGCATCGGACTCGGCGCCGGGGCGGGTGGCGCAGGCATGGGAAGCGGTGCAGGCAACGGGTCGGGCGACGGGGGCACAGGTGCGGGCAGCGGCTCGGCGCGAGGCGAGCGGCAGCCGTAGTAGTCGCCGCCGTGCGGTACCAGGTCGTGCCAGATCCAGAACACGTTCCCGGGCATGTGGGCGGGGTGGCCAGGGTGCGGGCCACCGAAGATCGGGTCGATCTCCCAGCCCGAGCGGGCGCCGTGCTCGGTCAGCAGGCAGGTGTCGAAGTCGATCGAGGCGAGACGCCACGACGACGGGTGGTAGGCGTAGACGGCCTCGAACTCGAAGCACACCGGCGCCCCCGCCGTCGGTTGCTCGGGCAACGGCCGACGCAGGATGCAGTGGCGGAGCTGATTCGGGTGGAACGCACCGGTATGGCCGCGCCCACTTCTGATACGGACCGTGAGGTAGCCTTGCGCCTCCTCATACGGGGGAGCGTCGACCCACACCACCATCCGCGCTGCGGGCGCCTGGAACGTGACGGAGTTGCTGAGGGGGTTGATGCGGCCCCAGCCCATCGTCGTCTCACCGCACATGGCGACGCCGAAGCTGTTCCCGAACGTCTGCGCCGGGGTGCGCTGGCCGCCGCTGCGCTCGAAACAGACCTCGCGCTGTACGTCGTTCGTGACGCTGCCGAGGCTGCGGTACCAGAGGGTGCCCCACACCTCCATGTGGTACGAGACACCGGGCGTGAACCCGTCGATGATGACCGGTGTCCCGTCGGCAGGGACGATCGCCGAGTTGAAGGCGAGCGCCATCGTGCCGAGGAGCATCAGGCTGCACGTCACGAGGGTGCGCATCATGGGCTCTCTCCTCCTGCGACGTCCGTCGCGAAGCCGCCCTCGCCCCCGGTTCGACGGTGGTTCTCCTCAGCCTGAAGGGTCCTTCTATGCCGTGCGCAAGGGCCGTTCGTCCCTCCACAGCGTCACAGCGTCACGGCGTCACCGGCTGCCCGATGACGCGAGGGCCTACCTTCGTGGCGGTCGCTATCGAGCAGGCGAGCGACGAGAAGACAGCGCCTCACTCGACACCTTCATCGACGAACGCGACCATCGAGACGACCGCTCTCCGACACCACGTGCGGCGAAGCGGCGCAGGTCCGCGGCCCACTCGGCGACGGTGTGGTCGGTCATCGTGCCCTCCCGTCGAGCCCTCGGCGTCGTACCTGCACAGGCTCGGGGCGTCAGGGGTCCGTCGGCCCGGCCACGGACAGCAGCGCCACCAGCACGAGCACACGAAGCGCTGCAGGTCGTGCCGGTGGGCGGCGGCGTCCCCATCCCGATGCTCCGCGAGCGCATCGAGGACGGCACGGTGGTCGGCAACGAGCCGATGACGAAGGCGGTCGACGCGATGCTGGGCGAGCTTCGGACGTGGCACGCGGCGCTGGCGCCGCTGCGGGGCGCTGCGTAGCGGCCGCGTGCGGCGATCGTCTGCTTCCTCGGACGCGGCGGCGGGGATCGCAGGCTTCATCCGATTCCGGTGCGATCGGCTCGCGAACGGGTAGCGCCCTCGTGATGCAACCGGGCATCGCGCTACGGCTCTCGCGACGGGTCAGGGTCGCCGTATCACCTCGACGATCCGAGGCACCGTCCGCGTCGACAACGGCGTGCTGCTCCGCTCCGACCTCAACCGGCTCTTCGACCGCGGCCTCGTCACGATCGAACCTGAGCGGCTCACCTTCCGGGTGAGCGAGCGCATCCGCGACGAGTACAGCATCGGATGGGTGTACGACGAACTCGAGGGCAAGCCGCTGACCGTGCTGCCGGAACGACCCGACGAGCGGCCGAACCGGCAGCCGAGCGCTCTGCTCACCTCGCCCAGCGTCCCCTCGCTATGCGACGAGGCCGGAGGCCGCTAATCGCCGCCTAAGCGCCCACCCGCTACGGTGCCGCGCATGGACAACGCCAGCGCACGAACCAGCACCCGAGGCCCCTGGACGATCGCCGCGTTCCTCCTCGTCATCGGCCTCGCGGCGTGCGGGCCGGGCTCGGGCGGCGACCCAGCCGTCACGAGCGTCACCGTCACGCCGAGCAGCCTGCAGCTCGGCGTCGGCGCCACCGCCACGCTCGAGGCGACCGTGCACGCCAGCGGCAACGCGGTGCGGACCGTGACCTGGACCAGCAGCGACGACACCGTCGCCGACGTCGACGCCGCCGGCACGGTCACCGGCGTCGCGGTCGGCACGGCCACCGTCACGGCGCGCAGCGTCCACGACCCGACGAGGTCTGCCAGCGCCAGCGTCAGCGTCACGACCGGCTCCGTGGCGTCGACCGCCTGGACCGACCAGTTCGGCACAGCGGAGACGGAGAGCGCCGGCGCGGTCACGACCGACGCGCAGGGCAACGTCATCGCCGTCGGCGTCACCCTCGGCGACCTCGTCGGCGAGAACGCCGGCTCGCTCGACGTGTTCGTCCGCAAGTACGCACCCGACGGCACGGTGCTGTGGACCGACCAGTTCGGTACGTCCGCGCGGGAGTCGGTCGGCGCCGTCACCACCGATGCCGCGGGCAACGTGCTCGTGACCGGCGGCACCGAGGGCGACCTCGCCGCGCCACGGGTCGGCAACAGCGACGTCTACGTGCGGCAGTACGCCCCCGACGGCGAGGTGATGTGGACCATCCAGTTCGGCACCGAGCAGTGGGACCGCGGGTCGTCGATCGCGGTCGACGGCGACGGGAACGTCATCGTCGCCGGGAACGGCATCACCGCGCAAGCCGTCGGCGCCCTCAGCTTCCCAGGCTTCGTCCGCAAGTTCGCGCCCGTCCCGGGTGGGACGCTCGACGAGCTCTGGACCTACGCGGCGCAGACGGAGGTCAGCGACCTCACGATCGACCCCGCCGGCAACGTCGTCGCGGTGGGCACGGACTACGTGATGGACTTCGGCCGGGAGATCTACGTCGTGAAGCTCGCGCCCGACGGCAGTGAGGCGTGGGCGAACCTCTACGGCACCGGCGCGACGCCCGAGACCCGCTTCGGCCCACGGGACCCGGTGCCCGACACGCGGCGGCCGACGGAGCTGTGGGAGAACCTCGCCAGCGCGGAGGACTCGGCGCTCGCCGTCGCGTCGGACGCCGCAGGCAACGTGTACGTGACGGGGTACGTGGGCGCGTTCGACACCGGCACCGGCCTCGACGACCACACCGCGTTCGTGCTGAAACTGGCGCCGAACGGCGACGAGACGTGGGCCGTGCTCTTCGGCGACGAGTACCACACCTACCTCAACGGCATCGCCGTCGCGCCCGACGGCACCGTCGTCGCCGTCGGCAACACCACCGCCATGTACTCCGCGCACACGCCCGCGGGCACCGAGAACCTCATCCGGGCGCTCGACCCCGATGGCACCATCCTGTGGACCGACGCCTTCGGCGAGACCGGCCGCGACTCGCTCGGCGACGTGGCGATCGACGCGGACGGCGCCATCGTCATCGTCGGTGGCACGCTGGGCGACCTCGCAGCTGAGAACCTCGGCATGAGCGACGCGTTCGTGCGGAAGCTGCTGCCGTGAGCGGGCGATAGCGGGGACCGGCGGCGCGTCCGCGACCGACGCCCGCCCGCGACGTCAGCCCGCACGCCAGTCCTCCACGCCGAGCCCGTCGACGCGTTGGAACTCCCGCACGTTGCCGGTCACCACGGCCCGCCCATCCGCGATGGCATGTGCGGCGATCCACAGGTCGTTTGGACCGATGGGTGTACCGAGGCGCTCGAGCGCGAGGCGCACACTCGCGTAGGCGATCGCCACCGCGTCATCGAGTGGCAGGATCGGCACGCGCGTGAGGAGTGCCTCTACACGTTCGCGCAACGCGACGTTGCCCGTCCGCAACGCTCCGAATCGCAACTCGCCTGCGACCACGGGAGACGTGGCGACAGCGTCTTCGCCTACCGAGGCGATGCGCTGCGCGATCACCCCACCAGGGGTCCGTACGAGCATCGACAGCGTGTCCGTGTCGAGCAGGTAGCGCCGCACGTCAGACGTCGGGATCGTCGAGTGGCGGGAGGTCGCTGTCGTCGACGTCCGGGAACGGGACGTCGAGCGGCTCGAGCGATGCGAGCCACGACAGCAGCCGCTCACGTGCGACCGGGCGCACGGTCAGGACGCCATCCTCGAGACGCAACAGCGCCTCATCGGCTTCGAACTCCCACTCACGTGGGATGCGCAACGCCTGGTTGCGACCATTGCGGAACAGGTTGACTCGCCGTTCCTCTGGCATCGCGATCGACTCCCCTCCACGAGAGTATAGGCCGCAGCCTATGCCACACGTGTTGCTCGACGGCAGACGCCAGCTGACGCCATCACCAGTCTCGAACGACGCACTCGGAACATGCCTGCGAACTGGGCCGACGCCTGGAGCACCCCGGCCCTGCCATGCCGATCACGGCTCCCACGTCGTGACCGCACAGGCCACACCCGCCGCTCGAGCCAACCGGACGTCGAGCGTCGCCAGCGGCGCGCTCACAGCCTCGGCCAGCGCGACGTACGCCGCGTCGTACGCGCTCGCCACCGACCGCAACGACCACACGCGCTCACCGAAGGGCGCGTACGGGTACGTCTGCACCCGCAGCTCGAGCAGGTCGGCGTGTGCGAGCGCCGCGAGGTCCGCGCCGACGGCGCCCGATGCCGCCAGTCGCCTCAGCGCGCTCGCGACCTCGACGTGCACATGCGCCGGGGCGACCAGGAAGCGACCACGGATCGTGTCGGCAACCCACGCCCCAGCGGGTCCCCCATCGACGAGCGCCGCCACGACCACCGACGCATCGACGACGAGCGGCGCCGAAGCCGAGGCCGTCACCGCCGCTCAGCGTCGCGTGCCGCCAGGATCGCGTCGACGTCGACGCGCGTGCCGGTGCTCCGCAGGCGCTCGCGCGCCCGCGCGATCACGTCGCTCGGATCGGGCCGCGCCGCGAGCTCGTTGATCTCCGCGAGCAGGTACTCCTGCAGCGAGCGGCCGCTGCGGGC
>REEJ01000285.1 GCA_007695125.1 Trueperaceae bacterium | reverse complement strand
CTTAGGCCGCGAGAGCGTAGTTCTGGTTGCCAGGTAAGTGGCGTTGCAGCTTGGTAACGCGGCCAGCTGCGTCCGCGACGCGCAGCCTCACCCTCAGTAGACCCCGTCGAGACCGTATCGCCCCCATGGCGTGGACCCGGTCGGGAGACCGGTGAAGCGCTTCGGCCGGGGCTACGCTCGTCCCCGTCCGAACGGCCATATTAGCACGCCGTCCGAGGGCCACCGGTCGGCTCTGATAGCATGCCGCATGCCTCCAGCGGTCTCCATGCGCGGTGTCGTGAAGCGCTTCCCGCTCGTGCTGGCCAACGACGCTGTGGACTTCGAGGTCGACTGGGGCGAGATCCACGCCCTGATCGGCGAGAACGGTGCGGGCAAGAGCACGCTGATGAAGGTGCTCTACGGGCTGCAGCAGGCCGACGCCGGCACGATCGCGATCGACGGCGCCCAGGTCGAGATCCGCAGCGCGCGCGACGCGATCGACCTCGGCATCGGCATGGTCCACCAGCACTTCATGCTGGTCGAGCCGCTGTCGGTCACCGAGAACCTCGTGCTGGGCGCCGAACCGCGCGTCGGACCGGCCCTCGATTACCGCACGGCGCGGCGCAAGGCGCGGGCCCTCATCGAGCGCTTCGGCTTCGACCTCGATGCCGACGCCCTGATCGAGGAGCTCCCGGTCGGCCTGCAACAGCAGGTCGAGATCCTCAAGACGCTCTACCGCGACGCGCGGATCCTGGTGATGGACGAGCCCACCGCCGTGCTGACGCCGCAGGAGACGCGTGGGCTGTTCGAGTTCCTGCGCGACTTCGCGGCCCAGGGCAACGCGGTCGTCTTCATCTCGCACAAGCTCGACGAAGTGATGGCGATCTGCGACCGCATGAGCGTGATGCGCGACGGCCGCATGGTCGGCACCGTGCTGCGGGCCGACACCGATCAGCGCCGCTTGGCCAACATGATGGTCGGGCGCGAGGTGCTGCTGCGCGTCGAGAAGGGGCTGGCGTCGCCGCGCGAGCCGCGGCTCGAGGTGCGCGGCCTGACCTTGCGCCACCCCGTGAAGCACGTGCCGCTCCTGGACGACATCGCCTTCACGGTGCACGCCGGCGAGATCCTGGGCGTCGCCGGCATCGAGGGGAACGGCCAGTCGGAGCTCGTCGAGGCGATCACCGGCCTGCGCCCAGCCGACGCCGGCACGGTCACGCTGCAAGGTCGCGACGTCACCGCCCTGAACGCCCGCGCGCGCCGCGAGGCCGGTCTCAGCCACGTGCCCGAGGACCGCAACGAGCGCGGTCTCGTGACGTCCTACAGCGCCGCGATGAACGCCGTCCTGGGCGACCACCACAGGCCGCCGTACGCCGGCGCGCTGGGGCTGCTCGACGAGGCGGCGATCGACGCGCACGCGACGCGCATCGTCGAGGCCTACGACGTGCGGCCGCGGGCGATCGACCTGATGACCGCGAGCTTCTCCGGCGGCAACGCTCAGAAGCTCGTCGTGGCGCGCGAGATGGAGCGCTCACCGAGCGTGCTGGTGCTGGCCCAACCGACCCGCGGCGTCGACATCGGCGCGATCGAGTTCGTCCACCGGCAGATCGTCCGCGCCCGCGACGAGGGCCTCGCCGTGCTGCTGGTGTCGGCCGACCTGAACGAGATCATGAGCCTGGCCGACCGTATCGTCGTCATGTTCGAGGGGCGGATCATGGGCGAGCTCGATCAGGCCGACGCCAGCGCCGAGCGCCTCGGCCTGCTGATGGCGGGCTCGAGCGTCTCCGGCGGCGACGCCCAGGAGGCGCCGGACGGGGACTCGGCCGCGCCCGTCGCCTGACGCCCGCGTCAGCCTTCCAGGTCGGTCAAGAAGCGCCGTAGGTGCGCCGCGAGTTGGGGGTACTCGATCAGGAACCCGTCGTGGCCGTGTGGCGACACCAGGCGCTCGTAGCGCGCGCTCGGGAGCGCCTCGACCAAGCGCCGCTGCTCCACCTCCGGGTAGAGCACGTCCGACGGGATGCCCATGACCAGCGCCGTGGCGCGGACCCGGCCCAGGACCTCGTCCAGGCGGCCTCGGCCGGCGGCGATGTCGTGCTCGTCCATGGCGCGCGTGAGTCCGATGTAGGTGTTGGCGTCGAAGCGGCGCACCAGCTTGACGCCCTGATACGAGAGGTACGAGGCGATCTCGAAACTGGAGCTCAGCGCGTCGGCGTCGGCGGGCCTGCGCTCGCGCCCGAACTTGGCCTCGAGCGAGTCGTAGCTGCGGTAGCTGAGCATGGCGATGGCGCGGGCGAGGCCCAGGCCGTCCTCGGGCTGACGCTCGAGCGGGTAGCGGCCGCCTTGCCAGGCGGGGTCGGCCATGATGGCGCGCCGCGCGACCTCGTTGAGGCCGATGGCCCAGGCGCTGTGGCGCGCGCCGATGGCGATCGCGACGATCCCCTTGACGGCGTCGGGGTGCATGAGCGCCCACTCCAGGGCCTGCATCCCGCCCATGCTGCCGCCGATCACCGCGCGCCAGGAGCGCACGCCGAGCGCGTCCTGGAGGCGGCGCTGCACGGTGACCATGTCGCGGATGGTGAAGCGCGGGAAGTCGGGGCCGTAGGGGTGCCCGCTCTGGGCGTCGAGCGAGGTGGGCCCGGTGGTGCCGTAGCAGCCGCCCAGCACGTTGCTGCAGACGACGAACGAGCGCCGCGTGTCGATCGCCTTGCCGGGCCCGATCAGCGGATCCCACCAGCCCGGCACGTCGTGCGCGTCGTGCCGCCCCGCCGCGTGGGCAGAGCCCGTGAGCGCGTGGCACACGAGCACGGCGTTGCGTCCGCTGGCGTCGAGCTCGCCGTAGGTCTCGAACGCCACGGCCACGTGCGGGACGCGTTCGCCGCTTTCGAGGACCAACGGGTCGTTGGGCGTCGCGACGTCGATCACCTGGGGCGTCACGAGGCCGACGCTGCCGTCGCGGCCACCCTCGTGCCGCGCCAGCAGCGCGGCGTGGTCGCCCCACGTCTCGTGGACCAGCCGGCGCCCCGGCTTGGTACGGCTCACGCGTCCCCCAGCGCCTGCGCAAGGTCGCGGCGCAGGTCGGCCTCGTCCTCGAGACCCAGCGACAGGCGCACCAGGCCCGGGGTGACGCCGGCCGCGCGGCGCTCCCCCTCGGGCATGCTGGCGTGCGTGGTCGTCCAGGGGTGGATCGCCACGCTCTTGGCGTCGCCGATGTTGGCGAGATGCGACACCAACCGCAGCCGGTCGAGGAAGGCGTGGGCCGCGTCCTGCTCGGCGAGGTCGAGGGCCAGCACCGCGCCGAAGCCGTGCCGGAGGACGCGCCGCGCGATCGCGTGGCTCGGGTGCTGGGGCAGCCCCGGGTAGACGACCCGCTGCACGTCGCCGCGCCCGTCCAACCAGCGCGCGAGCGACAGCGCGGTGTCGCAGCTGCGCTGGACACGCAGGTCGAGCGTCTCGAGCCCCTGCAACCCCAGGAAGGCCGCGAACGGCGACAGCGTGGCGCCGAGGGTGAAGAGGCCCAGGTCGTGCACGCGCTCGGCGAGGGCCGCGGGCGAACGCGCGTCGCGCAGGGCCGGCACCGGGCCGCGCGCCCAATCGAAGGTGCCGCCGTCGACCACCACGCCGCCCACGAACGTCCCGTGGCCGCCGATCCACTTGGTGGCGGAGTGGACGACCACCGACGCGCCGTGCTCGAGCGGGCGGCACAGGTAGCCGCCGCACCCCCAGGTGTTGTCGACCACGAGCGGCACGCCCGCGTCGCGGCAGCGCTCGGCGAGCGCGGGCAGGTCGGGGACGCTGCCGCTCGGGTTGCCGATCGTCTCGACCCAGCACGCGACCGTGCGCTCGTCGAGCGCCGCCCCGATTGCGTCGGGGTCAGGTGGCACCGAGGCGAGTTCGACACCCCACGGCGTGAGCCACTTGCGGAACAGCGAGGCCGTGCCGCCGAAGACGTCGGTCGAGCACACCACCTTCGCACCGGGACTCGCCAGGGCGAGGAGCGTCGCGGCGCTCGCGGCCTGCCCCGAGGCGAGCGGCACGCCCGCCACGCCCCCCTCGAGGTCGGCGACGCGCGCCGCGAAGGCGTCGCTGGTGGGGTTGTGCATGCGACCGTACTGGTTGCCCTCGGCCGCGCCCGCGAACAGGGCCTGCGCGTGGGCGGCGTCGTGGAACACGAAGCTGCTCGTGGCGTGGATCGGTTGCGCGCGCGACCCGCTGACGGGGTCGGGGGCCGTGCCGGCGTGCACCTGGCGCGTGGCGAACGCGCCGCTGGGCGTGGTCTTCTCGTCTCGCACGGCGTACCTCCTCACCCGCGCCGTGGCGAGCCAGGGGCTCTCGCGTGCCGGGCGACGCCGCCCAGTCAAGCACAGCGCACGGCGCCAGGCAAGCGCGAGCACGGCGCGGGACGATCGGTCCGGTCGCTCGGGGGCGGGCCTGATAGCATGCGCCGTCATGTCTGTGCCCCTGGTGCCGATCCTGGACGTTCCGGCGGAGCTCGCGCCGCTGCGAGCCGACCTCGACGCCGCGATCGCGCGGGTCCTCGACAGCGGCCAGTTGATCCTCGGACCGGAGGTCGAGGCGTTCGAGCGCGAGGCCGCCGAGTACCTCGGAGCGCGCCACGCCGTGGGGTTGAACTCCGGGACCGACGCGCTCGTGATCGCGTTGCGCGCCCTCGGCCTGGGGCCGGGCGACGAGGTGATCACGTCGCCGTTCAGCTTCTTCGCCACCAGCGAGGCGATCCAGCTCGTGGGCGCCGTGCCGGTGTTCGTCGACCTCGCCGAGGGCGCCTTCACGCTCGACCCGGACGCCGTCGCAGCGGCGCTGACGCCGCGCACCGCCGCGCTCCTCCCGGTCCACCTGTACGGCGACGCGGCACCGTTGGCGGCGTTGCTGGCGCTGGCCGAGCAGCACGGCCTGCGGGTGATCGAGGACGCGGCGCAGGCCTTCGGCGCGCGCTACCCGACGCGCTGCGTCGGGTGCCGTTGCGACGGCGGTCAGTCCGGTACCTTGGCGGGCCGACGCTTGGGCACGATCGGAGACGTCGGCGCGGTGTCGTTCTACCCGACCAAGAACCTGGGCGCGCTGGGCGACGCGGGGATGTTGGTGACCGACGACGCCGACCTCGCCGCGTTCGCGCGACGGCTGCGGAACCACGGTAGCGAACGTCGTTATGAGCATGAAACGCTGGGATACAACTCTCGCCTCGGCGCCATCCAGGCCGCGGCGCTGCGCGTGAAGCTGCCCCACCTGGACGCCTGGACGCGTGAGCGACGGCGGCTGGCGGCTCGCTACGACGACGCCCTCGCCGACCTCCGCGACCTGACCCCGCCAGCGGCCTCGGATGCGCACGTCTACCACCAGTACACGCTGCGCATCGCGAACGGCCGCCGCGCCGAGGTCGCCGCGGGTCTGGCCGAGCGCGGGATCGCCACCAGCGTCCACTACCCGAACACCCTGGAGCGCTACGGCGGCCGCGTCCACGGCGCCCTGGCACGGGCCCACGCCGCCGCCGCCTCGGTGCTGTCGTTGCCGCTCTACCCCCACCTGGGCGAGGCGCGTCAGGGGCAGGTGATCGACGCGCTGCGCGAGGTGCTCGGCGACTGACGCCTGTCGACCCCACCGCCCGGCATCGTGCGCCCCGGTCGCGCACGCCCTTGCCCGTCGGGGCGC
Source organism: Trueperaceae bacterium (assembly GCA_007695125.1). GTDB lineage: Bacteria > Deinococcota > Deinococci > Deinococcales > Trueperaceae > CSSed10-48. Next base: position 74 of record REEJ01000285.1, on the reverse strand, counting down.
CGGCATGGTTGGATGAGGCGCCCCGTCGGAGCAGCGCGGTGGCGACCCCCGAACCAGGTCAGATCGGAAGAAGC
>REEJ01000271.1 GCA_007695125.1 Trueperaceae bacterium | reverse complement strand
CGCACCGGGTCGTTGGTCTTGACGCGCGCGTCGGCCATCGCCTCGGCGCGCGCCTCGAGCTCCTCGCGCTCGAAGCGATCGCGGCGCTCGTCCTCTTCGTCGTCGACCGCCTCGTCGTCGTCGCCGAACGTGCCGATCTCGTCCTCTTCGATCGCCTCGTCCTCCGCCAGGTCGGCGATGGAGATGCCCTGCTTCTCGACGAGCTCCATGAGGTCCTCGAAGTTCGCCTCGTCTTGGGGCACGCCCGACAGCACCAGCGCCTGGTTGTACGCGGCCGTGAGCTCTTCGGTGTCGAGCGAACCGGCGGTCCGGCCGGCCTCGATCACCTGCACGATCGAGGCGGCGGCGAGCCAACCGGTGGTGGGCATCTCCGGCGCGGGCGCCGCGTCGGTCTCGGCGGCCTTCTTCGCGCCCTTGGCGCCGCCCTTCACAGCGGCCTTGGCGCCCTTGGCCGGCGCCTTCGAGCCCTTCGGTGTCGCCTTGGACGCTGTCGCCGCGGCCAACTTCGCGGCCGGCTTCGCCGCCGGCGCATCGCCCATCTCGGTACCGACGTCCCCAGTCACGGCCTTCGCGGCGCTCTTCGGGTTGCTCTTCTTCTTCGTGCTCTTCGCATGCGCGACGGTCGCGGTCGCGTCGTCCTGGGTCGCGGCGGCGGTATCGGAATCAGCTGCGGACTGCTTGGCCTTGGCCACGTGGCCTCCTCGGATCGTGCGGGGGTCGCTGTTCCTACCGGAGCGACGACGGGCACCGCTCTCACGACCGACGTCGGCGGCGCGTGGGAACGGCACGACACGTTCGCCGAACCCGTGACGGGTCCGGCGACCTCGCGTGAGTATACCGGGCGCCCGCGCTCGAGGGGTACGCGTGGCGACGCCCGAACGGCAGACACGGGTTGTATTCGCGCACAAGGGACACACGTCCCGCCCGACGTTCGGTCCGTGCTAGCGTGATCTGGGTCCACGCCCGCACACCTGACACCCCCTTCGGCGAGCCCGAGGCGAATCAGGGTCACGACACACACGACATCACCGATCCCACGTGAGGAGCACCATGACCAACCGTCTCGTCCATTCGCTACTCGCCTCGCTGCTCGCGCTGTCCCTCAGCGTGGGTGCAGCACAGTCACTCCCGCGGGTCAACGCCGCGATGGAGGCCGTCGGCACGTTCTCCTGGATCGTGCACGCCATGGAGACCTTCGGCCTCGACACCCTCAACGGGATCGACGTCGTCGGCACCACGTACGCCAGCAAGCAGGCGACCGAGATCGCCCTGCGCAGCGGCGAGGCCGACGTCACGGTCGACGACTTCCTCGGCGCCGTGATCATGCGCGGCAACGATGTCGAGGTGACCGCCATCTACCCGTTCGCGAAGGCGGTCGGCGGCCTGGTCGTGCCGACCGACTCCGACGTCCAGAGCATCGCCGATCTCCAGGGACGCACGATCGCGGCCGGCAGCTTGCGCGACAAGTCGCTCTTGATCCTGCGTGCGCTGACGATCTCGCAGTACGGGTTCGATCCGCAGGAAGACGGCGAGGTCATCGCAGCCGCGCCGCCGCTCATGATGCAGCTCGTGGCCAATGGCGATATCGACGGTGCGCTGCCGTTCTGGCACTTCGTCGCTCGTATCGAGGGCTCCGGCGATGGCCGCGAGGTCATGGCCGTCACGGGCATGCTCGAAGAACTCGGGCTGCCCTCGGACTTGCCGATCCTGATGATCCTGGGCCGCGACGACTTCGACGCCGATCTCAAGCGCGCGTTCCTGACGGCTTTCGTCGAGACCGTCGACCTGATGAAGACGCTGCCGACGGACGATCCGTTCTGGCAGTCGATCCTCGATCTCGAGCTCTACTCGCTGCCCGACGCCAGCCTCTTCCCGGCCGTGGTCGAGCGCTGGAAGCTGGGCACGCCCGACGCCTGGACCGAGGAGTCGATCGACGCGATGGTGTCGCTGAGCCAGAGCCTGCTCGACATCGGTGGGCCAGAGGTCCTTGGCGTCGAGTCCGTGCCGCGCGACGCGTACACCACCGCGTTCAACCCGCGCTGATCCGCCTCGGAGGCATGTGAACAACGACGCTCCTAGCGGGGGGGCCGGTCGGCCCCTCCGAGAACGAGATGCCGCCGCACATCGAGCCGCGGCACGCAGCCGAAGCGAACGACGAGAGGGCGGTGTCAGCACCGCCCTTCGGTTGGTGTCGTACGCCTCGCTGATCGCCGTGTGGGCGTACGGCGCCCACGCGCTCGGTGCGATCCTGCCAGGTCCCCTCGAGACGCTGCGCTTCATCGCCCGGGAGTACGAGCGCGGCACCCTGTTGTTCCATCTGTGGATCACGACGCAACGCGTGCTCGTCGCGTTCCTGGTTGCGCTGTCGAGCGGCATCGCGATCGGCGCCGCCATGGGTCTCTCGCGCCGTGTCGACGACCTCCTTCAAGGCTGGTTGATCGCCACCCTGACGATCCCTCGTATCTTGCTGTTCGTCGTTTCGTACCTCCTCTTGGGGCTGAACGACCGGGCCCTCATCATCGCGCTGATCGTCACTGTGTTGCCGACCATCGTCGTGTCGGTCCGTGAAGGCACCCGCGCCATCGACGGCAAGCTGATCGACATGGCGCACGCGTTCCGCCGCTCCCGTTCGCAGGTGTGGTGGAAGGTGGTGCTGCCGCAGCTCATGCCGTTCATCATCGGCACCGCACGCGGTTCGTTGGCGCTGTCTTGGAAGATGGTGGTGCTCGGCGAGCTCCTCGGTCGCACCAGCGGCGTCGGGTACCAGATCTCGTTCTACTTCCAGTTCTTCAACATGGCCGGGATCCTCGCCTACGGCGTGACCATGATGGTGCTCCTGGCCATCATCGACCTCGGGCTGATGGGTGCGCTGCAGCGCCGTGTGTTCCGCTGGCGCGCCCCGGTGAAGGTCGGGTCGGTCGGATGAGCCACGCGATCGAGGTCCGTGGCGTGACCAAGGCCTACCCGCTCTCAGGCGGACGGGAGCGCGTGGCGCTCGAGGGTATCGACCTCGACATCGGCCACGGCGCGTTCGTGTGCTTGTTGGGTCCCTCCGGCTGCGGGAAGACGACGCTCCTGAACATCCTCTCGGGGTTGGATAAGGCGAACGCTGGGACCGTCGTGCTCCGGGCGCGCGACGCGACGCTGGCGCCGGTGTCCGGCTACATGTTCCAAGAGTCGCGATTGCTACCATGGCTCACCGTGGCGGACAACATCGCGTTCGTGATCGACCGTCGAACAGGCGGGAAAGGGCGCGACACGCAGGACGTCGTCTCGTACTGGTTGGACCGTGTCGGCCTCGCGGGTCGCGACAACGACTATCCACGGCAGCTTTCCGTCGGACAGCAGCAACGCGTCGCGGTCGCTCGCGCCATGGCCATTCGCCCCGACATCCTCTTCATGGACGAGCCGTTCTCCGCACTCGACGAGCTCACGGCGTCCAAGATGCGCGAGGAGCTTCTCGAACTCTGGGGTGAGATCAACGCGACCGTCGTCTTCGTCACCCACAACCCACTCGAGGCGACGTTCCTCGCCGACCGCATCATCGTCATGACCGGCAGCCCAGGCGTGATCACCGCGGATTACGACGTTCAGGCGCTCATACCTCGACCACGTGATGGGGACGACCCTCGGCTCTGGGAAGCGTCGCGCGTCGCCGTTCGAGCGCTGCGAACGGCGCCGGGTTTGGCGCCCGCGTGACCGCTCTGACACGCCTCGCGATGCAAGCGCGGCGCCGCTGGTGGATGCTCGTGGCGTCTCGCGCTGTCCTCGGTGCCGTCGGCACGGGTGCGGTCACGAGCTTCCTACTGGCTGTGGCTCGATGGAGCGGAGTGACGCTAGCTCCTTCGCTTGCCGAGCGCCCCTACCTCGCCGTCATCGCGGTCGCGGGACTGACCATGATCGTCGTGATGGCGCGCGCGGCCCGTCGTGCACCGTCGCTCGTCGATGCAGCACGATGGCTCGATCGACACCACGGATTGCACGAGCGACTCAGCACCGCCCTCGAGATCGACCACGAGACCTCATCTCTGATTCGCGCGGCCGTCGCCGAAGATGCGGCACGGCACGTCCCCGATGCCGATGTAGCCCGAGCGCTGCCGTTGACGTGGCCCCGCTGGGGCTGGGTCAGTGTCGTGACGGCCGCGGTTGCCATCGGCACGGTACAGCTCGAACCGACTCCCGGTGTCGCTACCCTGGCGCCCTCGGCGTCGATCGAAGACCGTGCTCCACTCGACGAGTCGCTGCTCGCACGCAGCGGGGACACCGCGAGTCGCGTCGCAGCGTTGTTGCGCGATGACCCCGCGACACGTGACGATCCCTACCTTCGTGCAGTGACGGAAGGCTTCGAGGAACTCGGAGAGCGCGTTCGTTCCGGCGAACTCGACGTCCAGACCGCTCAACTCCAGCTCGAGCAACTGCTCGGCCACCTGCGCCGCGCGGTCGAGCACCGTGACGACTCCATCGCTACGCTGGTCACCTCGTTCCTCGACTCAGGAGCGGCACACGACGACGGCCGGCGGCCGGATCAGTCCGACGCCGCTGCTACGGACGACGGGGACGAGGCCGAGGCAGCCTTGCCTGCGGACCGGAGCACCGCGCCGGGGTCGTCGAGCCCCAACCTCGATCAGCTCCTCGCCGATCTCGAACGTGCGCTCGGTGAGGCCGAGAGCGTCGCCTCCGAGCGGCCACCAGCCGCGACCGCCTCCAGCGACGACGGCGGCGATTTCTTCTACGGCGTGGACCTAGGCGACGTCGCCGAACGAGCGCCCTCCGGCCTTCGTCAAGACGGTGACGCAGCGGGGACGCCAGTGGGCGCCGCCGAACTCTCGGACGACAGCCCTGGCGATGCGGCAGGTGATGGGTTCCAGAGTGACGTCGACCAGGCTGACCGTGTCGAACTCGGCCTCACCGACCCGGGCGAGGACGTCGTCGTGACGACCGACGAGATCGACGGGGGGCGACGGATCACCGTCGAGGCGACCCCGGAAACCAGCGCACCACGCCGTGGGGGCGCGAGCCACGCCGCACCACCGCCAGCGCATCGCGTCGACGAGGCTTCGGTCTCCCGCGAACAGCTCACCGGTGCCTACGTCCAGGTCGTGAGCCGGTACTTCCGCCCCGACCTCAGCGAGCAGAGGTCAGACCCATGAGCGACCAAGAGAGGGCGACGACGATGTCAACCGACGCGTACGGCACACTCCAACAGACCGATGCGATCGGCTCCAGCGCCATGGAGAGCGTGAAGGCGGAACTGGTCGGCCTCCACAGGGCGCGTACCGCCGTCAACGCGATCGTGATCGGCCAGGAGTCGGTCGTCGATCAGGTGTTCATCGCCCTCTTGTGTGGTGGACACGTGCTCCTCGAGAGCGCTCCAGGTCTCGGCAAGACCCTCCTGGTCCGAACCCTCGGCAGCGTGTGCGGCATGGGTTTCTCCCGAATCCAGTTCACCCCGGACCTGATGCCGGCAGACATCACGGGCACGTACACCCTCGTGAGCGGCCCGTCCGGGTCAGCACAGACCACCTTCCAGCAGGGGCCCATCTTCGCGCAGATGGTGCTGGCGGACGAGATCAACCGCGCCACGCCGAAGACGCAGTCGGCTCTGCTCGAGGCGATGCAAGAAGGCACGGTCACCGTGGCCGGCGTCGAGTACGAGTTGCCCGTACCGTTCTTCGTGCTCGCGACCCAGAACCCGATCGAGATGGAGGGCACCTACGTCCTCCCCGAGGCGCAAGTCGACCGCTTCTTCTTCAAGATCACCTTCCCCTTCCCCGGAGTCGACGTGCTCGAGGCGATCCTCGACTCGACGACCGGCTCGGCCAACGCTCGGGCAGAACATGCCCTCGAGCCTGAAGCGATCGTCCGCCTGCAAGGCATGGTGCGTGAGGTGCCGATCGCGAGCGCGTTGCGGCACTCGATCGCGCACTTCGTGCGGGCGACGCAGCCCGATCTCCCCGATGCCCACGCCGACGTTCGTCGCTACGTCCGTTTCGGCGTCAGCCCGCGTGGTGCGCAGACGCTCGTCTTGGCGGCGAAGGCACACGCGCTGCTCGAGGGACGCTTCAACGTCTCTGCCGAGGACATCCGAGCCGTAGCGCTCCCGACGTTCCGCCATCGTCTGCAGTTGAACTTCGAGGGCGAGAGCGCCGGCATCGACCTCGAGGCCCTGATGATCAAGCTGCTCGACACCGCACTTCGTAAGGTGCGATGACCCAGCTGCTCGACGGTCATCTGCTGCAGCGACTCCAACGGACGAAGCTGATCGGTCGTTCAGCCGATCCTCGCCATGGGGTCGGTGAGCGTCGATCCCGTGCCGTCGGGCCGGGCATCGAGTTCGCCGACTACCGCGACTACCAGCCGGGGGACGACTTCCGCTACCTCGATCGACACGTGTACGCGCGGCACGGACGAACGGTGATCCGGCAGTTCACCATCGAGCAACGGTTGCAGGTCACCGTGCTCCTCGACACCAGCGAGTCGATGGACACCGGCACTCCGAACAAGCTCGTGCGCGCTCGCGAGCTCGCAGCCGTGGTCGTGGCCGTTGCGCTCTACGGCGGCGATCAGGTGGACCTGGCCACGTGTTCCGGAGACGGGATCACGTGGTTTCCGCGCCTGTCGAACCCCCGCAAGCTCCACACAGCACTTGCGTGGCTCCAAGAACGCTCACCTCGGGGCAGGATCGACCTGGAGCACGTTGCTCGCGCGACGACCGAGCGTCTCTCCCGTGGCGGGCTTCTCGTCGTCGTGAGCGATTGGATGCTCGACGGGATCGAACCTGCCCTGGCGCGCTGGCGTCACTTGCAGCAAGACCTCATCGGCGTCCAGGTCGTTGCTCCTGACGAGCGTGACCCGAGCGGCATGGACGATGGAGCGCTCCTCCTGACCGACCGCGAGACCGGTGTCGGCGTCGAGCTGACGCTCCCTCTTGACCGACCGCTAGAGCGGTGTGGGCGTCTAGCTGACGCTCTACGCCGACACCGTGCAGCGCTACCGCTCGGCCTTTCGGTCATGGCAAGCAGAGCTTCGCGCAGCGCTCACGGCCGTCGAGGGTCGCTGGGTCAGCGTTGCGAGTTCCGACAGCCTGCACGACACCGTCATGCGGGCGTGGCGGCAGCAAGGTGTGATCACGTGACCTGGAGCGCCCCGTGGGCTCTCGGACTCCTCGCCCTGCTGCCGGTGATCGTGGTGTTGCACCTCCGCCGGCGCCGCGAGGTCAGTGTCGGCAGCGTCGTGGTGTGGCAGCGCGTCGCCGATGCGGCCACGCGTTCACGCATACGCTGGAGCCTGCCGCCGTCGACGTCGAGCCTGCTGCTCCAACTCCTCGCCGTGACCCTGCTCGCGCTCGCACTGGCGCGCCCCGTATTCGGACCAGCGACGAGCGAGACCCACCTCATCATCGTGATCGACGGTACGCTCGCCATGCAAGCCAGCGACGTCGCACCCGATCGCTTCCGAGCAGCCCTCGCCGATGCCAGTGCTGCCGTCGCAGCGCACGGTGAGTCGGGGCCGATCAGCGTCGTGCATGTCACGGACCGCGCCCGGATCGTGGCGCACGCGAACGATGCGGCCACGGCAGGCACGCGGCTACACGAGTTGAGACCGAGCGAAGCCAGCGCCGATTGGGCTGCCGTGGGCACAGTGTTGACATACCTCGGCCTGCGCACCGGAATCGTTTCGATCCGCCTCTGGACGAGTCCCCAGGCGTACGAAGCGGCCGAGGCAACGATCGCAGCGCTGCTCCCGGAGAACGACCGCCGCATCCACGTGGTCGGTACACCCGACGGTTTCGTCAACGCCGGGCTCGCCGACGTACGCCTCGTGCCGAGAGGTACCGTGGCCGGGCGCTGGACCGTCGAGGGGCGGCTCGTGAGCGTCGGTCTGCCGAGCGAGCCGGTCCGTCTCCAGGTCGCCTTCGAACCGAGCGGCACATCGGGCTTCCTCGTTTGGGGGACGAGCGAAGTCACACCCGACCGCAGCGGCGTTGCTCCGTTCTCGATGCCCATCGACCTCCCGGACGACGGCGTGCTGCAGGTTCGGATCGTCGGTACCGATCATCTGCACAGCGACGATCAGGTCAGCCTGGTCGCACGCACCGTATCCGACACACGCGTCCTCGTGATCGGACCGGAGAACGCCAGCCTCGACCGAGCGTTCCTCGCCATACCCGGCCTCGCGCTCTATCGTGCCGACGTCGTTCCGGAAGACGCCGGTGCCTACGACCTTGTCGTCGTCGACCGTGATCCCATCGAGCGCGCGCCGTCGGCGGTCTCCACTCTCTATCTCGGGGTCGCACCGCCAGGTGCGCCCTTCGAAAGGGTGTGGGTGGCAGACGGAGAACGCCTCCGGCCCGATGCGTGGCACCCCGATCACCCCATGAGCCGGGTAAGTGATTGGGCGGCCCTTGAGGTGCAGGGGCCCGTGATCGTCACCGACCTCGCTGCCTCGACCACGCTGGTTCGTGCTGGCGACACACCGCTCGTCAAGGCGCGCACGACGTCGCGTGGAAGGGAGGTGGTCGTCGGTTTCGACGTGAGCGCGAGCGGATGGCAAGCGCAGATCGGATTCCCGTCTTTCGTGGCAGCGGTCGTCGACTGGGCGACACCCGCCGTCCTGCTCGACCATCATGCGCCTTGTACCGTTGGCCGGCCTTGTGGACTTCCTGCCCAGGCCTTCCAACCGGACTGGTCCATCGTGGGCGAGAGTGGCGAGCTCATCGCGTCGCCGGCGGGCACCACCACGACGGCAAACACCGGAACAGTCGTATGGCCCGAGGGCGTGTTCGAGCGTCAGTTCATCCCGACCCGAAGCGGTGCGTTCGAGCTCCGCTCGTCCGAAGGGCGCATCGCGATTCCGGTACACCCACGACCTGTCGTCGACCGTGGCACACTGGTCGGTGACGTCGCCGGGCCCGCCGTCACCGAGCGTAGCGACGCGGCGGGCGCGCACAGCGTGCGTCTCCCGTGGCGCATCTTCGCTGGCCTGGGGCTTCTCGTGATCGCGGTCGAGGCAATGCGCGCCGGTCTGGGGCGTGAGCGGTGGCTTCGACCGAGCCGCTGGCGACAACATGGCCGCTCACGCTCCATCCTCATCACAGGGCTCAGCATGATCGCGCTCGTGAGCGGCGCCGCAGCCCTCTTCGGTGCCGCATGGCCGTCGTGGTCTCAGCACGCGACGAGCGTCGTCGTGACGAGCTCCGAGGTGTCGGCGCCCGACGAGCGGTCGCTCGTCGTCACGATCGGCCAACCGAACACGACGCCCCGTGAGGGTGATCGAGTCGCTCCGGACCTCGCCGCAGCCATCGACATGATCCGTTCGCACCTCGACGGCAACGCGCCATCGACCCTCGCCCTCGCTATCGGGGACGGTGGTGCAGAGGTTCGTTCCAGCATCGAGTTGGGGTTGCTTGACGATCTAGGCGCTGCCGAGGTGTTGTTGGTGCGGTCATCTCTCGATACACCACAAGTCCAGTTCGAGCGCCTGATGCAGCCAGACCGTGTTCGCGCAGGAGACAGCTTCGACCTGGGCGTGAGCATCCGCAACTATGGTGATGTGGCGGTCGAGGTCAGCATGCAGCTCGACGCAAGCGAGCCACAACACGTCGGTACGGCACCGCCGGGCACGACCCGCCTCGACATCCCCGTGACCGCCCCAGACGAGCCTGGTGCCGTCAACATCGAGCTGTGGGCTCGTGCATCCGACGGTGAGGCGCCCGCCGCCAACCACCGTGGCGTGCTGTGGGTCGAACCCGCGACGCACGTTCTCGTCGTGGCCAGCGACCTCACCGTGGGCGAGGGAGTCGGAGCCATCTTGCTGGAGCAAGGGCTACGCGTGCACGTCGATCTTCCGCGCCGAATGCCCGGCACGCTCGACGCGCTCTCCACATACGACGTCGTGGTCCTCGCGGACGTTCCAGCCGTCGCAGTACACACCTTCCACCAAGAGCTCTTGGAAACGTGGGTGCGTGATCGAGCCGGTGGTCTCGTCATTCTGGGGGGTAGTCAGTCGTTCGGCGCCGGTGGTTACATGCTGACACCGCTGGACACCATCTCCCCGCTGTCCTCTCGTGTCCCCGACGAGACACCGGAGGTCGCGATGGTGCTCGTCCTCGATCGCTCTGGGAGCATGACGGCTGCCGTCGGTGATCGAACACGACTCGCCGTCGCACAGGAAGCCACGATTGGCGCCCTCGATCTCCTCAACCCACAGAGCCTCGTCGGCATCGTGGCGTTCGATGCGGGTGCCGAGATCATCGCACCCATGACGCCCGTCGTCGACCGCGCGACGCTCGACGTGGCGGTCGCTCGGATCCGGGCGGGCGGCGGCACCGACATCTACTCGGGCTTGGTCGAGGCTCTGGATCTACTGCGGTCGGTCGAGTCGGGCGCGATGCACGTGATCGTCATGACCGACGGGATAACGCAGCCAGGCGACTTTCCCGGGGTGCTCGGTGAGATTCGCGCGCTGGGTGCCACGGTAAGCTTCCTCGGGATCGGAGATGGGGCCGACCAAGGTCAACTGCGAGCATTGGCCGACCTCGGTGGCGGCAGCTTGCACATGACGCGCGACTTCCGAGCCCTGCCCGCCATCATGGCGCAAGAGACGACGATGGCGTCGACGACCGCGATCGAGGAGACGCGCCTCCAACCGTCCTGGTCGGAACCGCGCGCTCCGTTCAGTGGCGGACTGCCAGCCGAGACGCCGCCTCTCGATGGGTACGTTCGTACGACCCTGAAGCCAGCGGCCAATCTGCACCTCGGCGACGCCGAAATCGACGTGCCGCTCCTCGCGTCATGGCGCTACGGTGCCGGCCGCAGTGCTGCGTTCACGTCGGACGTCGTCGGTCCATGGAGCGCCGCGTGGCAAGCCGACGCTCGTTACCAGGCGCTGTGGGGCCAACTCGTGCGCTGGGCGGCCAGCGACGTCGCTCGATCCGGACTCAAGCTGCGCGCGTGGTACGAGGGCGTGTCTCTGCATCTCGTCGTGGAAGCACTCGATGAGGATGCGCGTCAGGTCACGGCGCTCGCCCCCCGCGTCAGTGTCGTGGACGAAGGAACGCAGGGCTTGTTGCGCAACCTCACGCTCCACGAGCGTGCGCCCGGGAGGTACGTCGGTCGCCTCATCGTGCCGGCGAACGAGGCAGGTTTCCGAGTCGTCATCGACGGAGGCCCCGATGCGCCGTTCTTCCTCCGGCCGCTCGAGCGAACGGTGTCGCCGCCGACCAGCGCGGCCGATCGTACACCGGCGGTCGACCAGAGCATGCTGGCCCGGAGCGTGGGTGCCTCGTTGGTGACGATGGACGAGCTGCCGCAGCGACTCACCGCACCCGTCATCCGCATGACGTGGCAGGGCGATTCGATCCATTGGTTGTGGCTCACGGTCGCTGCGCTCATGGCGGCACTCTTCATCCGCTACGGCCACCTCGCCACACGCGCACGAAGCCCTCGCTGACCGGCGTGCGTCACGGTCCGTCGAGCGCGAACACGAAGAGCACCGCCGGCCCGCTGACCGATCGCGGTAGACCGGTGCCAGGTATGCCCTCCACACCCGAGGCGTGACCCACGATGACGGCAACGTACTGGGTACCGTCGACTTCGTAGGTGATCGGGCTCCCGTCCCCGTGTGACGTGAGCACCTGCTCGAACAAGACCGCTCCGGTCCCGGCATCGAACGCTCGGAACACCCGGTCGGCGAAGACGGAGAAGACCAGACCTCCGGCGGTGGCTAGGACGCCGGCGTCGTGCGGGTACTCGCTCGCGAACTCCCAGACGACCGCACCGCTGATGGGGTCGATGGCGCTGAGCGCACCCCAGCGCTCATAGTAATCCTCTCCCTGACGCGGTCGCGCGTGCATCCACACGTTGCCGAAATCGTCTGCGGCATCCTCGTGGACGCTTGGGCGGAGCCCTTGGCGCTCGCACACGGTGTCGTTCGGTCGATACAGAAGACCGGTCAGCGGGCTGTAGGCCCCCGGCGCGACGTTCGCCCAGCGCGAGCCCGGGCACACCTGCGTGGCCTCGCGTTCACCGAGATGACGCATCGACGCGTCGATGATCGCTCGCCCGCCTGCGTCGTAGCCGAGGTGCACGTTGGAATCCGGTGCGAGCTGGTGCGTGTCCACGATGGCACCGTCGGTCATGTCGACAGCCACGAGGAACCCTGTCGTCGTCGCGAGCAGCGCGGCTCTGCGCGGCGTTCCGTCGTCGGTTTCCAGGTCGACCACCACGGGTACGGTGTGCTGGTCGTACTCCCACTCATCTCCGGGCACGACTTGGTGGAACCAGCGCAGCGCACCAGTGTCGGCGTCGAGCGCGACGAACCCCGAGCTGTAGTGGTCGGCGCTGGCGTCACCATCGTTGCGCCTGCGCTGGTCCAGGCGTTCCGACGGTACCGGCTGACCCGTTCCGTAGAGCACGGTCCGGGTGACGGGGTCGAAGACACCGACGTTCCACGCCGACGCTCCCCCGATACCCCACCGCCAGGTTGGCGCCATCGGCTGCCACGTGGAGTGGGCAGGATCGGACTCTTCTTGCGGCACGAGGAAGAACGTCCACCGGACCGATCCGTCGTTCGGGTCGATGGCGACGATTCGGCCAGGAGCAGCACCGAAGTCCGCGTTGCTCGGTCCGACCACGATCGACTCACCTGCAGCGATCGGGTTCGAGCTGAACCCCTCGGCCAGGCCTTCGAGACCCACGTCGGTGCGCCACACCTCAGAGCCATCGACGAAGTCGACGGCAACGACGATCGGATCCCGTAACGCCGTGTAGACGCGCCCATGCATGATCACCGGAGCGCCGCGGGGCGCCCGCTCAGGAAGTGCGACGGCACCGGCACCGGTCGCCGTTTCGGCACGATAGGTCCACCGCGTCTCACCTGTCGCCGCGTCGAGCGCGACGAGACCGTCCGGGATCGACACGACGAGGGTCGACTCCCACACCGCGGGACTGAGGTGACCCGCCGGCTCACCGAGCTCCTGGCTCCAGACCAAGCGCAGCCGATCGACGTTCGTGACGTCGATGTGCGACAACGGACTGAAGCGCTGCCCATCGGGCGTACGGCCGTGCTGCGGCCAGGCAGCGCTGGGAGGATCGACAAGGTCCGTCGCCGTTTGTCCGAAGGCGAGCCCACCCACCAGGGCCAGGCTCAACAGCCGTGCAACGAAGCCCGGCCGCGCCACAGGACGGCCGCTAGAACGTGCAGTCGCTGGTCGCGGCGTCATCACCCAGCCGATCAAGTCGCTCACGGACGTCGCTACCGCTCCGTGGCATCGGCACCACCTCGAGGACGCGCGCCAGAGCAACGCGCGCGGAGACGCTGGAGCCCCACGCCGCTTCGGGATCGACCTCGATGAGGTACAGCGGCTGACGGAGCTGCCCGTTCCACGACCGGTAGCCAACGCCAGGTCCCTTCGCGACGTCGAGCTCGGTCGTGTCGTCGGCCAGGTACGCGAGCATCGTGGCAGCGTCCGCGGCCGCTCCGACCTTGGTGGCCTGGAACACCGACATCACCGCCGCGTAGGTCGTCCACGACACCCCTTCCATCGGTTCGGCGTTGCGTGACGTGTAGCGCTCGTTCAGGTCGTCGGCGCCGTGCTCCGTCAGGGTCGTGTCCCAGACGGCCGGGCGCGGTGCGGCGCTCGCACGCGGCGCCGCTTGGCGGTACCGCAGCAAGACGGGCCGCGTCTGAGACATGAGGTTGGGCACGACGGCGACGACGGCGTCGAGCCCCATCATCTCGTACTGCACGAGGAACTGATCGGTCGCCTCAGTTCCGAGCACGACCAGGACGGCAGCGGCCTCCGACGCGCGAATCGCATCCAAGACGTCGAAGTACACGAACTGGCGCGCTGGTACTCGCGCGGATCCGACGACGCTGCCTCCGCGAGCGGAGCGGTCGAGCGCTGCGGCCACTCGGGCGTCGTACCCCTCTGGCACGAGGCCGTCTTCGGTGAGGACAAACCAGTCGGACGCATCCGAACGCGCGGCCTCGATGACGATGGCATCGACGTACATATCGGTGCTGGCTGCAACGTGTAGCGTCGTCGGACGGCACAACGAGCCGCGTAACGTCGGCGCGCCGGACCCGACGTTGAAGAAGACCACACCGCGCGCCGCGGCAAGGTCGCTCAGGGCTTCCGCCTCCTCGTCGTCGAACCCACCGACGATGGCCTGTACGCCGTGTAGCGCCGTCAAACGCTCGGCTGCCCTCACCGCGGAATCGTGGCTCGGCGCGCTGGCGAAGAGCACCTCGAAGCGGACGTCGTCACGGTCGACGGCACGCGCGATGCTGTTCTCGGCGAGGATCGCACCCCGACGTGCGGCTTCTCCTATGAGCTCCATACCGTGCGCCTCGCGGGTCTGAGACGGGGCAATGACCCCGACGCGGATCACGCCGGGATCGGTGGCCGGTGCCGTTGGCGGTCTCGACACGCGCAGCTGTGGAACGCCGTAACCGGCGATCAGCTCCGTGATCTCGTCCCATCGCGCCGCCAGGGCGACGTTCAGGCGTTGACGGAAGTCGACGTCGTGCGGTCGCACGCCGATCGTCCAGGTCCGGTACAACGGCAGGATCGTGGGACCGAAATCGAGCTCTGGCGTGACGGGAACGATCGTGAGGAGACCCGGTTCAGCGAGGGCACGCCGAGCAGCCGCGGCACCGTAGACGATGGCGACGTCGACCGATCCATCGACGACCGCATCGATGACCGGCGTGTCCCGATCGAGCCCCTGAGGCGTGGTGATGGGTGAGATCTCCCTGACGGACTCGACGATGCCTCGGTTCTCCAGCGAGACGCTCGGCAGACCCGTCGGGTACGTCGCGATCGTGAGTTCACGGAGCACCGGATCGTCGAGGCTCTCGATGTCGATGCCCCGATCGCTCCGCGTGAGGAAGACGTACGGCACCCGCAGGTACGGGACGCTGCTCACGACACCGGTCACGCTCTCACCGATGCCGATGACGACGTCGCACGTCCCGCGATGCAGGCTGCGCTGGACGCCGACACGGTCTAGCAGGATCCACTCGAACGTGAGCCTGGCGCCAAGCTCGTCGGCGAGGACGGCTGCGATGTCGTTGTTGACACCGCCGTCTGTGCTCGAAGACATCGGCGGGTTGTGGAAGGCGGCGCACACGCGCAGCTCCCAGTCATGTTCGCCCGCGAGTGCGGTGGAACTCGACGCGAGGAGCACCACCAGAGCCACCAGCGACGACCACCCGGTGGCGTTGGTGCGACGCGCCGAGGCACGAACGTTGGTCAGCATCGTAAGCAAGATAGACATGCGAGCGCTCCTTGTCGAACGAACCTGCTAGTTGATCGGGCGTCCACCACGACCCGCGGGGCGACCGGTGGTTTTTGTGGGGGCGCCCACCACGCCCGGGGGGCTTTCGGGGGGGCACACAAGGCGATGGCGCGCGGGTCGTCGGTCTGCTACCGCTCAGGGCAGCGCGAACACGAAGAGCGATACGTTGCCGAGCACCACGGATGGCAGGTCGGCGTTCGGGTTGTAGTCGGGGATGACGGCAGAACTCGCGGCAGCGAAGCCCGTCATCGTCGCGACGTACTGCTTCCCGTCGACCTCGTACGTAATCGTGCCGGCGCGTGAACCGGCCGTGAGAGGCTGTTGCCAGAGCACGTCCCCGGTCGCCGCATCGAACGCACGGAAGTTGCGATCGGTGAACGCCGAGAAGACCAGGCCGCCACCCGTCACGACCGGACCGGCATCGTAGCCGTAATCGTACGCGAACTCCCAGACGACCTCGCCGGTCACCGGATCGAAGGCCGTGAGGGCCCCGAGGCGATCGAACCAGTAGGAGTCGTCCACGGGCCCGGTCTCGAAGTAGTACGCGCGCTCGCCAGGCTCCCAGTCGTCGGGCATGACCTCGGCGCCGAAGCTCACGCAGCCCATCTGGTTCGGGCGGTACCAGAGACCGGTGTCGGGGCTGAAGGCGCCGGGGGCGATGTGCGCCCAACGCAGGCCGGGGCACATGCGGAAGAAGACGCCCTCTTCCTCGAAGCGTGCATCCGGGTTGATGATGGCACGATCGTCATCGTCGAACCCAAGGTGGAGGGTGACCTCTTCGGCACCCTGGTGCCAGCGCAGGAGCTCGCCCGACATGGCGTCAACGACCAAGATGTAGCCGCTTGTGGTGGCCAGGAGTGCGACCCGCGTGTCCTCACCATCGATCGTGACGTTGGCGAACATCGGGACGGTGTGCTGGTCCATGTCCCACTCGTCGCCAGGAACGATCTGTCGGTACCAGCGCAGCGCACCGGTGTCGACGTCGATGCCGACGAAGCTAGCGGTGTAGAGATCGTCCGTCGGCTCACCTTCGTTGGCGCGACGAGGGTCGATACGATCCCACGGGGTCGGTTGGCCGGTCCCGTACACCACCGTACGCGTCACGTGGTCGTACGCGCCGACGTTCCACGGCGAGCCGCCACCGATGCCGTCGTCCCACGACGGGGGGTTGGTCCAGCTGGCGTACGCGGGATCGTCGGGCGACATCGGAACGACGTCGAAGGTCCACAGCAGTTCACCGTCTTCGACGTCGAGTGCGACCACGCGACCAGGTGCACCGCCGAAGTCCGCACCAGTCGGTCCCAGCACGATCTTCCCGTCCGCGAAGATCGGGCTGCTGGTGTAGCCCTCCTCGAGTTCCGGGCGAACGGTCTGCGTGCGCCAGACCTCCTCACCGGTACGAGCGTCGACAGCGACGGTCGGTCCGTTGCGGAGGTTGAAGATGACCTTGCCGTCGTACACGACGGGACCGCCTCGCGGCGCGGGCGCGAACGGCGAGGCGAACTCCGGCTCCTCGACGAACTCCCACACGAGGTCGCCCGTGGCACCGTCGAAGGCGACGACGCCTTCCTCGGTGTTCACGTACAAAAGGCCGCCCCACGCCGTAGGCGTGCCCTGATGCGTCTGACGGAAGTCGAGGTCACGCGCCCACGCCAGCCGAAGATCACCGACGTTGCTCGTGTTGATCTGGTCGAGGGGCGAGTAGCGCGTCGCAGCTGCATCGCGGCCGTGCTGCGGCCACTCGCCGGGGGGTGGGTTGTTGAGGTCGTCGATGGTCTGCGCGAGACCGACCGACGCGCTACCGACGAGAGCGGCGGCGGCGAGTGCCATGATCGAACGGCGTATGGACTTCATCCTGTTGGACCTCCTGGTGTTCTGGAGTGGACGTGGCAAATCGGCGCCCAGGGTAGCTCGGATCGCCCCCCCGGACGAGGTTTGCAGCGCGCTGCCGTGCGCCTACCTCACAGCCTCCACCTCCTCGAGGCTCACGAGCCCATGGTCGTTGCTCCATGAGTTGCGGACGAAGGTTGCGACGGCCGCGACCTCTTCGTCGGTGAGATCAGCGCCGGCCGCAGGCATGTAGCCTCGGCCGTTCACGATCGCTCGCACCGTGCGGCTGGCGTCGTTCAGACGACGGTAACCGTCGAGGATCGCCGTATGCGAAGCGAGTGCTTGGTTCCCCTCGTCGCCATGACACACGGCGCAGTGACGGGAGTACACGCGGGCGCCGAGATCCATGAAGGCCGCGAACGTCGCGCCTTCGTCTTCGGACGCCGCGATGCCGATGCCTTCCCCTGACGGGTCGACGAGGTACCACACGTCGTTGACGCCCTGGCCCACTACGTCACCGGCTGCATCGTCTCGAACGAACGTGTACAGCGGCCAACCACCGTACGTGACCTGCACCGTGCCATCGGTTCGCTCCGTGGTGCCGAGGAGCGACGCGTCGACGCCCTCGGCCGCGATGACGTCGCCCTCGGTCAGGAGCGGCGGCCACGCCGAGGCGCACGCGTCGTAACAGGCGCTCTCGCCCGGCGAGTCGTCGAGGAACAGGTACAGGCTCATCCCGCCGCCGTCGACGAGGTACGCGCCGTACACGTCGGATTCGTCGACGCCGACCGTGGCTGGCCCGCCTTGTGCGAGCGCACCTACGAGAGACAGGGAGAGAGCGAGGAAGATACCGAGTGCGAGCACGCTCACACCTCGGTTCGAACGGACCAACTGCAACACGTAAGTGCCTCCTCGGTGACATCGCGTACGATCCCGGCGGCGCTCTCGGCCTTCACGCCGGTGGACACATCGAGCACTTGGCACCGTAGTGCCGCGCCAACGATGGCGACATCCAGCGCGTGGGTTCGTGTGATCTCGACCTCGTTCAGAATACGCGCTTCCTCGGCCGTTCGGCAGCCGGGCACGCGATCGCGAGTACACAGGGACAGCGATCCGCGATGGAAACGCAAGGGTCGTTTGTCCCGTACCGGATGCTCACCGCTGCCGCATCATCCGCCGCATCGCCGCCGCGGCGACGAACGTTGCCACGAACGGCAACGCGAACGTCACCAACACGTCGGCGACGAGCGGCAGCTGCTGGAACCCCAGCAGCACGTAGCGCAACAGGTCGAGCTGGTAGCTCACGGGGTTCGCGTAGACCAGCGCCTGGATCCAGATCGGCAGCTCCACGAACCAGCCGCCGCCGATGGTGTAGATGCCGAGCCTTCGAAGCTCGTCTCGCAGGTGTTCGGGGATCTGCAAGAAGCCGACGCCGCCGATCACGCCGCGCAGCGGGAAGATCGATCCCGACAGGAAGTACAGCGGTTGGATCACGCCGTTCGAGATCGCGCCGAACCCCTCGAACGTCTTGAGGCGCGATGCGAGGATGACGCCGAGGGCGGTCAGGGTGAGACCCATGAAGAAGATGACGACCCACGCCATCAGCACGTTCAGCGGCGTGAGCGTCACGCCGATGAATGGAGCGAC
This sequence comes from Trueperaceae bacterium, assembly GCA_007695125.1. Classification (GTDB taxonomy): domain Bacteria; phylum Deinococcota; class Deinococci; order Deinococcales; family Trueperaceae; genus CSSed10-48. Next base: position 7,773 of record REEJ01000271.1, on the reverse strand, counting down.
CAACAGCGGAATGGAGCCCTGCACGACGGCGATCGTGGCGCCTCCCAAGAGCTTGCCGAGCGTCACGGACAGGATCGGTGCCGGGGACACCATCACCTCGCGCAGGAGCCCGACCTCGCGGTCCCACACGATCGCGACAGCGCTCTGGAGCGATGCGAACAGCACGTTCAGCGTGATCACGCCGGGCAGGATGTACTGGGCGTACGTGTAGCCCTCGATCTCGCGCAGCGCCGCGCCGAGGCCGAACCCGAGGATCAAGAGCCACAGGATCGTTCGTGAGATCGCACCGAAGATCTGGGAGCGATCGCGGCCGTAGCGCAGCATCTCACGCTTGTACATCACGCCGATGACCGCTGGCGCGAGCCCGAAGCGGCCGATGACCGGTGGTCCGGCCCTCATCGCGTGTGCTCCCCGCCCTGCTTGGCGAACTGCATCATCAGGTCGCGGGCCGTCGCCGCTTCGTCGCGGAGTTGGTGCCCCGTCAACGCGATGAACACGTCCTCGAGGTCACCACCTTCCGGGGCGTGCGTCGCCACGAGCTCCTTCGGGGCACCGATCGCCACGAGGGCGCCATGATCGATGATCCCAACGCGATCGCAGGCCTCGGCCTCGGGCAGGTTGTGGGTCGTCATGAGCACCGTCATGCCCTCCTGACGCAACCGAGCGATGTGCTCCCACAGGTTCCGCCTTCCCTGCGGATCGAGACCGAGCGTCGGCTCGTCGAGGAACAAGACGCGCGGACCGTGCATCAACGCTCGAGCGACCTCGAGGCGACGCTTCATACCGCCGGAGAACGTACGCACGCGTCGGTCGCCGACCTCGGCGAGCGATGCCCAGGCGAGCGACCGGGCGATCTCGTCGCGGCGGCCGGCGCGCGGCATGCCGTAGAGCACGGCGTGGATCTCGAGGTTCTCGCGTGCCGTGAGTCGGTCGTCGAGGGCCGGGTCCTGGAACACCATTCCGAGCGTGCGGCGCACCTCGGCCTGTTCCCGGACCACGTCGAAGCCCATCACGCGGGCGTGGCCTGCGCTCGGTGGCAGCAACGTGGTGAGCATGTGGAGCGTGGTCGACTTGCCCGCGCCGTTCGGGCCGAGCAGGGCGAAGAACTCCCCGCGCTCGACGCTGAACGAGATCCCATCGACGGCGCGCACGTCGCCGTACGTGCGTACGAGCCCGTCGGCGACGATGGCGGGGCCGACCGGTCGGTCGGCCCCTCTGGCTGGTGATGTCATGGCCACGATGCTACGGCATCAGGGAGCGCTCCGTGCCGCCGCGGCCATTGGGCGTGGGCGTCACGGGTCACTCGATCACAGGATGCCGCGCGCCTCCACGAGCAACTCGTGCAGCTCGAGGCACGCAGCAGCCTTGTCCGCCGGCGGATCGGTGGAGATGAGCTCGTCGAGCAACGCCGCGGCGGGCTCGTGGATCTCGGGGGCGATCAGGTCGAGCAAGCGACGCAGGTGCTTGCGGTACGGGTTGCGGACCGCGTACACGCCCTCGACGCCGGTGAGGTCGTCGCCGGCGGCGTACGCGTCGCATGCCGGAGCCAGCGTGTCGGCCAACGACCCAGCCAGGCGGCCGAGGTCGCGGCTCGGGTACAGGTCGGCGTTCGCGAGGCTCTCGAGGATGCCGGTCATGCGCTGCGTCGCGCCCTCGGCCTCTTCGGGGTCGCCGGTGATCGCCGGCGGCGGACGGACGCTGGGGTACACGACCGTGTCGAGGAACGCGAACATCTCCTCCATGTCCTCGACCTGCGACGCGCTGGCGTGTTCGGCGACGCGCTCGTTCCAGATCGCCTTGACCTGGACCAGGGCGCCGTACCCGCTCGGGAACTCCCACAGGTCGTCCTCGGCCGCGTCCTCGTAGGCCTCGGCCACGCCGTCGTCTTGCAGCAGCAGGTCCGCGAGGACCATCGCCGTGAACGCGAGGGTGCGCGTGTCGGCGTCGATCAGCGTGTCGTACGCGCGGGCGTGCACGGCCCGAGCAGCAGCGACCGACGCGCTCGCGTCGTTCCCCGCGACGACGTCGTCGACGACCGCTTGGAGGGCGTCACGGAGCTCGGCCGCGAGTGCCGGATCGGCCGCAGTGAGCGACCCCTCGAAGCGGCGGATGTCGCGGCTCACGAGCTTGGTGATCTGCCCGCCGTAACCGCCGTAGTCGCCGTCCAACGCCTCGACGGCGTTCAGGCGCGAGGAGATGAGTTCCAAGCCGAACGCGTGGCTCACAGCCATCGTGTCGTCGAAGAAGGGCGTGGCCGGCTGCGCCACGGCGGCGGAGCCGACGACCAGGACGATGCTCGCGACGAGCGAGCGGAGCGCGAGGCGAGGGTCAATCTTCACGTGGGATCACCCCAACCGTCGCGGAGTGGCTGCCGCGACCCGTCTGGATTTGGCCGATGACCGTTAGGGTCTCGGCGTCGATGACCGTGGAGCTGTCGGAGAGACCGTCCGCCGTGTAGATCTTGCGGCCGTCCGGCGTGATGGCGATGCCCCACGGTCGCCGGCCCATGCCTTCGCGGATCGTCTCGATCAGCTCGTAGGTGGTCGTGTCGATGACGTACACCGCACTCGTGCCGCCCCCGACGACGTACAGACGATCGCGTACCGGATCGACGGCCATCTCGACCGGGCGCGAGTCGAGGCCCAGGTCGATCGTGGCGATCACGGTGTGGTCTTCCGTCTCGATCACGGTGACGTTGCCGCCGACCTCGCCCGACACGTACGCGACGGACCCGTCGTGTGCGAAGCGCACCTCGCGCGGACGGTTCCCGACGAGGACGTGCTTCACGACCTCGAGGTTCTCCCGGTCGAACACCGTCACCGTGTGGGTGGTCTCGGCCGAGATGTACACCCAGCGACCGTCCGGGCTGACGTCGACGCCTTCTGCCTCGATGCCGACGCGGAAGGTGGCGATCTCCTCGCCCGTCTCGACGTTCCATCCGCCGCCCTGCGCGATCGCCTCGAGCGCTGCCCACACCTCGGTGCCGTCTGGCGTGGCGGCCACGCGTTCGGGGTTGCCGCCAGCGGCGATCCGGTTCACGACCTCGTTCGTCAACACGTCGATGACGGTGATCGTGTCCTCGTTGGTCTCGACGGTCGGCATGAAGTCCGACACCGAGACGTAGATGTAGCGACCGTCGGGGCTCACGGCCATGCCGCGGGGACGCACCTCGCCCGGCCGACCGGTGATGTCGATCGTCGCGACGACGGTATCGGTTGACGAGTCGATCACGGAGATGTCGGCGCTGTACTCGTTGGAGATGTAGACGAAGAAGCGATCGTCGTCCTGGGCAGCGGTCGTTCCGAGTGCCAGAGCGAACGCGAGCGCCGCGAACAGCAGCACGGTCCTGGCCACGAGGCCGATGCCACGCGTTCGCGTACGTGCGTGTCGTTGGTGTTGGACTGGGGCGATGTTCATGGGTGGTCGTTCCTCCTCGTTGGCCGTCGGGCGCTTCAGAACGCGCAACGGGTGCGATCACGCAGGTCGCCGAGCTGGTCGAGCCGCTCGACGGGGTCGGTGCCGGGCATGTAGATGGCGGGGAGCTCGCCGACGAGCGACACCATCGAGAACGGGTCCTCGCGCTCGGCGCTGATGTCGATCAAGTAGAGCGATTGGCGTAGCTGGTGGTCCCAGGATCGGAACGACACGCCGATCCCCTTCCAGATGTCGAAGACACCCTGCGGACCGGCGATGTACGCCATCACGCCCTCGGGGCTCGCGTCACCGCCGAGCGTGGCCGCCTCGAACACGACCTTCACGGCCATGTAGGTCGCCCACGCGGTGCTTTCCATCGGCTCGTCGAACATGGCCAGGTAGCGGGCGTTGATCTCACGCGCGCCATACGCGTCGAGCGTCGCCTCCCACGCCGTCGCTCGCTGGTCGACGCCGAGCCGGGGCGCAGCCGCTCGCGACGCGGCGAAGAAGGTCCGTGTCTGCGCCGCCGGGTACGGGAAGCCGGCGACCAGGACTTGCACGTCGGCCTCGTCGAGCGCCTCGAGCAGGCGCACCTGGTCGTCGGGACGGACGTACAAGAGGACCAGATCGGTGTTGGCGCGCTGCACGGCCGAGACGACGGCATCGACGTCGCCGTCGAAACCGACGCGCCCAGCCTCGCGGGCACCGAAGTGCCGCTCGCGCAGCGACCACAGCGTCCGCTCGTACTGGTCGGCGGACGCTTGGTCGTCGCCGATGACGAAGAACCAGTTGCGGAACCCCGACCGGACGTACCAGCCCGCCAGCGCGTCGACGTACATCGCCGCACTCGGTTCGATGTGGAAGCTCGTCGCCTCGCACAGGCCGTGGCGCAGCCGATCGTCGGGCGATCCGGTGTTGAAGTACGGGATGCCGCGCTCGGCGGACCATGCCGCGAGCGCCGACGCCTCGGCGAACGACACCCCGCCGGCGATGGCGAGCGCGTCCTCCTCGGCGACCATGCGTTCTGCCGCCGCAACGACGGCGTCGGCTCCTGTCGCCCTCTCGAGGACGACGGCGAAGTCGAAACCGAACAACTCGGCGTTGAAGACGTGCTCCTCCTCGGCCATCGCGGCGCCGTGCTCGGCCGCACGGGCGACGGCAGCCGTCAGCTCGTCGGTCGCTTCGTCGGCATCGGGAACGATCACCCCGATGACGATCGGGTTGGCGAGCGCGACGCCCGCCAAGAGCACGGCGGAGATGAGCGCTTGGAACGTTCTCCCGAAGCCTCGTTCTCGTGCATCATTGCGATCGATGGTGAACCTCCTGGTCCCGCGAGGTCGTGCGGCCGCTCGGAGCGCAGCAGCCCCTCACGTACTGGGCAATGGACGTCCTCACCGTACCGAGGTGTCGTAAACGGGACATAAGTCCCGGCGTGTTCCTCGGTGGTGGGCGATGCAGGGCGCGCATCGGACCGCCCGGCAGTACCATCGACGGGGAGGAGCCCGTGCGCATCCTGTACCTCGAAGACGACGACGACATCGCTGAAGCCGTGGTCGAGCGCCTTGTGCTAGAGCGGTACGACGTCGTCCACGTCACGACCCCCAACGCTGCGCTCACCTCGATGTCCGAAGTTCCGTTCGACCTGGCGGTGCTCGACATCATGATCGGGCGCGACGACGCGGCCGGCTTCGGCGTGGCCGCCGCCCTGCGCGACGCCGGCTTCGAGGGCGGGATCCTCTTCCTCAGCGCTCGGGACACCGTCGGCGACCGCATCCGCGGACTCGATCTCGGTGGCGACGACTACCTGGTGAAGCCGTTCAGTCTGGACGAACTCGTCGCTCGCGTGCGGGCGCTGTTACGGCGGGACCTCGGACTCAGACGGGCCGTCGCACGACATGGCGACCTCGAGGTCGACCTCGCCGGTCGAGCCGTGCGCTGGCGAGGGCGCTCGGTCGACCTGAGCGACCGCGAGTTCTCGCTCCTGGAACTCCTCGTCCACGACCCTGAGCGCGTCTTCCCGGCCGAGGAGTTGGCCGATCGCGTCTTCCCCTCGGCGACCTCGGGTCCCGCCATCGTCCGCGTGTACGTGGGTCATCTGAGACGAAAGCTCCACGAGGACGTCGTCGTCACGCGCCAAGGCGGCTACCGGTTGGGTCCGCCGTGAGCGTTCGGCGTACGGTCTCGATCGGGGTCGTCGTAGCCATCCTCGTCACCGTCGCCATCGAGGCGGCGACCGACGTGGTCGTCGATCGGATCACGACACAGCGCGAGGTCGCCATGGCAGAGCGCGCGACGCGCGCGGCCGACGCAGCGGTCGCTCGCGCCTCGGCGAACGGTCCCGGTACGCTGCAGGGTCGCACCTTCTCGGCGGACGGTCGTGAGGCCTGGACGCGACCATCCGGGTCGTCGCTCGAGCCGTGGCCACCGGACGCGCGACCGCGGGATTGGGACGTCCGGACCATCGTCGTCGTACCCGATCACGGTGGCGCGGGTGTCGGTGTCGAGGTCGCCATCGAGCGCGCCGCGCTCGAGGCGCTCACGAGCGATCCCCTCGTCCTCGACCTGCTCGACCTTCCCTTGTTCCTCGTGGTGGCGCTGCTGGCCGCCCGCTGGATCGCGTCGCGCACCGACCGGTCGCTCGAGCCCGTGGCGGACGCAGTCGAAGGCGTGGTCACCCGCTACGCGTCGACCGTCCCGCGCGTCGTGGGGGGTGATCCCGTCGTGCGACTCGAGCGCGCCACCGACCTGTTGCGCGAGACCGTCGAGCGCTCGATCGAACGCGAGCGTACGTTCACGCGCTACGCGTCACACGAACTCCGCACACCGGTCAGCGCCATCAAGCTTCAGGTCGAGCGACTGCGGTCGGCGGCCATCCCCCCGGAACGCATCGCCACGATCTTGGAACGAAACGTCCGGCGTATGGAGACCGTCATGGAGGCGCTCCAGTCGCTCGCTCACGCCGCAGAGCGAGACCAGTCCTCTACCCCACTCGCGCACGTGATCGGTGAGGTCGTCGCCTCGCGACCAGCGCACGAGCGCGACCGGCTCGCCGTCACGAGCGTCGCAGCGAACGCCACGGTGACCGACGCCGGCATCCTGCGCCAGGCCGTGCTCAACCTCGTCGACAACGCGCTGGTCCACAGCGAGGGCCGGGTGTCGATCGCGGCCCACGTCCAAGGCGCTGCGCTGACCGTTCGGGTCCGAGACCAAGGGCCCGGTGTACCGGACGACGAGATCGCTCGCCTCGTCGAGCCGTTCTACCGGCCGAGCACGAGCAGCGCCAGCGGCTTGGGCCTCGGCCTCTCGCTGGTCGACGTCATCGCCCGCGCCCTCGACGGTGAGCTCGAGGTTCGCAACACGGGCAGCGGCCTCGAGGCCACGCTGCGCTTACCGATCGCAGCTCGCGTCGACACCACGACGGCAACGACACCGACCCCCTACGCGTCGTAACTCTGTGACGTCACCCCACCGCCGCTGCCGATCCAGTCGGTGTGGAAGAACTGGCCGCGCGGCTTGTCGACGCGCTCGTAGGTGTGCGCGCCGAAGTAGTCGCGCTGAGCCTGGAGCAAGTTGGCGGGGAGCCGGGCGCTGCGGTAGCCGTCGAAGAACGCCAGCGCTGCGCTCATGGCGGGCACGGGGATACCGGCCGTGACGGCGCCGGCGATCACGCGCCGCCAGGCGGCGTCGGCCTCGGCCAGCGCCTCGGCGAAGAAGGGGGCGAGCATGAGGTTCTCGAGCGCCGGGTCGGCGGCGTAGGCCTCGGTGATGTCGTTCAGGAAGCGTGAGCGGATGATGCAGCCGCCGCGCCAGATGCGCGCGGTGGCGCCCAGGTCGATCGACCACTCGCGCTCTGCGGCGACGGCCCGCATGAGCATGTAGCCCTGCGCGTAGCTGACGATCTTGCTGGCGTAGAGCGCCTGCTCGAGGTCGACGATGAAGCGCTCGCGCTCGACCCCCTCGAGCCGCCCGGAGGGCCCGCTGAGGACGGCCGCCGCCCGCTCGCGCTGGTCCTTCAGCGCCGAGAGCGAGCGCGCGAACACCGCCTCGGTGATCAGCGTGACGGGCTGCCCAGCCTCGAGGGCGCCCACGGCGGTCCAGCGACCGGTGCCCTTCTGGCCCGCGCGGTCCAGGATCAGGTCGAGCACCAGGTTGCCGTCCTCGTCGAACGTGCCGAGGATGTCGCGCGTGATCTCGATCAGGTAGCTGTCGAGCACGCCCTCGTTCCAGCGCGTGAACACGTCCTTCAAGACCTCGGGCTCCAGCCCGAGACCCTCGCGCAGGAGTTGGTAGGCCTCGGCGATCAACTGCATGTCGCCGTACTCGATGCCGTTGTGGATCATCTTGACGAAGTGACCGGAG